>NZ_NPEF01000186.1 GCF_002811955.1 Leptospira ellisii
TTTTTCGCGTATAAAACTCCGAGACCGATTCTTGCGGCGACAAAGGTTTCGTTCAAGGAAACTGCTTTGAGAAGTTTTTCCTCGGCTAAATCCAATTCGTTCATATGGGAATGACACATCCCGAGGTGGTAGTTGCCGGCCGGGTCTTCCGGATTTTCCCGCAGATAGATTAGAAGTGCCTTCTTTGCTTCCGGAAGATTTCCGGTCTTTACGTGTTGGAGCGCTTGTTGCAGATTCATAAGGACGACCGTTCGGATTTTTTCGAAACTCCCTCCGCTCAGCTTCGATCGGGCCCGGTTTCTGGAAAGTTTTTTACAAGTCCGGCTCATTTTTCCTTGGAACCCCGGACGGGATTTCATATAATATCTTCCTGGAAGAAAATTCTTACCAATCGAGGAAGATATGTCCTACATGGCTGTCGGATCCAGGCAGATCCTTTTTTCAGATTCCATTGCGCCGGTTTCCACGGGTTCTTCTCCGAGAGAGATCATCGCGGAGCAGGACAATCAGATCGAATCGACGGATCCCGAGATCGTTCCGCCCGGTTCGCCGCCTCCTTCGATCGGAAAGAACGTCGACGTTTACGTTTAATACGGAAGTTTTATGACTCATTTTTTATTTTCTCTGGTTCTCATGTCCCTCGTGGTCGAATTCGTTTTTCCTCTGATTCATCCCGACTTTCACGTCGTAGGAGGTTGGTTCCATTCGGTGATGGTCGTGATCGCGTTCGTGGCGATCAACGCCGCGTTGCGTCTCGTTTTGATCGTGATGACGCTCGGGATCGGAATCGTATTCTATTATCTCAGTCTGGGTTTGATCGGTTTGATCATCAACGCCTGGGTGATTTTGATCATCGGAGGTTGGTTTCCCGGAGCATTGTCCGTTCCGGGATTTTGGTCGGCGTTTTTAGGAGGAATTCTTTTGGTTCTCGCCAATTACGTCGGCAAAACGGAATCCAAAGAATCGAGGGAAAAAAGAAAACGCGAACGAAACGCGTGAATCCGTTTCCTAAACGCGTATGGATCGGAAATAATCCTTGAGAATCGAATCGACCTGTTCGAAGGAATGGTATCCCCGTATCAGAACGCCGCTTTCCACTCCATCAGAAAAAATGAATGTAGGAAACGCGCTTACTCCGGCGGAAAATCCGTAATAAAAATCCGTCCAAGTTTCCGATTCAGTATCCTCGTCTTCGAACGTCTTTCGGAATCGGTCGGGATCGACGCCCAATTTTCGCGCGGCGTTTAGGAAGGTTTCGTATTCCGTCGGGTTCCGATTTTCGTAGAAGAAGGTTTTTGAAACTTCTCCCAGATATTCGAATACGATTTCGGGGGAGATTTTTTGGACGGCGATTATCGCCTTACACGCGTTCAGCGAGTTATAGAGTATATCGGTTCGGTTCAGGATTTCAGGAACGAACGGCTGTTTGGTGACGGCTTCCGCGTCCCTCCATTCGTATTTTAGAATTTTGGAAAGTTCGGGGGTAAACGGCTCGGCGGTTTCTCCGAATCTCAATCCGCCCAAGATCAGAGAGAATCGTATCCTGTCCGAATACGATTCCAGAATTTTACGGAAGACAGGATAAAAACCGTAACACCAGGGGCAGAGGGGGTCCGCTGCGTACAGTATCGAATGTTTTAAGAGGGGAATTTCGTTCATGGATTTCGAGTCCTTCTTTTTTCTTTTCCGAGTTCGGAATGTTCGCAGGAGTTCCCGCTTTTTGGGCGGTTTATCGGAATGATTTCGGGGAAATGTGGGAGTTCCCCCAACGGTTTGAAGTGAAAATTTTCGGTGTTTTTTCGGCGCATTTCGTAGAGGGTTTTTGGGATCGGTATGAGTTCACCCAGAACTTTCTATTTCCAAGGAATAGGGGACTCGCACCGTGATCGATCCGTTTTTAGGTGTTCCTACGTTTAATCCCGGAAATCGTTTTCCTGAAAATCCCGATTTTCGAAAAATCCGAGTTTCGAGCAGGAGTTCCCGCAATCGTTTGTAGGAAAAAACACCGAAAGAGATGTCGGTCCTCCGTACACAAAAAAGGCGGGATAAACCCGCCTTTTCGATTCTTGTTTTTAAGAATTTTCAAATTTCATTCGGGTGTTTTATGTAATACACTGATAACCACAGTGTCCCGAAGAGAACCCCCGCGTATGCTAAGACCGCAGTGACAATGTCGATGACCGGTAAAAGCGCGGCGATAGGCGAAATTTTATCCGCCGTCATCCGGGTCGCTTCTCCCAGAATCAAAAACAAACCTCCCAAGCCGACTAGGTGATATCTCCCCATCGCCTCTTTAGTCACCCGAGCAAAACGGGCAAAAACAGGAACTGCCAACAACGCAAGCGCAAAGATCGTGATTGCATTCATGGTGAACCCTCCTTATTACCTCTAGTTAGACTCGGACCCGTTCGCAAATACCGCGCGAATTTTATTTTATTCGAAACATTATATAATAAGCGTTCAATCTAACGTTAGCGACTTCGGTTTAAAAAATATCATCCTTACTTCGTATTCCGAAACCGATTTTTAAACGAACAAGGTTCGATCGGGATCGAACCGGACGGCGGCGAATCAATATATTCAGAAATACTAAATTAGAAAAACGTATTTTATTTACGATCGACGACGAGGAGAGTGACGTCGTCGTCGAACTTCGGCCGATTGCAGTATTCCACACAATCGCCGACGATCCGGGTCGCGGCCTCTTTGGAATTTTTGGAGATCGATTTGCGGATGGAAAGAGATATGGCTTCTTCGCTGTATCTTCTGGAACGATCCTCTGAGGAATGTTCCGAAATCCCGTCCGTATACAACACGAGACGATCCCCGCTTTCGAAAGATCCGGTGTTTTCCTCGAAGAACAGATCGGGAATCACGCCGATCAGTTTTCCCTTCGTTTCCAAGGGGATCATGGTATCGGCGGTTCGTTTTAATAAGAGAGGATGATTGTGTCCTGCGTTGGAATAGAGGATCGTATCCTTTTCGGTGTCGATGACGCAGTAAAAGGCGGTCACGAAATTTCCGGCCATCTTATTGTTCAACGCGTGGTTGAGTCCGGTAAAAAACTTGGAGGGACTGGAAAGGATTTCCTTGTCGTAGGTAGATACGATCGTATTGATCACCGCCGCGATTACCGAAGCGGAAAGCCCGTGACCGGAAACGTCGGCGATCAAAAATCCGGTCCGTTCCGTATCGAGTTTGAAGATACTGTAAAAGTCCCCGCCCACGTTCGAATAGGGAATGTGTTCCGCTCCCACTTCCAAACCTTTGATGTAGGGAATCGTCGTCGGTATCACCTTGGACATCACTTCCCGCGCCCTTTGTAATTCCCGATCGCTATCCACGACTCTGTGGAAAAGATCCGCGTTTTTGATCGTTACGGAAAGACGGTTGGCGACGGCGCCCAACATTTCGAGGTCGTTTTGATGGAATGCGAATCCGGAATTTTTGCTGTTAACGCTGATGACTCCCAAAAGTTCGTCCCTGTAAATCAAAGGGGAGGAGATGAGGGAATTCGTCTCGAACTTATACTTCGCGTTCTGATCGTATCGTTTGTCCTCTTCCAGATTTTGGATCAGCAGACTTTTTCTCTCCAAGGCGACCCATCCGGCGATACCTTCTCCGAACGGAACCACGATCGAATGCAGAGCCTCTTTGGGGATTCCCTTGGCCGCCAAAATACGAAGCGATCGATTGGCGTGATCCGCGAGATAGATCGTCCCTGTTTTCGCCTCCAAAAATTCCAGAACCTTTTCCAAAACCCAACTTCCCAGTTCGTGGATGCTTTTTTCGGACACGATCAGTTTTTCGAATTCGTATAGAAGCGAAAGTTCCAGGATCCTCTTTTTGAGGTTGTCGTGGATCTTGGCGTTTTGGATCGCGATGGCCGCGACTTCCGAAAGGGAGGTCAGATAATTCAGATCCGAGGCGTCGAAGGAACGCTCCTGGGTTTTGTTCAGAATTTCCAAGGTCCCGATGATTTTATCTTCCACGAACAAAGGCACGCATACCAGGGAACGGGTTCGATAACCGGTCTTTTGATCCCATGCCTGATTGAATCTCGGATCCGAATACGCGTCTTCCAGAATGATCGGCTTTTTTTCCTTGGCGACCCAACCGGCGATGCCCTGTCCGACGTCGAGACGGCCGTATTTTTGGATGATTTCCCCTTTTTCCCCCAAGGCCACTTCGCAATATAGAAATTCTCCGGCCTCGTCGAGAAGAAACAGGGAACTCGCTTCCGCCTCCAAAAGATCCTTGGAATATAACATGATCAAAGGCAGAAGCTGATAAAGATCCAAATTGGCGTTTAAGATCGTGCTCGTATTGAGGATGCTTTTCAGTTTTTGAAATTCTAAATCGGCTTGAACCATGGAACTTTCTGTCAATGCTACGGAAATCGGAAGGTTCGTCAAGGGTTTGGGAATATTCGACTTGATGAAAATACGAATGCCGTTTTTCTAAAGATTCCGGATTTTAAACCGAATAGAAACTTCGATCGTTTTTTACGGTCATATTAAGGTAATGGAAAATCAAATCTCCCGCTTTCTCGTATTTCTCGGAGTGTTCACTCTGATCATCGGATTGGGTTATACCTATACCGGATTCCGTTTGATCCAAGGTCTGGGGGCGCAGGGTTGGGCGTCCTGGTTGGCTTGGATCCTGATCGTTTTGTTCACTCTGAGCATTCCGATCAGCTATTATATCAGTCTTACCTCCGATCGGGAAGGAATTCAAACCGCGTTTTCCTATCTCGCGTTCACCGGTCTGGGATTTTTTACGATCCTTTTCAGCCTGGTTTTGTTGAAGGACATAACCACGGCTTCCGTGAGCGGAATCGCAAGCGTTCTTCCGGGTTCGGGCGAGGAGGGGGAATTTTCCTTTTTCGGAAGAAAGGAATTCCTCAATCGCATCTTGAGCGTTTCCGTTTTGGGTTTGGCGGGAGGTTTGACCGGAATCGGCTTTTACCAAGCGCATCGTAAATTGAAGATACTTCCCGTCACCGTTCCCGGAGAGAATCTGCATTCCTCTCTGGAAGGATTTCGCATCGTCCAGATTTCGGATATCCACATCGGACCCACGATCAAGAAGAGTTTTTTGGAAGCGGTGGTAAGAACCGTAAACGAATTAAAACCGGATCTGGTCGCGATCACGGGCGATCTTGTGGACGGCCCGGTGAACAAACTCAAACATCATATCACCCCTTTGGCCGATCTGAAATCCAAACACGGAACTTTTTTCGTGACCGGAAACCACGAGTATTATTCGGGGGTGCTCTCCTGGATTCGGGAATTGGAAAGTCACGGGATCGAAGTTTTGTTAAACGAAAACAGGGTTTTGGAACACGGTTCCGCCAAACTCACATTAGCCGGAGTCACGGATCTCAAGGCGGGTTCCATTCTTCCGGAACACAAAACCGATCCGCATCGCGCGATGAAAGGCGGCGAGAATTCGGATTACAAGGTTTTGCTCGCTCATCAACCCAACAGCGTGTTCGAAGGCGCGGAAGCCGGTTTTGATCTGCAACTCTCCGGGCATACACACGGAGGACAGTATTTTCCCGGGAATTTCCTCATCTATCTCGCGCAGAAGTTCGTCGCCGGTCTGCATAGACATAAGTCCACTTGGATTTACGTCAGCAGGGGTACCGGGTATTGGGGACCGCCCTTACGTTTGGGGGCGCCTTCCGAAATCAGCGTGATCGAATTGAAGAAGAATTCCTAAAAATCCGATAGTATTTAGAAAGGACTTCGAACGTGGAGGATGGACATGGTCCTTTCCGGAATCTATCGAACAACTACCGCAACCGCGATTTTGCTTTGTCTTTTTTCGGTCGGCTGCGGTAAAAAAAACAAGGAAATCCCCAAATCGGCGGAGGTTCAAAAAAAATCCTCCGTCAAAAAGAACGACCTCGATCTGGAACCGGATATCAAAGAGAGGAAATTCTTTCAGGAAGACGCGTTCGGTCAGCCTAAAAAATACGTGGAACCCGAATCCGCGCAGGAAGAATCTTCGTCGACGTCGACCGAAACTCTTCGGCCTCAAAAAGAAAACAAATCCATGGCCTCTTATCTCGGATCCTCTCCCGGATGCAAGTCGGGAAACTGCAAAAACGGAAACGGAATTTACGTCTACGATTCGGGCGAAGTGTATTCGGGAAGTTTCAAGAACGATCAAAGACACGGTTCCGGAAGCATCCAGTATAAGGACGGGGATCGTTTTTCCGGAGGATTCCGCTTTGATAAAAAAAACGGACCGGGCACTTACCGTTTTTCGAGCGGCGCCGTTTTTAGCGGACGTTTTCTCGACGACGGGGAAAGCGCCGAAGGTTCTTTGACGGTCGGAAAAAAAAGAAAGGAATGTTCCATCATTCGAAATAGGATGAGTTGTGCTCGTTGATCGATTTTGAATATTCTGATTTTTGAATCTATTAGAAGTGGAATCTTTTTTCCGTTTTGATATGGAGCGGACGGGAAACACCGTCGGAGATCCGCAGTAAAGAGGGTTTCGTCGGTAAAACGATCGGCCGATAAAACGTAGGAACACCTAAAAACGGGAAATTCCGCGGAATTTTCCCTTTTTAAATCCGCCGCGCGAAAAGCGGCGGACGATTTTACGGGTTTTGACGGATGTTTTTATCTTTGAGTTTGCAGTTCCAGACCTGCGTACGAAACCGAAGGAATCGGCGCTTCGATTTCCTTGGCGAATTCCTCCTTAAACAAGGAACTCCTAAATTCTTTCGGGGATTTGCCCGCAAATTTGATACAAGCCCTTCGAAACGAAGAAGGGGAATTGAATCCGCTGGCTAAAGCGATTTCCAAAAGATTCATTCCCGGTTTTTGAAGAAACATCCGTTTTGATTCCTCCAACCGATGAAAGTTGAGAAAATCGGTGAAGCTCGATTTCTTGTAATTGTTCAAATAATACGAAGCCTGGTGAAGGGAAATTCCGAGATAAGCTGCGAAGTCGGATAAACGAAGATCCTCGTCCAGATATTCCCTGTCTTCCACGAACTTTTCGATTTTGGTTTCGATCCGATCCAGATTCAAACCTTCGATCAGATTTCTCGGAATGTAGGAACTCAAACCGGTTTCCGTTTCTTCGGCGGAGGAAGTTCCGTCTTCGGTTTCCAAAATTTCCGTCAAAACCGGCTCGGCCGTCTTCTCGGTCCTTTCGATTCTACTCCAAAATTCGGGATGGTTGTATTCGAGAATGAAAAAATAAACCACAAAAAAAGCGGGAACGATCACGGACCCGATCACCATCGGAGGCGAACCGATCCAGAGGCCGATCGTGTGACAGGTGATCGAAATACAAAGCGTGAAATTTTGGATCGGATAGTTGTAGTAAATCCTTCGCATCCGATTCTTACGGATATAACGAAACGAAACGATTCCCGCGCTCAACTGCATCGTTAGTATGATCGATTTGCCGATATAGGTAATCGTATATAAGTTTTCTATAAACTGGGAAACGCCGTAGACGACGGGAAATCCCAAAAATCCCCAAAGACAAAGTTTTAGCGGATCCTTTACGAGTCCGAGAAGATGTAAGGCGTACACGGCGGATGTGAGACAAGTGCAGATCGCGAATCCTATAAAGTATGAAAAGAAAAGTCTTCGTTCTTCGTTTAAAAATCCTCCGCCTTGCGTTACGTAATAAAACGCCTTACCTTGTCCTAAAAAACAAAAGAATATACTCAGAAGAAAAATGGCGCGTACCAAATTCAAACGATCTTTTTTGGCCTTATACAATCCGGAAACTCCGGTCAAAAGGCTGATTGCGATACTCACAGAGTAAAAATAT
>NZ_NPEF01000187.1 GCF_002811955.1 Leptospira ellisii
TTCCGTCGGGGAACGGGGAAAAATTTTAGAAGGTTATCGAGAATTCCGGGAATTCGACGAACGCTGGTTTCGACTCATAGAAATTCTGCGGGCGATGCGATTCGTACACTATTCGGCTTGGATTTCCAGTCGTTTTCGAACCGATCCGTCCTTCCCGAAAGCCTTTCCCCAATTTGCGGGAACCGATTACTGGGAAAAGGAAACCTGGGAACTCAAAGAACAATATAAATTGATTTTGGATTCCGCCGGATCCAGAAATTTCTATTCGGTTACGGAAACCCCTTCCCCGGAAGAAGAACTAAGCAACAAGGATTTTTTTTGGGATATGCAGGATTAACCGGTTGAATTTTGTAATAGAAAAGTAATAAACACGGATGGGCCGTCGGTAAAATTTCAGTTGTCCGACTTCGCCTATAGAAAACACTCAATCAACTGTTTTACATAAATTCTAAGCGAAAACCGTAGATTCTACAAAACAACAAACGGAAGCGTTTCATGGACTTTTTCCTAATCATCGTTATCCTTATGGCCATTCTCGGAGTCGGCGACCTTCTGGTCGGAGTCTCCAATGACGCGGTCAATTTTACCAACTCGGCGGTCGGCTCCAAAGCCTCATCCAAACGGATCATTTTAGTCGTGGCGGGAATCGGAATCATCTTCGGGGCCCTTTCCTCCAGCGGGATGATGGAAGTCGCGCGAAAAGGAATCTTTCATCCGGAAGGATTCGCCCTCCAGGATCTGATGTTCCTGTTTTTGGCGGTGATGCTGACCGACATCGTTCTTTTGGATCTTTACAATACTTTAGGGTTGCCCACTTCCACGACCGTTTCCCTTGTGTTCGAACTTTTGGGCGCCGCTCTTGCGATTGCATTTTTGAAAACCGGAACCCTCAACGGCGCGTTTCAAATCATCAATTCCGAAAGCGCTTTAAAGATCATTTTCGGAATCGTGACGAGTGTGATCGTCGCGTTCCTTTCGGGAATGATTCTTCAGTTCGTCTTCCGTTTTATCTTCTCCTTCAACCTGAAAAATTCGATGAGGTATTTCGGCGGACTTTTCGGAGGACTTTCCCTGACAACGGTGATGTTTTTCACCCTTCTTTCCGCGATGAAAGGTTCCACGTTCATCCCCCCCGAAACGGTAAAATACATCAACGAAAACTTTACGAACATCCTTCTGATCAGCTTCGCGGGATTCTCCGTCGTATTTCAGATTCTAGTATTATTAGAATGGAATATTCTTAAATTCCTAGTTTTGGTTGGAACCGGTTCCCTGGCAATGGCGTTCGCCAGCAACGACCTGGTGAATTTCATCGGGGTTCCTCTGGCGAGTTTCGCAACCTGGACGCTCATCCAGCAAGGAGGCGATCCGAACGCGATCGCCGCCGGTCTCGCCGGAAACGTACAAACCCCGAACTTCATCCTTTTGGGAGCGGCCTGCGTCATGTTGTTCCCTCTTTGGTTCTCCAAAAAGGCGGAAACGGTCACCCAAACCGAAGTCACGCTCGGTTCCCAAGGAGAAACATTAGAAAGTTTTAATACGAGTTTGGTCGCCCGCGTTTTCGTGCAGATCGCGCTCGGAATCTACACTCCTATCAAGGCGATCCTTCCCGCGAGCGTTCGTCATTTCATCGGAAAACGTTTCGAACAAAGAAACGTCTTTGAAGTCGTAAAAGTCCACGAAACCGAAGCATTCGATCTTTTACGCGCCTCCGTAAACATACAGATTTCCAGCGCCCTGATTTTGATCGGAACCTTATACAAACTTCCCCTTTCGACGACCTTCGTGACCTTTATGGTCGCCATGGGAACCTCCCTTACGGACGGAGCTTGGAACAAGGAGAATTCCGTAAACCGGGTCAGCGGAGTTCTAACCGTGGTCGGCGGATGGTTTTTTACCGCCATCATCGCTTCCACGACGGCCGGAATCATAGGATCGATCCTATATCTGTTCGGTTTTTCCTCGGTGATCGTTCTGGTTTTGGTCGCGGGTTTATTGATTTATCTTTTCGGTAGAATCCATAAAAAACGCCAGGAAACCTACGATGAAAATCTGGAAAAACTGATCACCCTCAAAAAACATCCGGAACGTGCGCTTACGAGGACGATCTCCTCCATGCTCGCAAGTTTGAGCGTTGCGAGAAAAGCCCTCAACAACGCCTGTGCAGGTTACGTAAACGGCAAAAAGAAGAATTTCAGACAGACTCAAAAACTTCTAAAGGATCTCAAAAAGATGCGGGAGAATTCCCTTTCCAGCTTCTTATCCATCGCGAACAAACATCTGGACGAAGAGGATCTTTCCGCGATTCATCCCGTCACGGATTCCATCAATCATCTCGATCGGATCACGGAAAGTATCTGGAACATTTTGCGGACCGCTTCCAACGGAATCAGCTCCTTTCAGGAGGTTTCGAAGGACGAAAAAGAGGAAGTCAAGGAATTGAGAAAATCGGCGACGAATCTTATGGAACTTCTGGCGGATTCGGATAAATTTCCGGATCTACTCGAAAAGGCCAGATCGGAAAAGAAAACCAAAAACCTAGAAAAGATCAAACAGAACATCTACAAAAGTCAGATGAAGCGGATCAAAAAAGGCGACAGCAAACTCAAATCCAGCGTTTCTTATTTCGTGATCGTCGACGAACTCGTGGACATCAACGACAATCTTCTTTCCCTCGCGGAACAGTTGAGCGTGGCGATTCCTTGGGCGGAAAAGAAAAAAATCGAACTACAGGGGAAATCGCAGTCTTCCGTCAAAGTTGAGGATAAGAAAAAGAAGAAGTAGTCGAAAACTTCCATGGAATTAGAAATCAAACCGTATCACGTCGATCAGACCGAATACGATCGAGGGATCGAAACGCTTTTGCAACGGTCCTACGTGGATGCGGGATTTACTTCTCCGGAAATCGCGGAAAAGATCTTTTCGATAGAGGAAGTCAAAAAACGGGGAAAGATTCTGTTGGGAATTACTACAACCGAAGAAGTCGTCGGAATGATTATCCTCGGAAACGAACACAATCCGTATCGACAGATCGCACAGACGGACGAGGCGGAAATGCAGCTGCTCGCCACGCTACCAAGCCATAGAAAACGAGGGATCGGCGATCGTCTCTGCCTCGATTTCGAAACGGAAGCGAAACGATCCGGTTTTCGAAACGCGGTGCTTTCCACTCAACCTTCGATGAAGGCCGCCCATAAGCTGTATGAGAAATACGGATACAGGAGAAATTCCGCCCGCGATTGGAGCAGGAACGACAGGGAATTTTGGGTTTACGAAAAGAAGCTGAGTTAGCGTTCTTCCTGAGAAGAAGGACGTTGGAACGCCTTCGTTCCATGTTTGTCTACCGTCCCGTCCTTGTCGATCGAACGTGATTATGCGATCTTGGATTCTTTTTTGAGAATTAAGGTCGGCTGAACACGATCCGTAATCACTTCCCCCGTGATCACGACTTCCTCGATGTCCTTGCGGGAAGGAATATCGAACATAAGATCCAGCATGATGTTCTCCACGATGGCTCTCAGACCTCTCGCCCCCGACTCGCGTTTGATGGCGAGTTCCGCGATCCGATCGATTGCGTCTTCGCGGAAGGTAAGTTTTACGTTTTCCAATTCCAACAAACGCGTATATTGTTTGAGCACCGAGTTTTTCGGTTCTCTGAATATTTCCTTGAGCATTTCCACGTCCAACTCCTGCAGAGTCGCGACGATCGGCAACCTTCCGATGAATTCAGGTATCAATCCGAACTTGATCAGATCCTCGGGAATCACCTGTCCCATAAGCGCGTCCTTACTATCCGCTTGAATTCTCTGTTCTTCGGAACCGAAACCGATGGTTTTGACTCCGGTTCTGGATTTGATGATATTGGGCAGATCCACGAACGCACCGCCCAAAATGAACAGGATATTTTTCGTGTCTACTTGGAGATATTCCTGATGAGGGTGTTTTCTTCCGCCTTGCGGAGGAACGTTCGCCACGGTCCCTTCTATGATTTTTAAAAGAGCCTGTTGCACCCCTTCTCCGCTTACGTCCCGGGTGATGGAAGCGCTATCCGATTTACGGGCGATCTTATCCACTTCGTCGATGTAGATAATCCCGATTTCGGCGCGTTTGATATCATTGTCCGCGTTTTGAATCAGTTTGAGAATGATGTTTTCCACGTCTTCGCCCACGTATCCCGCTTCCGTAAGCGCGGTCGCGTCTACGATCGCAAAAGGAACCTTAATGATTCTGGCGAGGGTTTGAGCCAAAAGGGTTTTTCCGCTTCCGGTCGGTCCGATCAAAAGGATATTCGACTTTTCGATTTCTACTTCGGATTTTTTTTCCTTCAGATTGACTCGTTTGTAATGATTGTAAACGGCCACGGACAGGGCTTTTTTTGCGTGATCTTGACCGATCACATATTGGTCTAAAATACTTTTAATTTCTGCGGGATTGGGAACCTCTCCAAAAACGTCCGCCTTTTCGTGCGAATGATCGTGATCCTCCGCTATGATTTCGTTGCAGAGGGAAATACATTCGTCACAGATATAAACACCCGGACCCGCGACTAAACGTTTGACCGCGTCCTGTTCTTTTCCACAAAACGAACAGAATAGTTTTTGTTTACCGTTGGTTCCCGGTGTTTTTTTAGCCAAGGGAGAGCTCCTTTATTGAGCCGCGGCTGCGGCCTTCTCGCTGCGGTCGATCTGAATCACGTTATCGATAATTCCGTAATTCTTCGCTTCTTCCGCAGTCATATAAAAATTCCTTTCGGTATCTTTTTGAATTTGCTCCACACTCTTTCCTGTGTGTTTGTGATAAATCGAATTTAAAATTTCCTTTAGCTTCAAAACTTCCCGGGCTTGAATCTCGATATCACTGGCTTGGCCGGTAGCCCCACCCATAGGTTGGTGCATCATAATTCTGGAATTGGGAAGCGCGGAACGTTTTCCCGCAGCACCGCCAGCCAACAACAGAGCGGCCATGGAGGAAGCCTGTCCGAGACAAAGTGTACGGACGTCCGGTTTGATGTATTGCATCGTATCGTAAATGGCCAATCCGGAGGAAACATACCCTCCCGGAGAATTGAGGTAGAGATATATATCTCTTTCGGGATTTTCGGCTTCCAAAAATAACAACTGAGCCGTGATGACGTTTGCGTAATCGTCGTTGATGGCGTTCCCGAGAAAGATGATTCTATCCTTTAAAAGTCGGGAAAAAATGTCATACGATCTTTCTCCCCTGCTGGTTTGCTCGATCACATACGGGATTACACTCATGCTTTCTGCTCTTCCTTTTGGTTCAGATAGTCTTTTACCTGCCCGATGCTCAGTTTGTCAGTGTATTTCTTTTCTACAAGATCAAAGAGGGCATCGTCCACTTTTTTCGCGAAAAAATTCTCTCGATAATTATCCATCAGTTTCCCCTTTTCCAGCTCTTTTTTAAGATCGGACAGGGAAATTTGATAACTTGACGCAAGTTTTTCTAGATCCGCGTCAAAATCCGAATCGGAATAGGTGATATTTTCGGTTTGAGCGATCTTTTGGCGGGTAAAAAAGTGTTTCAGTCGGGTTTCCGCCAAATTTTTAAAGGAATCCTGGACCTCCTTGAGATCCTTTTTGATCATTTCCGCGTATTTTTCAAGACTCATGTGCGGAAGTCGGAATTCGTGGATCATATTATGGAAAACGTGCTCGGATTCCTCCTTTACATAGGATTCCGGAAGGATGTATTTCGAATCCTCGATGACTTCCTTGTAGATGTCTTCCATCTTCTTGTTTTTAACGCCTTCCTCAAAACGTTCTTTCAGATTTTTACGGATTTTTTCCTTCAATGCCGCCAAAGATTCCGAACCGTCGAATTCGGAGGCCAGATCGTCGTCCTCTTGCGGAAGAATATTTGCGTACAGAGACTTTACGGTTACGGAATATTCGAAAGCCTTACCCGCCACCTCGTTCTGCGGATAATCGTCCGGAAACGCGTGTGTGAATTCCCTGGTTTCCCCGGACTTCATTCCGTACAAATTCTCGTCGAAACCCTTTAAATTGCTTTCATGTCCAAGATGATAATCGTTGGAAGTGTTGCTCGCATTTTTCGGCTCCTGCCCTTTTTCGCGTACGGTATATTCCATATCGATGATATCTCCGGTCGCGGCCGTTTGTCCTTCCTCTTTGAGTTGTTTTCTGGCGAGCTGTTTACGGACCGTTTCGATTTCTTCCTGAACGTCCCCTTCTGTGACGGCGACTTCGGGAAGTTTGATTTTGATTTTTTTATATTTTCCTAAGGTGATTTCCGGATTGGTTTCGTAAACGGCGGTGGCGACCAACGTTTTTCCCGGCTGATAATCCTGAATTTCGAACTTGGGAAAACGGATCATCGGATATTCCAATTTCGTGATGATCGAAGTCATACCGTCCACGATCAAAGTATTGATCGCGTCGCTTGCGATCGAATCTCCCAGATGACGTTTTACGAGATTGAGCGGAGCCTTTCCTTGTCGGAAGCCCGGAAGTTTTACGTCCTTTTGTTTTTCGGAATAGGTTTTGTCGAAGGCTTTCTCTATGTCGGATGCCTCAAAGGTAAGTTTAATATCTACGGTGGCGTTCGAATTCTTCTTAAGTTTGTAATCCATGATTTGAATAGGCCCGGAGGAGAATCTAAAAGAAAAAGCGGGAAACGGGATTCGAACCCGCGACCCCCTCCTTGGCAAGGAGGTGCTCTACCACTGAGCTATTCCCGCGATTATTCAGGTAGATCCATGATTTTCGGGAAAAGTCCGGTGTAAACTCACTTTTTAAGGAATCATCTCTTCCGTAACAATTTTTGGAAAAAGGGAAGAAGATTGTTCGCCAAAATTTTGTGCCCTTCCGCCGTCGGATGAATTCCGTCCTTTTGATTCAAGGTTTTGACTCCGGCCACGCCGTCCAAAAAAAACGGAACCAAAGGAAGGTTCTCCTCTTGCGCGACTTTCGGAAAAATGCTTTCGAATTTTTTCCGATATTCCTTTCCCAAATTCGGAAAGGTCCTCATGCCGATGAGAAGGATCTTCGCCTGCGGATTTTTTTTGCGGACTCGGGAAAGGATTTCCTTCAAGTTGTGTTCCGTCTGTTCCGGGGAAATTCCACGCATGGAATCGTTGGCCCCCAGTTCCAAAACGAAAACGTCGAAACCTCCGGACAAGGCCCAATCCAATCGTGCCAGACCGCCCGAAGTCGTATCTCCGCTCATCCCCGCGTTGACCGCCTTCACCTTCGTTCCCTGTTTGGATAATTTCTTTTCCAAAAGTCCGGGAAACGCTTCCTCGGGGGAATCCAACCCCAACCCCGCGGTCAAACTGTCTCCGAAAAAAAGGATTCGAACCGGAGAAGCGTTTCCTTGTCCAAAACCCGCTACGGAAAAAACACAAACCAAAAGAAATAACAATACGGCATCTCGATACATAAGATAGGAGTACCATCCCCGGAATTTGTTTTTACAGAATTCAAGGTTTTCTTATTCTGTCAAACTATGATCCGCCGTTTTTTATTCGCGTTCCTCCTTCTTCTCGGTTTCTTAACCGTGTTCTATTACGTATCTTCCTACCAACAGGAACTGCAAGCGGACGGTTGGGACGGATATCTCGAATCCCAAGCCAAGTCCATCGTCGACAAAATGTCTCCGGAAGAACTGGTAGGTCAGGTCATTCACGTGGCGATTCCGGGCAAAACATTGGATCAGACCGCGGAAAAAGAAATTCAGGATATTCTTCCGGGAGGAATCATTCTTTTCGGAATGAACTTGGGGACAAAACAGGAAATCTTAAAACTCAATACGGAG
>NZ_NPEF01000188.1 GCF_002811955.1 Leptospira ellisii
TTTTTCGTGAGAGGGGATTCTCCGCAACCGTTCCCCGTTAAATTGGATCTATTACAACCTTTGCATGCGACTCCGAACGACTGGGGAAAACGAGTAAGCGTTCATCTGCAGACCGGAAAGGATCTCGGCGAAAAGATGGAAAATGCGTTTTCGGAAACATTCTCCGAAAAAATCGGGTGCGCGGTGATCCTAGGAAGCGATTGTCCGGATTTGGAATCCAAATATATCCGCGAAGCGTTCTCTTCCCTAAAAAATAAGGACGCGGTGATAGGTCCGGCCCGGGACGGAGGCTATTATCTTCTCGGCTTAAAGGGGAACTTTCCGGCGATTTTCAGCGGAATTCCCTGGAGCACCGAACGGGTATTCGCAATCACATTAGAAAAACTGCAAGTTTCCAGAAAAAACGTGGGCGTACTTCCTCTGTTAAATGATATTGACGAACCCGAGGATCTCGCTCCGTATTTGAATTCGGGCAGACTAAAACTCTGAACGTCTTCGTCGACGAAGGTCACGAAATTTCCGAAGCGCGGAAATCCTGCGGATCGTCCGGATTCGAAATCCGCGTTCCGTTTTTCCCCGGGTAGTCCGCGGAAGAACACGACCGCACGCAAACGCTTTTTATAGAAAGACGAAACCGCTTAAGAATCCCCGATTTTATTCCGTTGACGTCCCCCCATCCGTCGGGAATCCTGTATGAAGGTTCCGACCCGTTTTACACTTTCGAGTCGGTCCTTACAAACTAAGAACAACTGGTATCGCGTTGTGAAAAAAATAATTTCTATCCTATTTCTTTTGATCCTCGTTCAACCCGCAGCGGTTTTTTCCCAATCCGCTCCCGAAGCCCAAACCCCTCCGCAGGAATCGGGAACGAACCCGTCCGGAACGGAAAGCGCGCCCTCTTCCGAGGAACAAATCGTTTCCACGGTGAAAAAATTAATCGGATTCATCCGGTACAAAAAGAACGATAAGGCCATCGCGCTCGTGGACGTGAAACAATTCTCCGCCCAACTTCTGAAATCCTCCTCGAAAATTTCGGAGGCGGATAGAAAGGAATTCGAGGAAGCCATCTCCGAATTCATCATCCACCGCAGTTTTCCGATCGCCCACAAATACTTCGACAAGATAGACATCAATTACGAAAAACCGGTCATCAAGGGAGATAACGCTACGCTCGCCTCTTCCATCATCTGGAGCGGTTCCGAACGGATCACCTTCTCCTGGATCCTGGGAAAATCGGGCAACGATTGGTATGTTACGGATTTCTTAAGCGAAGGCAAATACGCCTCCGAAACCAACAGGGTGAAATCCGTGGAACCTTCCATCAAAAAGAACGGAATCAAACAGACGATCGCCTTGATCAAAAAAGAAGCCAAGAACTAAAACTCCATGAGAAAACTTCTTTCCAGACTCACAGATTCCATCCTTCTCAATCCGATCCGATCCTCCGGGGTTTTGGCTTTGTTGCTTCTGTTGTCCCTTTGGCAGGCGTCCAAACTCACGGTCAACAGCAATAACCTCGACCTTCTTCCAAAAGACAATCCTTCCGTGATCAAAACGCAGAAGGTCATCGAGATGATCGGAGGAAACGGATTCTACATCCTGAGCATCAAGTTCAAGGACGAAAAAGGGATGACCGAACACCTGACCAAGGCGTTCGCCGCGAAACGGAACGGACAACCCGAAATCGCGGAAAAGGAACTGAAAGAGGCGGAGAAAGTAAAACAGAAAAACATAATTTACTATAAGGAGCGGGAAACCGCCATCAAAAAAGCCTCGGATCTGCTGAACGAAAGACTGCTTAAGGAAAAGGAATTCGTCCAGTATATCTCCTACCGATACAACGTCTCCTTTCTTCAGGACCGCCTTCCCTTATTTCTCAAAACCGAGGATCTGGTGGAGGTCCGCAAACGGGTGAAGCGGAAAATCGACGAGGAAGTGGAACGGGCCAACCCGTTCTTCATAAAACTTTCGGACGAGGAATACAATCCCGACTTCAACGACATCCTCGGCAAATACCAGAAACTTGCAAAAAGGGATATATTCGACGAATATAATATTTCTCCGGACAAGGGGATGTTGATCTTTTTGATCAAACCCGCCGGATCATTCACCAACATCGAATTCAACATCGCGCTCGACAAAAAGATCAAGGAAGTGGTCGCCGAACTCGGTCTCGAAAAGAAGGGGATTCTGGTCGGATATACGGGAACGTATCGGCTTCATTTGGACGACTACGAAACCCTGATGGCCGCGTTAAAACCGATCGCGATCGCCTCCTTTATCGGAATCGCGATCCTTCTCCTTTTCTTTTTTAGGAATCCTCTTTTTATCCTCATCCTTTTGGTCTCCCTTCTTTCGGGAATCCTGTTCTCCTTCGGGTTGACCACGATCGTCATTGGACAGTTGAACTCGGTGACGAGCATCATCGCTTCGATCCTGATGGGACTTGGGATCGACTACGGAATCCAATTCCTCTACCGGTTTCGGGAGGAATACACCCGGACGCAGGATATGTTGCGTTCGATCAAGGATACGATCTATCACACCGGAATCGCTTCCTTTATCTCCGCCCTGACCACCACTTCCGCCTTCGTGGTTTTGGCCTTTTCGGAATTTAGGGGTTTCAGCGAATTCGGAATCATCGCCATTTACGGAATTCTGATCATCGCGGTTTCCATGTACGGAGTGACCGCGCTTCAGATCACACTATTGTTCCGTTTGTTCCCTTCCTTAAAGGACAAATTCATACTTTCCGCAAAGGAACAGACCACCTCTCCTCTTCTCTACCGTTTTTACAATAAACCCGGATTGTTAACGTTAGTCGTCGTTGCAATAGTGGTGGTGATCTCCTTTTTCAGCTTCAGTCCGGGGATCCGCTTTAACTACAACGGCCGGGATCTGATGGTGGATAACTTGGACTCGGTCAATCTTTACGACGAGATCGGAGACCGTTTCGACATCAGCTCCGACCCTCAAGTGATCGTCGTGGATACGCTGGAGGAATCGGAGGCGGTTTTCGACTACATGACTCCGGTTCCCGACGAGATCGCCGGTTCCGTGGATCAAGTCGTTTCCCTTTGGAATTTCGTACCGCCGAAAGGACAACAAAGGGCCAACCTGAAGGTCCTCAAACAACTGCAGACCGATATGAAACCCGTAAAGGCGGGCTTTTTGAAACCGGAGCAGAGGAAGTATCTCCCCGTCGTAAAACGATATCTCGACGTAAAGGAATACGGGGTCGGCGCGGTGCCGACCTATTTCAGCTCCCAGTTTACGGAAGTGAAAGGTTCCAAAGAGAAGGGACATCTCGTTTTTATCTATCCCAAAGTGGCCCTTTGGCACGGACAAAAACTTCTGAAATTCTTCGACGCGGTCGGAGAATTACATTATCCTAAACTATCCAGAAGGGTACTCAACACGCTTCTCTACGACTCCGACGGACGCGCAAGCGTGGATCCGGTGAAGGACAAATGGAGCGCCTCCGAGGAAGAGTCGATCGTAAACGCGTTGAACACGTATTCTGCGGCTAAGTTCCGGGATTTGGGGCTTCTCGACGGAACGATAGACTTCATTCTGAAAACGAGACCTTTCGCCTCCCTGACGCAGGCCCGTTCGCATCAATACGTTTCCAATACGGCGGGAAGTCTGATACTCTTCGCCAATCTGATCAAGATCGTTCAGAGGGAAGGAGTGGCCGCCTTTTTGATCACGCTCGTTCTCGTGGTGATCGTCCTGATCCTTTTCTTCCGGGGAATCGTACCCGCTTTGATATCCCTCATTCCTTTGGTTCTGGGGATTTTCGTGACTCTGGGAATCATGGCCCTGTTCAAGGTTCAACTCAACTTCATGAACGTGCTTGTATTTCCGGTCATCATCGGTTACGGAATCCAAAACGGGATTTACATCTACTATCGCTTCAGGGAAGACCATGACGTGGTGCGAGCGATGTCCATGGTGGGTCCGGCGATCATCGCCTCCACGTTAACCACTCTTGTCGGTTGGAGTTCCCTTTTGATCGCGGATCAGAAAGGGTTAAAATCCATCGGCGTGGTGGCCTCGATCGGAATCGCGTCTTCCCTGCTCATCGCTTTGACCCTGGTTCCCGCGGTGTTGGAGATCGTATACCGTTCCCGGAAGGAGGAAGAAAGCGAATCCAAACCGCTCGGCTTTTCGGAAGAGGAGAACGAAACCTTCTCCGCGAAAACGGCTTCCGTTTCGGGGGAAGAAAGAACTTCCGCTCCCAAAAAAAAGGCGAAACCTTCCGCCTCGGTTTCCAAAAAAGCGTCCGCCAAAAAGGCGGCTCCTAAAAAGAAAAAAGGATAAGGATATGTCGCACCGACTCAGTTTTACGATCGTTCTTCTTTTCGCATTCTCCAACTGCACCGTTAAATACGTGAAAAACGCGCCGGACTGGGAAAACAAGCTGGGCACTTTCAAGCGGATCGCCGTCCGCGTCGCGCCGGAAAGCGCCGCAGGCATCTCCGAAAAAAAACTGGCTTCTAAAATCGCCGAAAATTACCTTTCACATCATAAGGAATTCATCATATACCCGTATCGTTCGGGCGAAGGAATCTGCGGAACTTCGGATAAAAAGGTCCAGGGGATTTTTCAGATCGCCGTCTCCGAACGGGAAACTCCGGACAAGTTGAATCTTTCGATTTTGGGAAAGGTAGTTTCCTGCTCCAAAGCGGAGGTTCTCTGGGAAGGCCTCGCCGAAAATTCGTATTCCAAGACCACCGACGAAAATCAATCCCTGATCAACACCTATACGCAATTATACGGAAAGGAGATCGCGGGAAAGGTGAACGGATATTTTTTTCTTCTTCAAAGCCTATTAGATAAACTGAATAGTCCCGTTTTGACCGAGGACGAAAAGGACGAAAAGATAGAGGTCGAGGCGAGATAATCTTCGCGAACCGATCCGCTTCCCGCCTGCAAAACGCATGCGTAAGCCCTAATACAGATTATGATCCTCCCGTTTTCGGAAAAAAAGTCGAAAAACCGGGCTATTTGGAGGAAGGAACGGATAACGTTTCCAGAAAGGTGTTGTATTCCACGCATTCCGGAATCTGATACGTTACGATGGAGCCGCAATCGGCCCTCTCCACGCTCTTGATGCAGAGCTCCGCGTCCAAAACGAGACGATCGCTGAGTTTTTTGAGGATGATCGGTTCGGATTTATCGTAGTCGTAATTAAAATCGCTGTAACATTGGGCGTTGTCCGGATACGTCAGGGCCGCCTCCTTCCGGAGTTTCCCCTCCAAAGAAGCCAGATACGGTTCTTTACAACGATTCATCTGGGAACAATACGCGTCCGCCACCTTCTTCTTATACACTTCCGCGGAAACGGATTGGGTGGCGGCTCCGTTTTTGCCGCAGTAAACCGTAAAAAAAGCCGCGTTTAAAAGCAGTGAAAGTTTCGGCAAAATACCGCGCATAACGAAAGAATAAAGAGGAAAGCCTCTTTGGCAAGTTTTTTCCTAAAACGATTCCGGGAATGGGCCGGCCTTTTTTTCGGAGCCCGAACGCTTACGAATCGATATCGATCGAAAACAAACGGGCGCTGTTCTCCAAAAAAACTTTCCGTTTTATCTCGTTGCTCAAACCGGAGTTGAGCAGATTGCATATCGGATGACTGAGCGCGTACGGAATGATGGGAAAATCGGAACCGAAGTGGACCCGATCCGGAAATTTTTCGATCACTTCCAGATAGGGATCCGTGTCCGTTCCGGTGGAGAGAAAGTCGACGAAGACCATCGTCGTATCCAAACGCAATTCCGGAAAAATCGAAAGCAGTTCCGCGTATTCCCAAACCTCGGAAGCCCCCATGTGCGCCACGATCACCTTCAATGTCGGATAACGTTCTATGAAAGTCCTGAAATATCGGATATTCGTATAAGGTCCCGGAAGAGGCGCGTCTCCCGAATGGATTACGAGGGGAATCCCCTTTTTCTCCAAATACGAAAACGTGGAGGAAAGATCTTTCCTTGTCAGATCCAAACGACCGACTTCGCAGTGAAGTTTGAATCCGCGGAATCCGTATTCTTCGACCGCGCGTTTAACGTAGTCGAGACAACCCTCTTCCGGAAAAAACGTGCCGAATAAAATCGCGTTCTCCGTGTTCGCGTGGGTCTCGAACGTCCAACGGTTGAGTCCTTCCGCCATCTTCTCCTTATGCGCGTAATTCAACGTGGTAAAATGACGTATCCCGTTTTTGCGGAGGGATTCCGTTCTCGCGGCTTCGTTATCCCGATACGCGATCTCCCAATGGACTCCGTCGAACCATTTCCAAATCCGCTTCATCACGTATTCCGGAAAAAAATGGGTATGGATGTCGATGATAAACGGAAGTCCGTATTTTTTAAGAAGGGGTAGATGTTCGGGCGCGTCGTCGTCCCGAAGCGGAGGCATTCGATCCGGATGTTTCCAAGGGAACGGGGACGTTTCGGAACTCCTACCGGAAGAAGACAGATAATGACAACAAGGAAGCATAGTTGAAAACGTATTGCGGAACGAAACGGAGTCAACCCATTGTCTTTTTTTCTTGACCCCGTTCGGAGAAAGGGAGAGTGTACGTGAAATTTTCAGAGGTATTTATGAATCCCATCTTCCGGACGTTAAAAATCGGAACCGTGTTTTTTTGGATTTTGGTAGGCGCCAATCTTGCGGGCGTTTTTTCTCTGGGAGGACCGGTCGATCTTCTTTTACGATTGGTCGGGGCGGGAACGCTCGCGGTTCATCTTATCGAGATCGTCTACTTCTGGTTCGTGTTGAGACACAAATCGTCGAATCCGTATCTGGATTCGCTCCAGATTTTCGTATTCGGAGTGTTTCACCTCATTCCGTTAAAGAATCGTTAGGCGAAACATCCGCCTTTATTTCGAGGCGGATGTCTCCTTTTTTTTACGTCCGTTCGTTTTGGAATCCAGAACGTAACGTTCCAGAACGAAACCCTCCACGGTCTTCTTTTCCTCCAGTCTGTACCGGTCGGAGCGGATCGTATATTTCGTATCGATCCATTCTTCGTAAAAGTCCTGAGGGGCGTTGATGTCCTTCGGAGGCGTCGTTCCGAAATAAAAAACCTGGATCCCCGGAACCTCGTTTTCCGCGAGAATGGATTCCAAACCGTCCCAGGCCTTTTCGTCCTTGGCTACGAAATGCGGTTTGTCCAAATACGAAGTCGAAACCAGAAACATATCGAACAGACTTTTATGAACGACCGGATACCGAGGATAGGAGTTCCATTCCTTTTGAAGAAGGTCGTGGTGTTTTTTTACGAAGTCCACCACTTGCAGATTTTTTTTCGTATGATAAAGGGAGAAGAATATCTGCAATATGCACAAAACGTAAAGTAGATACGGAATCGGTCTTTTATCGCCCGATCCCGTCGAATTCAAAATCGTTCCCGCAAGGAGAATCAGACAATAATAGGTGATCTCGGTGAAACGCAAACCCGCGTATAATCCGCCCGGATTGTACGGACTAAAGGTCTGCACGAGCAACATTCCCGACACGCCCGTAAAAAGCAGAAGAAAATAAACTCCCGTCGTTTCCCTTTTTTTCCAGACGGGAAACGCGAAAGCGGCAGCCAACACGGGAAAACAATACGACAACAATCCAACCTGGATCCGAGAACCTAAAAAATAACCCTTTAGGAGTTCCAGCTTCGTGGACCAATTCAACTTTAGAAAATCTGCATACGATATCCTGCTTCGGATACCCAAA
>NZ_NPEF01000189.1 GCF_002811955.1 Leptospira ellisii
CCGTCGCGTTCGACTTGGCGACTCACAGAGGATACGATTCCGATCACGAACGTGTGGTCGGCGATGTCGGTAAGGCGGGTGTTGCGATCGATTCGATTCTCGATATGAAGATTCTTTTTGATCAGATCCCTTTGGATCAAATGTCCGTATCGATGACGATGAACGGCGCGGTCATTCCTATATTAGCGTTTTATATTGTAGCCGCGGAAGAACAAGGGGTGAGCGCCGATAAACTTTCTGGAACGATTCAGAACGATATTTTGAAGGAATTTATGGTGCGGAACACGTATATCTATCCGCCCGCGCCTTCGATGAAAATCATCGCCGACATTTTCAAATACACTTCGGACTTCATGCCGAAGTTCAACTCGATTTCGATTTCGGGTTATCACATGCAGGAAGCGGGAGCTACAGCCGACATAGAACTCGCCTACACTCTCGCGGACGGTCTGGAATATCTTAGAACCGGAATCAAAGCGGGAATGGACGTGGATACGTTCGCGCCTCGTTTGTCTTTTTTCTGGGCGATCGGAATGAATCACTTTATGGAAATCGCAAAGATGCGCGCAGGCCGTCTTCTTTGGGCGAAACTCGTAAAACAATTCAATCCTAAGAATTTAAAATCTCTCGCGCTTCGAACTCACTGTCAAACGTCGGGTTGGAGTTTGACCGAACAAGATCCGTTCAACAACGTCGCGAGGACTTGTATCGAAGCGTTAGCTGCCGCACTCGGTCACACGCAGTCGCTTCACACAAACGCACTCGACGAAGCGATCGCGCTCCCGACCGATTTCTCCGCGAGAATCGCGAGAAATACGCAGATCTTTTTGCAGGAAGAAACGAACATTCATCGTGTCGTCGATCCTTGGGGCGGTTCTTATTACGTCGAATCTCTGACACATTCTCTCGCGCACCGTGCTTGGGAACTGATCGAAGAAGTCGAAAAGTTAGGCGGAATCGCGAAGGCGATCGAAACCGGAATTCCTAAGATGAGAATCGAGGAAGCCGCCGCTCGCAAACAGGCTAAGATCGATTCCGGAAGAGACGTGATCGTCGGAGTCAATCAATACAAGGCGAAAGAAGAAAAGCCCTTAGACATATTAGATATCGATAATACTGCCGTCCGCGAATCCCAGATTCGCAGATTGCAGGAACTCAAAAAAAATCGAAACAACGCCGACGTGACCGCGGCTTTGGAAGCGATCACAAAATGCGCCGGAGCCACCGAAGGAAATCTACTCGCACTCGCGGTGGACGCCGCCCGCAAACGCGCGACGTTAGGCGAAATTTCTTTTGCTATGGAAAAAGTATTCGGAAGATACCAAGCGACGATTCGTTCGATCTCGGGAGTTTATTCTTCCGAGATCGAAGACGATCCCGATTTCAAAAGAGCCAAAACCCTTTCGGACAAATTTGCGACTCTCGAAGGACGTCGTCCGAGAATCATGGTCGCCAAGATGGGACAAGACGGTCACGATCGAGGCGCGAAAGTGATCTCCACAAGTTTTGCGGATATGGGATTCGACGTCGATATAGGACCTCTGTTTCAAACTCCTGCGGAAGCCGCAAAACAAGCGGTGGAGAATGACGTTCATATTCTCGGCGTTTCGAGTTTAGCCGCGGGTCATAAAACTCTCGTTCCGCAAGTGATCGGCGAACTGAAAAAACTCGGAAGAGAAGACATCATGGTCATCGCGGGCGGTGTGATTCCGCAACAGGACTACGACGTTCTTTATAAGGCGGGAGTTACGGGCATCTTCGGACCGGGAACGAAAATTTCCAAGGCCGCTGCGGATATTCTCGAACTTCTCATTCAAGATTTAGAAAATTCTAAAGTAAACGCGTAAGGGAAGAATCGTCCTTGAGTTCCGGAGAACAATCGGGGATTTCTTCGAGCGGAGGAATCCGATCCACCGGAATTTCCAGAAAGGCTCTTCCCTCCGCGGAAGAATTCGTGCAAGGAATTCTCGCGGGCGACCGCGTCATGCTCAGCCGCGCAATCACGTTAGTCGAAAGCGCGCGCTCCGATCACAAAGAACTTGCGGAAAAAATCATAGACGCATGTCTTCCACATTCCGGTAAATCGATCCGAATTGGAATCACCGGAATTCCCGGAGTCGGCAAAAGTACCTTCATCGAATCCTTCGGAATGTATACGATTTCTCAAGGAAAGAAATTGGCCGTGTTGACCATCGATCCTTCGAGTCAAATCTCGGGAGGGAGTATTCTCGGAGACAAAACGAGAATGTCCGAACTTTCCAGAAACGAATCCGCATTCATCCGCCCTTCTCCCTCCGGCGATTCGTTGGGTGGAGTTGCGCGCAAAACCAGAGAAACGATTTATCTCTGCGAAGCCGCGGGCTTTGATACGATCTTCGTTGAAACCGTCGGAGTCGGACAATCCGAGACCGCCGTTCATTCGATGGTCGATTTGTTTTTGCTGTTGCTCATTGCAGGCGCGGGAGACGAACTCCAAGGAATCAAACGAGGAATCATGGAGATGGCGGATCTGTTCGCGGTCACGAAAGCGGACGGAGACAACAAGATGCGCGCCGAAAGAACCAGAATCGAAACCCAATCCGCGATTCATTTTTTTCCCGCGCACGAAAATGGATGGATTCCGAAAGTTCTTTCCTGTTCTTCCTTGAGCGGAGAAGGAATTTCCGAAATCTGGAATCAGATTTGCGAATATGAGAAAATCGTAAAGTCCAACGGACATTTCGAAATCAGAAGAACGGATCAAGCCAAGTATTGGCTGGAAGAAACCGTTTCGGAACATCTATTAGGCGATTTTTATTCCAAGATGCGCGATTTATACGAAGCCGCGGAAGAGGACGTCGTCTCCCATAAAGTAAGTTCCTTTCAAGCCGCGGAAAAACTCATCCGAGAATACAGAAAACGGACCTGATTCCGATTACAAACGTTCCGTTTTCCACCCGAAATCCAAACTCCTTTCTTCATTTTTGAATTCGATTTTTTTCAGTGATGGAACTTTTTTCCTATGAGTTGGTGGATTCCCTTCAAAAAATGCAGATTCAAAACGAGAAAAAGGACCCGAATCCCCGAAAAACGCTAAGAATTTATTCTTGCATCTGTATCTGACAGATACTATCTGGTAGATACACTTATCCCTCCGAGAGAAGCCATAAAAAAATCCGTTCTGGGAGGGGCCGGATGGGTTCCGATTGCAGGCAGGTATTATGAAACGTTTCCGACTTATCCCTTTCTTTCTTGTATCCCTCGTTCTTTGGAACTGCGCCACTTCTTCGGCCGGTCTTGCGACCAGCAACATTCCGGTTGCGGATCGGAAATACAAGGTGCTCGGCCCGGTGGAAGGTCATAAAACCTGGAGATCCTTGGATATCGCGATCATAGGAGTTCCGCTCTCCGAACCCCCCATCGACAAATTGATGACGGAGATGCTGACTGAAAAGGACGCGGACGCTCTGATCAACATCCGTTATTGGACCGATAAATACATTCTTCTGTTTCTTACCGTAAATCGACTTCATATCAACGCGGAAGCGATCAAGTTCGAGGATCAATCCAATGATCAAAGCGGCAAAAGAAAAAAATAACTCGGGAATGTTACCCGAAGCTGACTGCGGTTACGGAGAGAGCCGATCGTCGGAACAACTACGCTTTTTTGTAAGACGCACGCCCCACCCTGATCTTGGGTGGAGGGGTGGGCGGCGGAAAATTCAAGAGCGATTCCCTACCACAATATCATATTTATTGCAAGGAAGAAAACGCCTGTGGGAACTCCTACAAAAGTCGCGTTTTTTCCTTTCCGCGATAGATGGCTTATCGGTGACACAAATGTTTTCACGGCGTTTATTCGCGATCACTGCTCTTTTTTTCGTTTTGAATTGTATGGGAGCCGGGCCTACGGAACCGGGAGGAAGGGTTCGTTCTCCGGGAATCTACGATTCCGCGACGATCATCCGTTCTTCCGCCTACGATATTTTGGAGGAAGCGGAAGGGGAATCCTCCACATTTTTCGTGTTCGGCCTTTTCCCCGTCACCAATCCGATCAGCATGGATTACGCGCTCAGTCAGGCCGTCCAAAAGGTTCCCGGCGGAAGAAGTCTCGTCAATATCAAGGTTTGGCACGAAACCCACGTTATGTTTCCTCTCGGAACGGTTTCGGTTCTGAAGGTGAAGGGAAAGGTCATCGGAAATCGGGAAGAAGCGGAACGTCTCAAGCTCGAACAGGCGGTTAAGGATTCCTCGTCCGATCCGAGCGCAAAAAACGAATCCGGTAAAACGGAACCTTCCTCCGAGAACAGGAACTCCGGAGGGATTTCGGTGGGCGGAGGGAAACGATCCTCTTCGAACGCTCCCGCGGAGTCCGGCGGTATTTCCGTCGGAGGCAAAAGGAAGGATTGATTATGGAATTCAAAAAAATGAATATTCGTTTTTTCGAATGGATTGGATTCGGTCCCGCTCCTCGCGCGAAATCGCGCGGCGTTTCCGAAAAACGCGGTTCCCTGCGGCGGATTCCCGCGGTTTTGATCGCGGTTCTTTTGTCCGTTTCCGTTTTGTCCCAGAATTGTGTGCGTCCGGAAGTGGTCACTCCTAAGGATTCCCAAAGCCAGATCTATGCCGCAGCGAGTTTTTTGGCGAATAAATGCGGGACCCCGATCCCCGTTCCCTTTCCGATCGTGGTCGACGATGTTCAGCAGAAAAACCTGGATCTTTGTACGATCGCCATTACGAAATCCGAATGTCCTTTCGTTTCCTATCCGTTCGCCTGCGTGTTGATCTACGTGGATAAACCGTTGGACGACGTTCCCTGGTATCTCAATTTCCAGGAAGTTTTCATCAAAAATAAAATATAGAAAGGCAGACGATGAGATCCAAAAGCAAAACGTTAGTCGTTCTTTCTACTCCGCGTTCCGATTCGGCGGTTTTCGATCCTTCTTGGAACGGGTCAAAATTCCGAAAAACCGGGAACACCCGTTCCATAAAGGGTGCGTTCGCATTTTTGGCGGTTTTATTGTTTCCGTTCGCGGAAGCATTCGCGGAGGTGACGTTCCGTGCCCGCGTTTATTCCCGGGGAAAAAGTCTCGGGGAAGCCAACATTTCGGTCCGGGTTTCCGAGACCAAAAAATTCTATCAGACCGACGCGGAAGGATATTTTCAAGCCGTTGTTCCCGCTCCGGGAACATACACGTTCCGTATTTTGCGGGATACCGGTATGCAGGAAATCCGTCAGGAAGTCGGAGAAGGAGAAGAAACCGTAGTCATTTATACGGATAAATCCTCTTCCGGAATCGGCGGCGGAGGCGTTTCCAAAAGCGGAATCAACGTGACCGGGGAGCGGGAAAAACAACTCATGTCCCGTACCAAACTTCGATTCGAGGAGATCAAAAGGATGCCCGGAACTTTCGGGGAACCTTTACGCGCGATCGAAACCATTCCCGGGGTGGTTCCCGTTTCCGCGTTCGGCGGCGGTGCGAGCAATTATGCGTTTCGAGGCGCCGATCCGAATACGAACCTCTATCTTTACGACGACCTCCCCATCTTTTATCCCTTCCACTTCGACGGCTTGACCGCAACCATCAACGGTAACCTGATCAAATCGATGGACGTTTATACCGGGGTTCTTCCGGCAAACTTTAACAATGCTCTCGGAGGGGTGATCGAAATCGAATCTCCGGATAAGGTGGAGCGTTCTCAGGGGAATTTTTTGACTTCCCTATGGGCCGCTTCCGCGAATTATCAGACCACGTTCGCAGGCGGGAAAGGTTACATTTTAGGCGCGGTTAAGGTCGGTTACATCGACAAGACCTTTGAAACGTTAGGCACCTTGTCCGGTTCGAGTCTGCTTCCCGACGGAATCCGGCTGCCCCGTTATACGGATTCCCAGGTGAAGATGGTCTACAACTTCAACGACCATCATCAGATTTCGTTTTATTCCCTGACTGCGAAGGACGACTTCGCGTTAAATCCTCCTCCCAAAGCCGAGAACGATCCCACTAAGGATCAGTTTGCGGCGTTCGCCGGAGGAAATCTTTCCGCGGGACAGGGATATCGCACGCAGGCTTTTCGTTATATCTGGAGACCGATCGAAAAATTCTCCAATAGAATCACGTTTATCAGTTACGATCCGTTCGTGGACTTCAACGTTTCCTTGGGATCGATCAAGGGAAAGAACCGGGGAAGCGGCGCTTACAACGGAATTCGTCAGGACGCGTATTGGGATCCGAACAAACATTTCTCCTTGGAATTCGGTTCGGAACTTCGTTTTCTCAATTATAAGACCTCCGGAACGACGATCCAACAGACCGATCCCAACAATCCGGATCCGAACCCGTACGACACGTCCAGTCCGGACTTCCGCACGGTTCCCGATACCAACCGGGTTCAGGGAAAGTATTACAACGCTTATACGACGATGAAGATCCGTTTCGGAGGATTGTTGATCGAACCGGGAGTCCGTTACGATTACATCCCGTATATCAAAAACGGCGCCTTGGGGCCGAAGGCGCAGGTTTCCTATAAGTTCGAAGGAATCGGAAAAGGAACCACCGTTTTCGGAGGCGCGGGAGATCATTATAACTTTCCGTTGGATACCCGCTTTTCCGAACAAAGCGGAAACCCGCACCTGAAGTTTCAAAAGGCTTTCAAATACGGAGGAGGGATCGATCAGCAGCTCACTTCGGAATGGCAGATCAAGGGGGAAGTTTTCAAACAGGAATTCTCCAATTTGATCGTGACCGATCCGTATATCACCGAGATGATCGGGACCAATCCGGATCCGTACGGAAAATTCTCGCAGCCTTATATACTCAATAAACCGCTCAATTATTCGAACAACGGAACGGGGCGTTCTCACGGATACGAATTCGTGATCCGGAAAACGGCCGCTCCCGGAACCAGGGATTGGTTCGGATGGATTTCCTACACTTGGTCTCAGACATTCAGAAATCCTAATCTTTATAAACCCGACGGTCTGACGGCTCCCGTGGCCACCGGACCGGAACAAAGACTTCTGGCGCAGACGTATCACAATTCAAAAGAGACCCTCTTCGAATACGATCGAACCCATATCATCAATATGGTGTTCGGTTGGAGGTTCAGTCAAAACTGGCAGTTCGGAGCGAGATGGTCCTATCTTACTTCCACTCCGATCACTCCGATCGTGGGGGACGACGGCGGACAGTTCTCCAATCCGGCCAACGGACAGATCATCTGGGTCCCCCAATCCGCGAGTAATCCGTATACGGCCGATTATACGAACACGAAACGTCTTGCGGATTACCACAGGTTGGATATCCGATTCGACCGGTTCCTGAACTACGAATGGGGATACGTGAACACGTTCGTGGAAATCATAAACGTATATATGCGCCAGAACGTATCGGGCGAGAATTTCGACGTGACCCGTCCGTATTCGGCGACCAACCCGAAACCGAGTCCCACGTTCGGAACTCTGACGTTGCCGGGAGGAATGGTAATTCCTTTTTTCAATCTGGGAATCGAGGTGAAGTTCTGATGGAACGGAAACTACATACGCGAACGGCGATTCTTTATCGAAACGGGTTGCGGGCGCTCGCATTTTTTGCGGCGACGTTTTTGATAGCGGCGAATTGTAATCTTCCGGACGACGACGACAGTTTTAACCGGGAGAACGAACAAAGGGTGATTCTGCAATATCTCCTTTTGCCTCCGACGAATCCGCTTCAATCCTGCGTTTC
>NZ_NPEF01000019.1 GCF_002811955.1 Leptospira ellisii
CGTTCCACCGAGCTGATAAAAAAACTCACAACGGCGGGGCCCATAACGACTTTTCAGAAGTGAATCCGATAAAGTTAGAAAAAATAACCTGCGCTCGCAAAATCACAATACGTCTCCCCGATCCAGCTCGAAGGAAGGAACGAACCAACCTCACAATCTCCAAGTTCACAGTGCAACTACAGCGAAAGCAGTCGGCTTGATTCGATTTTCTTTTTGATTCGTGAAGCGATCCGCTTGCTTCCTGCATTGCGTTGCACGGCGGAACATTGACATTGTACGACGCTCTTTTGCGTGAGCGGGCCGCAGGGCGCTCAAGCGTCCTCGAAGAGGACGAGCGGGAATCCGCGAGCCCGGAGTCACGCGACTCGGAGCCGCCGCAACCGACGCAAAACACATTCATCTTTTGGAATATTGCGGCGGCTCCGAGGCACGCCCGAAACATCTCGTCGACCGAACATAGAATGCGGATTTTCAGGTCTAGAAATTTCACAGTAGGTCTTCCGGTTCGATCCGTTTTAGTTTTCGAAAGTATCGGAAAAATTCGTTTTCGATGGTTTCCCTTCTCGACGTTTTGACGTTCCCCACGATCAACAATCTGTCCTCGGCCCTCGACAAGGCGACATACAATATTCTCCTTTCCTCTTCCACCGTTTCTTCGGCTGAATCCGGTCGGGCGTTCCATCCGTCCGCCAAATCCACGAATACCGTATGAAATTCCAATCCCTTGCTGGCATGTATCGTCATCAGATATTCCTCCGGTATTCCGCATCGAATATATTCAACGATTCTAAAATTAGATCTACATAATATTCTTACGTTTCCTCCGGAAGGTCCTATGGCACGCACGAAATAGGGAATTAACTCCGCCGCTTCCTCTATGACGATCCGGCCAGTCAGAGCGTTTCCCTTTCGATCGGGCAAAACCAGTTTTTCTATTTTGTCGCGGTTTTTCCGTATCGGAATATCCGAGATCGTCACGATGTCCGGCAAGGAACGATAATTTACGTTTAAAAAATGGACCTTACAAGGATTGAATATCTCCTTAAAACGAAGAAACGGTACGGGCGTCGCCCCTCTGAAGCCATATATGGCCTGACTATCGTCCCCTACGACCGAGATGGACGCGCTCTCCGACAACAACTTGAGGAATTCCAGCTGTTCCAAATCCGTATCCTGAAATTCGTCGACCAGGACTTTACGCAGACTCTTTTTCGCTTCGAACGTCCATTCCTCCCGGTTCCTCAATCCTTCGAGGAACATCGAGACCAAGTCCCCGAAATCAAGCAGTCCTTTTTCGCGTTTATGATTTTGATAAGCGAAGTTCAGTTCTTCCCTAAGTTCCGGCAGAAATTTCTCCACGTTAGACGCGTTTTCCGACCAGAACAATTCGTACGGAATTCCCCCCACTTCGAATCTTCGGAGTTTAAGATATTCGCGATAGAATCGGTTTTTTTCCTCCGAAGAAAGTATCTTCGGTTTTTGTTTTTCAAATCGGGGATGCCATCGCCCCAACGCGTATAAACAATACGCGTGAAAAGTTTGTACTCGAATCGTTTCCCTTCCGGTAACCCGTTTGATCCGCTCCAGAATTTCTCCGGCGGCCTTTCTGGAAAACGTCAGAACCAGCAGCGACTCTTCGGGAAATAAGTTTTCCCTAAGTATCCGCTCCAAAATTCCGACCATCGTACTCGTTTTTCCCGAACCGGCCGCCGCCACCACTTGAACGAATCTGCAATCCTCCTCGATGATCGTCCGCTGCGCGGAGCTGTATCGAACCTTTTTTTCCATCGCTCCCTCCGTTCGTCACGGTTCCCGATCAGGCAAGAACGGATCGATCGTTTCCTTTTTTTGCGATTCGGATCCGTGAAAATGGGACCGCGTCGAGAAAAACGCTGTACTTTCCCGAAAAGAAAATGGAATCTAGGAACTAAACCGACCCCGATCGATTCCGGTTTCGGAATTTTTTACCGCAAAAGAGAAAACAAGAAAATGGCGATTTCGGATCAGATCCAAATTCTCCCGAGAAAAAGGACGCGGTTCCGCGCTTCGGTGGGGGCGGTTCATCATCACACCAATCCGGAGCAATCCAGGATTCTCCTTCAAGACATCCTTCTTTTGATTTCCGGCAAACCGATCATCTCTTCCCAGCTTTTTTACCTATCGAACAAGTTCCGATCCATCGATCTTCGACCTGGAGACGAGGTGGAATTCGACGCGAGAATCAAACCGGATCGTAAGGGAATTTCTTCGGATTCGATCCGTTTGAATTATCCCACGAAAATCTATCGTTATGTCCCCGGTAAGGAAAGGCTCCTTTTCTGACTTACGAGTTTGACTTGTCCGTCGATTCTTAAATCCTATCCTAAATAGATTTCACCTTTTATCGTCCGGCTCGAATTCGGGCAAGCGAGGCACTTTGGAAACCCTTAAGTTCTTTTTAGATTTCTTTTTGAATTTAGAAACTCATTTGGATACGATCATCCAGACGTATCAAAGCGGCACTTATATCATTCTTTTTCTAATCATTTTCGCGGAAACCGGTCTCGTCGTGACTCCGTTTTTGCCCGGCGATTCCCTTTTGTTCGCCGTGGGGGCTTTCATCGCCCGGGGTTCTTTGGATTTGACGAGCACGCTCCTCTTATTGATCGTTGCGGCGATTTTAGGGGACACGGTGAATTATTCGGTCGGGAATTTCACCGGAGAAAAGATATTAGAAAAGGAGAAAATTCCGCTGATCAAAAAGGAACACCTGCAAAAAGCACACCGCTTTTACGAGATCTACGGCGGAAAAACGATCATTATCGCCAGGTTTATACCGATCATCCGTACGTTCGCCCCTTTCGTGGCAGGAATCGGGACAATGACTTATGTTAAATTTATTGCATATAATATCATAGGCGGAATACTCTGGATTTCCATCTTTATTCTAGGCGGTTACTATTTCGGCAATTTGGAATTCGTAAAAAGGAATTTCAAGATCGTGATCTTCGCGATCATTATCATTTCCGTTTTGCCGGCGGTTATCGAATACTTTAAGGAAAGAAAAAAGAACCGGATCTAAAACTCGATCGATCCGGATTTTTCTCGGAGGAACGACGTTATGGATCTCAAGGAAAGTTTCATCTCCCAATTCGCGACCGGCTTCGTCCGGCCCCGGTTCGAAATCTGGTTCGCGGTGGTCCTCATTCCGGAAAATCGTCAGGCGTTTTGGGTGCGTTATACGACCTTGGATCCCAATCCGAGTCGGGGTTTGGTTGCGAGCGGGGCTTTGTGGGCCTCCTTATTCGACATTCGAAATCCGAAACATCATCGTATCGTGGCGCAGGCATTCCCGCGCGATCAAATCAACGTCACCGAAGACGAGGTTTTTTTCCCCGGGGCTTCGGTCGGTCCGCATCATATGCGCGGAAAAATTTCGATTTCCCCGAAGGAAACCCTCGCTTGGGATTTGAATTTTAACCACGTTCAGGAACCGGCACGTCATCTTCCGCGATGGCTTGAACGGACCCCGATTCCTAAAACGAGAAGCGTCGTCTCGTCCCCGTTTACCGAGGTTTCGGGTACGGTTCAATTGAACAAAACCAAGTTCCCGTTCAAAAGCGGAAGAGGTCATTTTAATCATATCTGGGGAACCAATCGGGTCGCGGAGCTGTTCTGGACTTTCGTGCCCCGTTTCGACGACGATCCGGAAGGCTGGTCCCTCGAAATCGTCACGGTGCGGCCTCAGCCCTTTGCACCGACCCTTACCTTCGTTACCCTGCTGAAACAGGGGGTGCCGATCCATCAGCATTCCATCTTACGTTCTCTGAGAAGTATTACAAAAGTAGAATATCCTAAACTGTATTTCAAAACGCGTCTTCAGGATTTCGAAATTTCCGCGGAAGCCGAATTGGAACCGAAACAGATCGCCTCCTACATATACAGGGATCCGGACGGAAGTCCCCGTTACATCGAGCAAAGTGATATCGGTAAAGTGACCTGTGTTCTCCGCAAAAAGGGATTCGAACGCACTTTGCGCACGGAAAGCGGTGGCGCGGTGGAATTTCACGGAATGAAACCATGGAGAAACGAACTTTTGTATTTGGATCCGTATTCGATCCGATAAAAAAAGGATGACCTTCGAGTCCCGACTTTTAGCTTAGAAATAGGTTTTCTTTTGGGAATCGAAAGGTTGAATTTGTCGGTACGTTATTTCCCGTTCTTCGCGCTTTGTCTCTTCCTTAGCGGAGTTTGCGTGCCTAACTTCGCTAAGGGAAAATCTAAATCCCAAAAAACGAAAACGCAGACCATCTCCCGGAAGAATAAGAAAGATTCCCTTCATCGCCCCGTTCCTCTTTCTTCATATTCGGAAAAAGACAGACAGGAGAAAAAAGATGCTTCGGTTTCGATGATCTTCGGAAAGGGATTGAACGTTGAATCTGCGGATGGAGACCTTTCGTTGAATTTTCGTTTGAGGTTTCAGGGAAGATTCACGCAGGAAAACGAAACCGGAGGAGATTCGTCGCAGAATTCCAGCGAGTTTCAGATCAGACGGGCGAGGCTTTCCTTTCGAGGACATCTTCTGGATAAGAATTATCAATATTACGTTCAGCTTGGTTTTTCGGATCAGGATATGGAAAAAAATCGCCCGGTTCCGTTACGGGACGCGGTTTTCACCTATTCAAAATATAGAAATTTAAAAATCGCGTTTGGCCAGATGAAGGTTCCGTTTAATCGGGAGCGCGTCATTTCGGACGGAATTCAGCAATTCGTCGATCGGACGATTTCCAATAACGAATTGAACGTGGATCGTGACGTGGGGATTCAATTCTTTTCCAACGACTTTTTAGGGTGGAATCGAATCGGATATTCCTTCGGAGTATTCGGAGGAGACGGAAGAAATAAAACCTCCTCCGCATCGGGTCTGTTCAGCGTGGGAAAGTTGACTTATTATCCGCTCGGTACTTATACGGATTCTGGAGAACCCGATTTAGAATATTCTAAATATCCAAAGTTATCTTTATCATTGGCGGGAGGAAAAAACGTTAATACGAACCGAAGTCTTTCCACATTCGGAGAGGAATTTCAATTCGCAAGATTTACTTATGCGCATTCCGGCGCGGATTTTGTCTTTAAATGGCTGGGGTTTTCGCTTTCGGGGGAATATTTGACGCGTAACGCGGACGCGCCGTATCGTGAAAGGGAAACTTCGCTCGGGATAGAGCGGGAATATTCGCGGTCGGTTTCCGGCGGAATGTTGCAGGCCGGTTATTTACTCACGAGACAAATCGAATTCTCTATTCGATATTCCGAATATAGACCGAAAGGAAACACGGATCCGAATTTGATTTATAGCAGGGAGAGGAATTTCGCGATATCCTACTATTTGAACAAACATGATCTGAAACTACAGGCCGATTACGCATATCTCGAAGGAGAGGTGGCGAAAAACGGCGCCCATCAATTCAGAGCCCAACTTCAAGTATATTTTTAATACCAAATCCCGATAAAAATCAGATCGCGCCCTTGCGCAATAGTTCGATGTTTTTCGCGAAACGATCCCTTTCTCCGGGCAAATCGGATTTGCCGGTCAATTCTATTCCCAGGATCAGGTTGTTCTTCTCGTCTTTGGTAAACCAGCGCATCAGTCCGTGAACCGTAAAAGGAGCCTGCATTCTGAAAAAGATATCGAAAACGAAACCGTCCTGTTTCGGAAGGGTTTCTATGAGATGTGCGTTGTTTATTTTTATCTTTACGCCGCCCTGGGAAACTTCGAGAATCTGAAACCTTTCGCTCGTTTTTACGGTGTTCGATTCCTTTATCCTTTCCACCATATCCTGAGCCAAGGCTTGAAGCTCGCGCGCATAGGTTTCGGTTAACGTTCTATCTTTGCTCTGGATCCAGATGTAACCGATGGGGATCCGTTCCTCGGAATGGTTGACGTAAACGATGGGGACGATCAATTCCGAAACGATCTTTTGATCCTTGAATTTGCGGATGTAGGAGACTACGTCGTCGTCCACCTGTTTTTCGAATTCGAGCCGATCTTCGCTTCCGGTCCGGTAGGAGTTGGGATCCTGCGTGTTCTCTATCAAAAGGAATTTTCGGCTTTTTTTCACGATTTCGAATTTGCGGTCCAGGCCTGATTTGAAGGTCCCTATGTCGACGATATCGGCGCTTCTTTGTTTTAGGCGGTTTTTATAATCCTCGAAGTTGACTTTTACGAGAGTGGGAACGTTGAACATATTGGCTTCGATGATCGTTTTCGAAGATATTATATTCGTTGCATATAGTAATCCGTCCTTAACGGGGAAGCGCATATGATCGCGGTTTTTTTTGGCGATCGCCAGTTTTTCGACTTTAAGGGCGAAGATCGACTTTTCGATTTTCTGCAGGAGGATACATTCCAATTGGATGTATTTGGCGAGGATCTTGTACAGAATGAAAGAATTTCCCTGCGCTTCCGGCGACTCGGCGGCGTCGAGCAGTTGAATCACGATTTTTTCTCCGCCTTCCAGGATCTTTTTGATCACTGCCTTCTGATCGAAGGGATCGACCTTAAAGGTAAGCTCTTTGTCAAAAAGATATTTCGAAATGACGTGGTTTTTTTGTTCGACGGACGTTATGACGTCCATCTCTCTTTTGAATTTCTGCGAATATTCCATCTTCCGATTTCGAGCGAAAATTAAGGTGAGAATTTGATACGGGACCGATTTGGTAAACGAGAAAATGAAATTTTAAATTATAAAATGATAATTCTATTTATAAATTCAAGATACGATTTGTAATCTTTCTTTTTAAGAATCGAATACGCAAAGAAGAATCCATTGTCTTTCCGCTTCCCGATAAACTGCCTCTTGTTTGCGTTAAAAAAGTCTAAAATTTGTCATGAAATAAATTATCAAATGAATTTAGAATCGGGGATCGAAACGTTTTACGGCGTATTTAAGACAAATGCCTGAAATGCCAAATTTAAGTCCTTTTCCGGTCGAACCTTGCAAAGAATTCTTGCTGAAAAAATGAGCAGGTTTTTCAAGCTGGAAAGTCAAAGGTATTAGGAATGTCCCCGGTTTCCTTTTTTGCGAAACGACATCGGGGGACGGTTAAAATCATGTCGGCATGTAATTTGAAAAGACGCATTCGTTCCATTCTCGGAGGCTTTTTACTTTTCTATTGTATTCTTTCTTTTTTTCCGATTCATTCCAGTTCTTTCGCACCCGTTTCTCCGACTTCCGAGGCGTCCAGTTCCGCTTCCGAATCGCAGGAATCCGAAAAGGAAAAAACGGGAGAATTGCAGCGTGAGGATTTTTTTTCCGATTTCGATTTTTTCGAATTCGCTTTTCGGCTGGAAGTCGCTTCCTATCGCTTCCGTTCGGAAAACGTTCCTTCTCAAACTTATCCCAAAATAGAAAACCCTCCTCCGGAATCCTGATCCGTCTTTCTTAAATCCATTTCGAAAGTTCGGGGTTCGCTAACCCCAAGGAGTCATCATGTTTTCATCTTCTTTTTTAAGTCGCGATTTTTGGAGCGACGCAAGACACGACCTTTCGGCGAGTTTGGTCGTATTTTTGATCTCGTTTCCGCTTTGTATCGGAATCGCGTTCGCTTCGGGAGCGCCGATCATCTCCGGTCTTATCGGAGGAATCGTAGGGGGAATCGTAGTTTCCCTATTAAGCAAATCGCCTCTTTCGGTAAGCGGTCCTACGCCGGGTCTTACCGTGATAATATTCACCTCGATCGGAGCATTAGGAAATTTGAATGCTTTTTTTCTCGCAGTGTGTATTGCGGGAGTTTTTCAGATCCTGCTCGGATTCCTAAAAGCGGGAATTTTGGCGAATTTTTTTCCGTCCTCCGTCATCAAGGGGTTGCTCGCGGCGATCGGCATCGTTTTGATACTCAAGCAGATTCCCCACGCGATCGGTTACGATAAGGATCCGGAAGGGGACTTTAACTTTTTCCAGATCGACAGTGAAAACACGTTTTCGGAGATCATAAACGCTTTTTACCGGTTCAGTCCCGGGGCGGTCGCGTTGTTTCTTCTTTCGCTTGCGATCATCGTGTTATGGGAGCGTTTTCAGATTCATAAGAAAATTCTAATACATGGATCGTTGGTCGCGATCGTTTCGGCGCTTGTCGTCAACGAGGCTTTCACGTCCTGGGTCCCTTCGTTTGCGGTCGGCGGAGAACATCTGATTCAGCCGATCCGCTTGGCGAGCATCGCCGATCTTTTTACGGATCAATACTATCCCGATTTTTCGTTTTGGAACAATCAGACGTTGTATCTGATCGCCCTTAAAATATGCGTGGTCGTGACTTTGGAGACCCTGATCACTATGGACGCGATAGAAAAAATCGATCCGCAAAGAAGGGCGGTCTCCAAAAATAGGGAGTTGGTTGCGCAGGGGACGGGAAACTTATTCTCCGGACTTCTGGGCGGTTTACCGGTCACTTCCGTAATTATGCGCAGTTCGGCCAATCTTCAGGCCGGAGCCAAGACGAAGTTGTCGGCGTTCCTGCACGGGGTGTTCATACTTTTCTCCCTGATTCTTATTCCGGGTTTGATCTCCAAAATTCCGCTTTCGTCCCTGGCCGCGGTTCTTTTCGTTGTCGGTTATAAATTAACGGATTATAAAATTCTAAAGTCTCAGTTTAAAAAAGGAGCGGATCAATTCCTTCCATTCGTCGCCACGATCATAGGGATCGTCTTTACCGATATCCTGATCGGCATCGGAGTTGGATGCGTCGTAGCGGTGTTCTTTATCGTTAGAAGAAACATTCTCAATCCTTTCGAATTGAATCGGAAAGACAAAAATTACGGAGTCGAAATCCGGATCGATCTTTCGGAAGACGTTTCCTTTCTGAATAAATCCAGCATTTTGTATAAACTCGAACGTGTTCCGGATAACGCACATCTGATCATCGACGGTTCCAAGTCGAAATACATCGATCCGGATATCCTTGAAGTGATCGAGGATTTTAAAATATCGGCGGAATCCAGAAACGTTAAGTTGGAGATTCTGGACGTGGCATCCCCGTATGAAAAGGTCAAGAACAAGCCGTTCGATCAGACCGCACAACAGGAATACGGAAAACTTTTCGAAAACAACAGGATTTGGGTCGAGGAGAAACTCGCGACCGATCCGGATTATTTCAAAAAACTTTCCTTCGGTCAGGCGCCGCAGTATCTTTTGATCTCCTGTTCGGACAGCAGGATTTCCGTGAACGAGATGACCGGAACGAGCGCGGGAGAACTTTTCGTCCACAGAAACATCGCCAATTTGGTGATCGATACCGATATGAATCTGATGTCGGTTCTTCAATATTCCGTCGAGGTGTTGAAGGTGAAACATATCGTCGTTTGCGGACATTACGGCTGCGGCGGGGTGAAGGCCGCGATCGACGGAAAATATCACGGTCTGATCGACGCTTGGTTGAGACATATCAAGCAGGTTTATCGTATGAACCGCAAGGCCCTCTCCGTGATTCTGGACGAAGACGAAAAACATAAACGTCTCGTGGAACTGAACGTTAGAGAACAGGTTTATAACCTCTGTATGACGACGATCGTGCAGAACTCGTGGAGACAGGGACAGGAGCTGCAGCTTCACGGCTGGGTTTACGATATCGCGGAAGGTAGGATTTTGGATCTGAATATCGACATAAACAAGGAATTTCAGGATTACGATCTATTTCGCTATAAATTCGAACAGAATTAAACGAATTCCAATTTTTGAATGTTCTTTCAGGGAACGGGTCCGCCGGCTCCCGCTTCCCTGATTTCGAACCATTCCTCCCGTGTCAGGGAAACGTCGAAGGCTCCGGCCGCGGATCGGATTCTTCCGGGATCGTTGGTTCCGAGAACCGGGACCAATCCGGACGGATGTTTCAAAAACCACGCATAAAGGATCTGATCCGGGTTTTTTCCCTTTTTACCGGCGAGATCGATCAGGGTTTTGAGAAGCGCGATTCCGTTTTTTTCGCGCGGGTTGAAAATTTTTCCTCCCGCCGTCGGCGACCAGACCATGGGTTTAACGCGCAACTCGAGAGCTTGATCGAGCGTTCCGTCCGATAACGGATCTAGATAAAGAGGGTTGAATTGGATCTGATTGGTGGAAAGGGGAAAGTCCAATCGGGATTGCAACAACCGGAATTGTGATCCGCTGAAATTGGAGGTTCCGAAATGCAACACCTTACCTTCCTCCCTGAGTTTTGCGAACGCGGAGGCGATTTCGTCCGGATCGGATAACGGGTCCGGTCTATGTATCAGCAAAAGATCTATTTTTTGAATATTCAGATTTTTTAATGAATTTTCGGCCGAAGCGACGATGTGCGCGCGCGAGGTATCGTAGTGTTTGGTCCTTATCCCAGGTCTGTTCGCGCCCGGGAGCTGAATTCCGCATTTGGTGACGATCGTGATCGAATCGCGCAGGGAGGGTTTCGAACGGATCGTTTCTCCGAATTTTCTTTCGTTCGAATATTCCCCGTACAAATCCGCGTGGTCGAAGGAATGGATTCCCAATTCCAGACAGGTTTCGATTTTTTCCAAAATCCTTTGCGGAGAAACTCCTACGGGATCCTCGTGCAGTCTCCAACAACCGTAGACGAGTCTTGAAAGCGAAGGGCCGTTTTGGGAGAGCGATATCGACGGAACGGAAGTCATTTTCTTTCTCCGGTGGTTAGCGGGGTGACGGGAACCGTTTCCGGGATTCTGTTTTGCGCTTCGGGAAGAGACACCGTGTCCAAATGAGGTAGAACTTTTTCGGCGAATAGTTTACATTCTTCTAATAAAGGATATCCGGAAAGTATGAAGGCCCGTATCCCCATCCGGATATAACGCCTCAACTTCTCCAAAACCTGTTCGGGGGTTCCCACGATCGCGGAACCGCATCCGGATCGAGCCAATCCGATTCCCGACCAGATGAAAGGTTCTATAAAAAGATCGGGGTCGGCCTGTCTGCGCAATTCGTCCTGTCTCAATACTCCGGCGGATTTGGAGTCGAGGGCCCGATGTTTGAGATCCTCGGCGGTTTTGACGTCCAATCGGGAGATCAAACGTTTGGCCGCTTCCCTCGCTTCCGATTCCGTGTCTCTGACGATCACGTGGATTCTCAATCCGAAATCGATCCTTCTTCCCACGTTAGACGCTCTTTGACTGAGATCCGACATCGTTGCGGCGAGACGTTCCTCCGTTTCGGGCCACATCAAAAATACGTCGCAAAATTCCGCACAAAGTTGTCTCGCGTCCTCGGAAATCCCTCCGAAATAAAGTAAAGGACCTCCGTTGATCTGGTAGGATTTGGAAGGTTCCGCAGAAAGTTTAAAGCGGTAATACTTCCCTTCGTGGTCGATCGTGTCGCCGCTCCAAGCCTGTTTTAGGATTTGTATGACCTCTTTGGAGATCCCGTACCTTTCCTTGGAATCGCGGATGCTGCCGGGGAGGTCGGACGAGATGATATTTATGTTCAGCCTTCCTTTAAGCATGTGATCCAAGGTGGAGATCGTTCTGGCAAGCATAGGAGGATGGATTTCGCCGCACCTAACGGCGGTTAGGAGAGAAATTTTTTTCGTAAATTGGGAAGCGGCCGCCGCAAAAGTCAGGGTATCTTGTCCCACCTGATAGGAGGACGGGAGGAGGATATTCTGATAGCCGAGTTCGTCTGCGGTCCGAATGATTTCGGAACAATGTTCAAAACTGGATCTCAGGGAACCGTCCGGAACCCCTAAAAATTCGTAATCGCCGTTGCAAAGGTCGCAGAACCAGGCGACTTCCACCTTGTCGTCTTGGGAACGGATGTTCACTGGGGAAAGGCTCATGATATCTATTGCTTTCCGCGTTCCTTCTTATACAAGAGAATTTTTTCGACCGAGTAGAATGACTTGTATAATTAAAAACGCGTTTTAAGGATGACCTCGCGGATTGGATACGATGTTCACTTTGATAGATGGATTGTTCTTTTTGATCACGATATTGATCGTCTTGGGAATCGGGATTTATGCGGGAAGAAAAGAGGATACGAGCGAGGATTATTTCCTAGGAGGTAGATCGCTTCCTTGGTGGGGAGTTGCCGGTTCCTTATTCGGAACCAACGTCTCGGCGAACCATATCGTAGGAATGCTTGGAATCGGATATTCCGTAGGATTCGCGCAGAGCCATTTTATGTTCGGCGCGATACCCGCCCTTTTACTTCTGAGTTACGTGCTTCTTCCCGCATATCGGAGAAAAAGGATCTTCACCCTTTCCCAATACCTAGAGTCGAGATACGGAGAATCCGTCCGTTTTCTATATTCAGGAATTGTAATGGTTTTGATCGCCATCCAGCTTGCGGCCGGACTTTACATCGGTTCCCGTTCCCTGCTCCCTTTTTTGCGGGATTTGGGCTGGAACATCGGTTACGGCGAGGGAGTGATCCTTCTCGCTCTGATTTCCACGGTTTATACTTGGTTCGGAGGTTTGAAAGCGGTCGTTTATACGGACGTGATCCAATCCGTTTTCATCCTGGCAGCCGGTCTGTTGCTCGCCTATCTGACTTTGAATCATCCCGACGTGGGCGGTTGGGAAGGATTGCTTCAAAGGGAGTCGTCCCTTTCCGAAGCGGAACGCAGAATGACGTTCTTTCTTCCGAGCGATCACGGATCCCTGCCCTGGACCGGCGCGTTAAGCGGTCTTTTCATCCTGCACGCGTTTTATTGGGGCACGAACCAGTACGTCGTACAACGAACGTTAGGCGCCTCTTCCTTGCGGCAGGCGAGGGCCGGGATTTTGGGCGACGGCTTTTTGACTTTGATCATTCCCTTTTTCACGGTATTGACCGGAGTCGCGGCGTATCATCTGTTTTCCGTTTCGGGAAAAATCTCCGTCGTGGACCCCGACGAAGCCTTTTCCAAGTTGATTGCGCACGTCGTTCCGAGCGGATACGGTTTCGGAGGAATCATACTCGCCGGGCTTCTGGGGGCCATCTTTTCCTCGGTGGATTCTCTGCTCAACTCCGCCTCCACGTTATTCACCATCGACTACTACGCTCCTTGGAGGAGAAGTGGATCGGCTTCCCGTTTTTTTTCGTCGAAAGAGATGGGAGAAGCGGAATCGGTACGTGTGGGACGGGCGTTTCTTCTTTTATTTTCGGCGTTTACCGTCCTCTTGGCCTTGTTCGCGTACGATCCTTTTTCCAAAGGAAATTTCTTTCTGGAGTTATCCGCGCAGAGTTCACATCTTACTCCGGGAATTTTAGTCGTTTTTTTGACGGGGATTTTCTGGAAAAAGGCGGATCGGACTTCCGCGGCGGTAACGATTCTACTTTGCCCTTTGATTTCGGTTTTTAGTCCGCACGTCTACGAATACTGGAGCGGGTTCAGCCCCGGTTTGATCTCTATGTTCGGAACTAGATTCAATTATTTGCATAGAGTATTCGCCGTGTCCCTGATTTGTCTTACGTTTCACGTCGTCCTCAGTTCGCTCCTAGGTTTAAAAGAAAAAAAGACGACCGTAGTCGAAACGAATGAACGGAGGTTTCTCCTAACGTATGCCGGAATTTCGGCCGGATTCGTCTGGATCGTTATCTGTTTTTTGATCCGCTTTTACGGACGGACGAGCGGAGATCGGGCGGGAATCATTTGCGGAGTCGGAATCTTCTTACTTTTCGGCGTCTATGCGTTACGGGATACGTTCCGTTTGCCCCGATCGAAACGCTGGAAGGGTTTTTTGAAAAATCATGATTGGATCGCGGGGATTCTTTCGGGACTCACCGTCTTTTCGTATTTCTATTTCTCTTAATCGATAAGGGGCTCTCATTTATTTTTTTCTGAAAGTCGGAATCAAAATCGTCGTTCTTCGATTTCTTTCTTTTTCCGTTGACAAGTTTCCGTGCGGCTTAAGCTGGAGGTAATGAAGGAATACGTTTATAAAGTCGGACTCGTTTTGACGCTTTTGTCCGTGTTCTTTTTGGTTTTGGATTGCGGACCTCTTTGCGAGTTGGATCGGACTAAGGACATAGTTTCACCTTGTCATCAGGATCCGAGCAGCGCTTCTCAAGAGGAACGTAGTTGCGATTGGGACGCCGGGTCCCTGAATTTCGCGGAATCCGATTCGGGTTATTCCAAGTTCCAAGTCGTTCTTCTTACGATCGATTTCATATTCGGAACCTCCGATCGTTTTGCGACCCTTTTTCCTTCTCGTAGAACGAACCATTCGCGTCTTTCCCTTTATACTTTCGAATATCCTAATATTCTTTCCTCGATCCGCCTTCTGATCTGAGATTTTCCGTCCGATTCGATCCAATTTCGGAAATCACCGCCGTTTCCTAAAAACGGATTCGTCCGCGTTTTCCGAAACCGTATTTGTCATTTCGGGAGGTGAATTCAATGACATGTCGTTCTCATTCAGATTCGTTTTTTACGGGAAACCGATCGTTTTTCTTATTCGAATTAAATAAAAATATGTTAATGAGAAGTTTATTAAGGACGCTACTCGCGTTTTGTCTCTTATCGACGTCTTTGCTGCGTGCGGAAGCACCGTCGGAATTGAACCTGCGCTCGATCCTGGAACTCGCGGAAAAAAATTCACCGTTATTGCTTTCCCTGAACGCTGATTTGGAATCGCTTTTTTACCAGAGAAAGCAGCAGGGAAAAACACAGAACCCTTCGATCACTCTCGATTACGGTCAGAGAAAGGCCGCGAACGAAGTCGGGTCCGAATACGCGCTTCAGTTCGAACAGCCGATCTATTTTCCGGGTAGAAAGGAACTGCGTCAGCTTTTGGTGGATAAGGATTCCGCGATTAAGGAAATTCAACTGACGGAGGCGAGCAACTCGATCCGTTTTAACGCGGTCAAGTTCGCGTATCGTTATCTCGTTTCCGCAGGAAAAAGGAATCACGTCAAGGAGCGGCTGCGCAGGTTGTCCATCATAGAAAGTTACATCCGAGCCAGACCGTTCATCACTCCGCAATCGAGGGCGGATCTTTTTATCATTCAAAGAAGAATTCTCGCGCTTAAAAAACATTTCAACGATCTGGAGCTGGATGCGAACAAACAGTTCGAGGGCGCCAATCTCTATCTGATGTTGGAGACTATTCCCGAGATGAAGATCCCGTTTTTTACGGAAGGCGTGAAATTCGATTTCGAAGAACTGCAGAAGAAGGCGATTCAACGGAACGTTTCTTTGATGACGGCGAGAGGCGAAATCGATAGGGCTAAGACGGAATTGAATTTAGCCAATCTTGAGAAGTATCCGGATTATTCGATCGTCAGTCAGGTGGGCGAGGACCGGTCGGGAGTGGCGAACCGCTTTTACGATTTCGGAGTGAAGTTCAAACTTCCCGTTTGGGATCAATATCAGAATAAGGTTTCCGCCGCCGAGATGACCGTGAAGTCGAAGCAGGAGGTTCTGAAACACCAGGAGAATCTGGTTCGAACCGCGTTTAAACAAGCCTATCTCGATTACGAACAATCCAAGATCAATCTCAAACTTTTCAACCTTTCCAAGTTAGACGAAATCGAAAAGGATCTGAGCTACGCCGACGTTGAATTCAAAAAAGGAAGAATTCTCATGATGAGTTATCTGGAGTTGGAAAACCAGCTTCACGAGACGCATCACGCGATTTTGGACGCACAGGCCTCCCACGTGGAGTCGCTTTTGAATCTTCTCTACATATCGAACGAAAAAGAAATCATAGGAACCTTTCAACATGCTTTCCAGACTTTTGAATATCAGCTTAAATAATCCGATCCTTTCCGTAGGAATCGTTTTTTTCCTGTTCATCTATTCCTTCTTTACGCTGCGGGAAGTTCCCATTGACGCCGTGCCGGACATTACGAACGTTCAAGTGATCGTTACGGTCGATACGGGTTCGCTCGATCCGGAACAGGTGGAAAAAGTGATCACTTTCCCTCTCGAAACGGAGTTGATGGGGATGCCCAATCTGATCGACGTCCGTTCGGTATCTAAATTCGGACTTTCTAATATATCCCTGATATTCCGCGAAGATACGGACATATATCAGGCGAGAAGCGCGGTTTTGGAAAGGATCGCGAGCGCCAAGGAAAAACTTCCCAAAGGTATTTCTCCCACGATCGTGCCGAACACGACCGGTCTCGGAGAAATTTTCTTCTATACCGTGGAGGCGAAGCCGGGCTCTAATCTTGCCTCCAAGCCGGAAGAAGAACGTCTTCTTTATCTTAGAACGATTCAGGACTATACCGTACGTCCTCAGCTTAAGTCGTTAGTTTCTGGAATCGTGGAAGTGGATTCCAACGGCGGGTACGAAAAGGAAATCCACATCGATCTTAATCCTCATAAAATGAAAACTTGGGGAATCACGATCGATCGTTTGGTGGGAGAGTTGTCGACCATAGGAGAAAGTTTCGGCGGAGGATTCATCGAAAACGACGGCAAGGTCTCGATCGTTCGCGCATACGGGTTGAAAAAAAGTCTGGATTCGCTTTCGAGCGTCGCCGTTCGACGAACATTCACCGGATCGTCGATCCGCGTTTCGGATATAGCCGAAGTCAAGGAACACGGTAAACAAAGATTGGGAGGTGCGAGTTCCGAAGGGAAGGAGATCGTTTTGGGAACCGCCATGATGTTGCGGGGAGAGAACAGCGATCAAGTCAATCGGGATCTCAACCGGGCAGTATCGCAGTTGAGCCTTCCCGACGACGTTCAGGTTCGCGTATTATTGGAACGATCGTTCTTGATACGTTCGACCGTAAGGACGGTTTTGACGAATCTTGCCGAGGGTGCAGTTCTCGTGATTCTTACGCTGTTTTTCATCCTGTATAATCTGCGCGCGTCGATCATCGTCGCGGCGATCATTCCGGGGTCGATGCTGTTGACCGCGATCTGCATGAGGTATTTCGGAATTTCCGCGAATCTGATGAGCTTGGGTGCGATCGATTTCGGATTGCTCGTGGACGCGTCGATCGTGATCACCGAAAACGTTTTGACTAGATTCGAAAACGGGAAATTTTTCGACGGCGAGGAAAAGATCCGGACGATTTTAAACGCGTCTCTGGAGGTTCTAAAACCGGTCTCTTTCGGAATCGCAGTGATCATGCTCGTCTACGTTCCGATCCTGACCTTGGACGGAATTCCGGGAAGGATGTTTCGACCGATGGCAGAGACGGTCCTGTTGGCCTTGGGATTCAGTCTTTTGTTGGCCGTGTTTTTTCTTCCTCCGATGCTTTATTTCTTTCTTTCGCCAAACGCGAGTAAGGCGAGTCATCGGGTTAAAAAAAGCGCGATCGTCTCCTTTTACGAAAAACATCTTCCCCGGCTTTTGGATAAACCGAAACCGATCGTCTTCGGTTCCTTGGTATTCTTCACGCTTACGATTCTCGTTTATTCGAGAATGGGGACCGTCTTCCTTCCTAAACTGATGGAGGGGGATCTTATGCTCGTCATCGTACGCGAAGGGGACGTCAGCGTGGAGGAAAGTCTTCGGGAACAGAAGGAAGTCGAAAAAATTCTGATGGAATTTCCGGAGATCAAAAGCGTATTTTCGAGGATCGGAACCAGTTCCGTAGCGAACGATCCGATGGGAACCTTCAACGCGGACACTTTCGTCATCCTCAAAAAGGAATCTCTGACCTCGTTGTTGAAAGAGAAAAATTGGGACGAATTCCTAAGCCGGATCCACACCAAGGTTCAGGAACGTTTTCCGAAATCGGAACTTACCCTCAGCCAACCATTGGAGGCGAGGTTCAACGAACTGTTGGAGGGAAGCCGCGCCGATATAAGCGTACGTATTTTAGGCAAGGATTTGAACGTGCTTTTGGAGCTTCAGGAACGTCTTAAGGAAACTCTTCAGAAAATTCCCGGAGCCGCGGAGGTCGAATTGGATCCGATTATGGCGCTTAGGAAGTCGAGCGTGATCGACGTCGCTCCTAATCCCGATCTATTAAAGTATTATAATATTTCACTTCCTGCATTCAATTCCGCCGTGGAGGCGTCCATGAGCGGATTCGAACTGGGCGGTTATTACGAGGAGGAGGTCCGATTTCCGATAAAGATCCGTCTTTCGGAGGAGTTCAGAAATCGGGAATCGGAGATTTCGAATATCGGAGTAGGCACGGACGACGGAGGTCTGATTCCGATCAAACTTCTCGCGTCGATAGAAAAAAGACAGAAGGTCATGACCATTTCCAGGAATCGTTCCCGAAGATTCGTAGCCGTGTCCGTAAATTTAAGGGGAAGGGATTTGGAGGGGTTTTATCAGGAGGCGAAGGAGAAAGTCGCGGCGATGAACATTCCGAACGGCTATGCGGTTTTTTGGGGAGGTCAGATCGAAAATCTCGACAAGGCGAAACGCAAGCTGGGCGTTATTTTGCCTTCGACGTTATTGATGATTTTCATCGTTTTATATTTGGGTTTAAGATCCGTAAAACAGGCGCTGCTCGTCTTCTTTTGCGTGCCTTTCGCCTTAACGGGCGGGATTTGGTTCCTATTCATTCGCGGAATGGATCTGAGCGTGTCGGCCTTCGTGGGCTGTATCGCGTTATCCGGAATCGCGGTGCTCAACGGTCTCGTAAAGCTGGATACGATTCATCGGATTCGCGAGGAGAAAAATCTTCCGGTTCGCGAGGCGGTCTTATTGGGTGCGACGAGCAGGATCCGTCCCGTTATCATGACGGCGCTGGTCGCTTCGTTCGGATTTCTTCCGATGGCGTTCGGTTCCGGCTTGGGATCCGAAGTGCAAAAACCTTTGGCTACGGTGGTGATCGGCGGAATCCTCTCTTCCACCGCTTTGACTTTGGTGATTCTTCCAGTTTTTTACGATTGGATGGAGGGCGGATCTAGGAATTCTAAATTATGAATTTATCATAAATTGAATGCATATCCTACGTGCGTAAGAACTTCCCGCAGAATGTCCGCGGGAAGTTCCGAAGGAAGGCTTATTGATTGCTCTTCGCGTTCGTCGCCATTTTTAGGAAGTAGGCGTTCGTATCGTACCAAAATTGTCCGAGATACAACGCGTTCGTCGCTTCGAGGTGATCGATTCCGGTCGTCAGGATCGGAATCGAAGGACCGCCTTTCCAGGTTCCCCATCTTTGCGAGGAATCAGGAACCACGCCGTCGTTCGCGATGCTCATCCCGTAGAACGGAGCGCCGATGGCGCAAATAGGATGAAGGATTCCCATCGCGGGATGTTGAATCAGATCCGGAACCGAAATTACGGAACCATAAGAGAAATACTTAACTCCGGAAACGTTCGGCGAAGCCGCGTTCAACGCTTTGAGTCCGTCGGTGGTGAGCAGTTTCAGAGCGGCGATCGCATTCTGATTGGAATCCCCGTAAACGAAACCGATGACCGCGTTCAAAACGGTGGATACGTAAGGCAAAGCCCAGCTGGGAATCACCGCTGCAACGATGTTCGCGATCGGACTTCCCTGGTGAGGAGTGTTCAACGTAGTGATCGAAGCCACCTTCGCGCTCATCGAAAGATTGGAAACCATATAACGCGCGTCCAAACCTCCTTGAGAATGCCCGATGATGTGAACCTTTCCGGTATAATTGTTCGCCGCCATCGCGGTAAGAATTGCGGATTTTAATTGGGAAGCTCTTGAGGAGCTGGAATTGAGAGCGGTGACCGAAGGAGTCAAAACCGTAGCTCCCTGATTGCGGAGATAAGCCGCATTGCCGCCCCAATAGTCGACCACCGTGGATCCGTTTCCCCAACCGAATAAACCGTGCGCCAAAACGATCGGGTAACTTCCGGAAAGCGGTTTGCTGGAAGAACCTCCGCCCGAAGCAGATAAAACGCTTGTTACGAAAAAAACAAGCAACACACTTACTATTCTCATCACTCTTTTCATTTGTTTTTTAACCTCTTGTTCTCCGTAGGAGAGCGGGGACAAGAGGATCAGATTCGTCCACATCACTCAAGAAAAAAATGTTAAGCGAAGTGGAAATTCCTTTAAAAAATGATATAACGTACGTTCGTAATATAATATAAAATCCAGTATTTTCTAATATTCTAAAGTAACTCCGGATAAAAGAGATTTTCGGATCAGGGGTTGCAGTTTCGGATTTCGTTAACCGATCGGATCGAAGGCTCGTCCGAAAATCTGCGGAACGGCGGTTCGATCGTCGATTTCGTTTCCGTAGAGGGGGCGATTCCCACGGCTCCGAAGGAAGTGGGAGGGGAAAAACAGAGCGGGAATCGTTTCGCGGTTTCGAGAGTTTTTTGTCCGCCTCGGAACGCGTAAACGAATTCTAAAATTTGAATGTACAAAAGGGAAGAGTCCGCGGACCAGCGGATCCTATAACCGGGGGTTTCCTTCCAATCCGGAAGACGGATCCGGGTCGAAACGACCGGTACAATTCCGATTCCGGCGCCGGATTTTCGTTCCAGAAGAACGAGTTCCGGTTTTAGGAATTCAAGGTCGTTGTCCGTAACGGCCACGATCATCGCGAGTCCGAATCCGTTCGGAGAAGGCACCAGCTGAATCGGAACTTCGCCCGGTTCCAAATATCCGGAAAAGGAAAGATCGAGTCTGCGCTTCAAATCGAATCCGGAGGGAACGCGTGAGAAACTTCCGTATTCGTCGTCCCTTCCCCCGATCCAGTAAAGGGAATCCGTATCCGTATGATAATAGACGCTTCCCGGCAGAATCCAGGAGGAGAAGCGGATTTCCTCGACGGGAGACGCGGAACGTTCAGGATCGAAAATTCGTATTATGGAATTGTAATTTCGTTTTAACGAGGTTCCTTGTAAAGGATTCCAGGAATCCTTTTCCTGATATAAAACCTCGGTTTGGGCGATTTGTTTTCCGGAAGAGGACCATCCTCTTTCCAGAGTCAGAGAAGCGTTCCTCCAAACCAAAAAAGAGCACGATAAGAGCTGAAAAACGGAGATCGACAAAACGATCACGATTCGAAGGGGAAGATATCGACTTCGAGATCGTAGGGCAACCCCGCCCGTTGAGAGCGGAGTCGCGCGTTCTACTTCGAGAGATCGGATTATCTCCAACCCTCGTTTTTGATCTCGCTGTGGTTGAGATACAATCCGGCAGCCGCCACGGAAGGAGCTCTGGTATGTCCTTGAAACTGAGTGTACGTGACATTCGAGTTGAAAGGCCAGATCCCTTCGCTCTGTGTCAGAGAGGATTGGCATTTATTTAAACCGCCGGCTTTGTTGTAAGCACAGGAAGAATGATACGCCACCGCGTAATCGTCCTCTCCCGGGAGAATCAATGAAGCTCCGGCCATACCTTTGTATCCCGGCACTTGATAGATCGTAACTCCCGCAGTGTTGTTGTGGTTGTAAGCCCCGCGCGCAGTGGAAACGATCAGGGATTTGTCCATCGCGTTTCCTCCGAATCCGAATGTGATTCCGTTCAGAGCGGAAGCAAGTTCGGATCCTCCGGAAGCTGCGGCCAACGCGGTCACTTTCGTGATGTTATATCCGCGGCTGGAAACGCTTGCTCCCAAGTTGGCGAGCCAATACTCAGTTACGTAACAACCCGCACTGTGGCAAACGATTTTGCAGGTGTTGGATCCTTTGCAATAATTGTTCACCACGGTCGTAAAGTTTGTTTGCGCTCTTGCGGTTCCGTATGTTCTCGGATCCGAAGTGCCGTCGTAACCCACAAATACCTTCGCTCCTGAAACAGAATTTACGCTGCTTCCCCAATAATTGTTCACATCCACAGTACCGGTTCCGTTGTGATTCTTGTCCGACTTTCCGTGAACGAACACGGTATAAGTTTCTGCGGAAATCGCTCCCGCAAAAAGAAACACGCACAGAGCCAGTCCCATCATCCGATTTCTTTTCAAATTTCTCGTCATTTTTCACTATTCTCCATTTCTTTTGCAGAGAAGAATCTTCTCCGCCTAAACATTGGACTCGCCGAGAATTAAGTCAAGTGCAAGTGTATCATTTTATAAATAACAACTAAAATAAATTCTAAATTAAATTGGACGAAGGTTATATTTTAAATTCAAATCTTGGTTGCTGCCGGTCTTTGGAAAATTACTTTGTTTTCACAAAAAGTAAATTCGAGATAAATAACGTAGCCTTTGAGGTAGAAAAACGTTTCTCGAAGCGGAGTTTATCGTTTTATTTTTTCGAAAAGCGCGTTAGTTGCAATTTATAAAAGGATAAAAGATGGGAATTCATGAAACCTGTAAATAAATATGTGCTCTATGGGGCGATTGTGTCATTCTTTCTGGTTTTAACGGTGTTCGTTTTCTGGCCTACGGAGCGGGGTGAATCTTGGTTCGAATCCGAAACCGAACGTAAAGAAAGGGCGGAGCGAATGGCTAAAAATTCACCGCCCGGCGGATCGGATTCCGTTTTGGAAAACGGTGGTTCCGGTACTTCGCTGCAGGATATAGACGATTCCGTGCCCATCGAAAGAATATTAGAAGATTATAAAGAATGGTCGCAGTATCCTCCTAATTCGAGGCCGCTTACCAAATACAACGAAGATCTTATCCGGCCTTTTTTCATACAAACAACGATGATCGCGATGGCGGATTCTCCGGAGTCGAAGGAGACTAACGGTTATAACTGTCAGCTTCAACCCTTGTCCTGGGCCGTGATCGGCCCGCAAGATCAAATGCGCATAACGTTCGAATGTAGACAACAGGACGGCAAGCGAATTCCCGTGGACATCAAAAGCCATAGAATGTGGAGGGAATTCGACGGCGAAAAATTCGGAACCCTGAGCGCGGACGTAGGCGACAACGGAACGAACGGGGACGATATCGCGAAGGATCTGCTTTATACGTTCCAATGGAAACCGACCCAAAAGGATTGGGGAGATATGATTCTGGAAATCGAGTTTAGATACGGACCCAATTTTAAAAAAACGGGCAAGTTGAACACTTCCTTTTATTCATCTCCCGGACGTCCCGCGGAATTGAGCGGTTCTTTTGCGGATACTACGAGCGACGGTTCCTTGATCATTCGCGCCGGTATCAACGTTTACAAAGCCGGAAATTATCATATCGAAGGGAATTTAAAACACGCGGAAACCGGGGAATACATCGCCTGGGCCACGTTCGACGGCAAACTTTCCGCCGGTTACGGAGAGGCCGAATTTCTGTTTTACGGAAAATTGATTCGCGATTCCGGTTTGGACGGTCCTTTCGTATTAACGGATATTCGCGGACATAGGGTCAATTTGGCCGTGGATCCGGAATGGTTCAGTCAAGGAGAGGAAGGTTTAAAGAAGATACAGGCGGCTAAAACCTCGGAGCCGGATCGGGAATTGGTTCTTCCATATAAGGAATTTTATAAGACCAAGTTCTACGATAATCAGCAATTCACCTCCAAACTCTGGGACAGCAACGAAAAGCAGAGGAGAATCAAGGAATTGGAAAGTATGGAGCGTTGATCTTCGCGGAATCGGTTCGGTTTAGGCGGGTTTTATTTTTTCGTTAAACGCGTGTTTTGTGGGAAACGGAGATCGACAAAACGATCACGATTCGAAGGGGAAGATATCGACTTCGAGATCGTAGGGCAACCCCGCCCGTTGAGAGCGGAGTCGCGCGTTCTACTTCGAGAGATCGGATTATCTCCAACCCTCGTTTTTGATCTCGCTGTGGTTGAGATACAATCCGGCAGCCGCCACGGAAGGAGCTCTGGTATGTCCTTGAAACTGAGTGTACGTGACATTCGAGTTGAAAGGCCAGATCCCTTCGCTCTGTGTCAGAGAGGATTGGCATTTATTTAAACCGCCGGCTTTGTTGTAAGCACAGGAAGAATGATACGCCACCGCGTAATCGTCCTCTCCCGGGAGAATCAATGAAGCTCCGGCCATACCTTTGTATCCCGGCACTTGATAGATCGTAACTCCCGCAGTGTTGTTGTGGTTGTAAGCCCCGCGCGCAGTGGAAACGATCAGGGATTTGTCCATCGCGTTTCCGGCAAAGCCGAAGGTCGCACCATTTAAGGCGGAGGCGAGTTCGGATCCTCCGGAAGCTGCGGCTAACGCGGTCACCTTCGTAATGTTATATCCTTTGCTCGAAGCGCTTGCTCCCAAGTTGGCGAGCCAATACTCCGTCACGTAACAACCCGCACTGTGGCAAACGATTTTGCAGGTGTTGGATCCTTTGCAATAGGTATTGAGAACCGTCGTAAAGTTCGTCTGCGCTCTCGCTGTTCCGTATGTTCTCGGATCCGAAGTGCCGTCGTAACCCACGAATACCTTAGCTCCCGACACGGAGTTTACGCTGGTTCCCCAGTAGTTATTCACGTCGGTCGTTCCGGTTCCGTTGTGATTCTTATCCGACTTTCCGTGAACGAACACGGTGTAAGTCTGGGCCGAAAGGGATCCTGTGAGAAACAGGGCAAACACGATGATCCCTAGATTCTTTGTCTTTTTAAGTTTCATTCTCTTCACTATTCTCCTGATATATAATTTAGGAAGGAGTTTCGCAGCATTGTTCAGAACTTACGGAAGTTTAGTCAAGCGTAAGAGGATTCTTTTTTAAATAACAGGTTGAATAAAAAATTTAAGACCGGCCAAGCGTGGTGTGTGTGGGAACTCCTCTGCAATAAGAACATTGTTCGTTATAAAGTGTGTGTGGGAACTCTCACGAAATTGTTTCGAAGGATGTGTTTTTTGCGGCGAAACGGATTCGCCGACTTCTCCTGATAGACCGCTTTGAAAAAGTGCGAAAGTGCGAAGAGGGCAGGGGAGAGGTTTTTCGCATTTCAGAAAATGAATCCAAAACACTTACGAATTTTCTTCAATGCCGGGGAAGAGGTTCTCTCCTTTTGTTAAGCGAAGTTTGTATATGTCGGGAATTCGAAAAAGAGTTTTGTTCAAACGCATGGAATCGTTCAATCCAAGTCGGTCTCTTGCGATTCGAAAACGTTTCCATAACATTTCCGCATACGGACCGGTTCCGAACATACGCGTTGCATAGTCGGAATCGTAAAGCTTTCCCCCTCTCGCTTGTCGGATCAATCCCTCGATTTTGTCCTTTTTCAGCGGATAATTTTTCTCGAGCCAATCTAAGAAGAGGGGCGCGACTTCGTGGGGGAGTCGAAGAAATATCATTCCCGCCGACCGAGCGCCGGAGGATTGAGCGGAACGTAGAATCGTTTCGAGTTCGTTATCGTTGAGCCCCGGAATTATCGGCGCAGCCATCACACCTGTGGGAACTCCAGCGCTTGCGAGTTTTCGGATCGTTTCGAGTCTTTTGTCGGGATTAGCGGTTCTCGGCTCCATTCGTTTCCAGAGTTCATGATCTAAGGTGGTAACACTGATATAAACTTTTGCCAAATTATGAAATGCAAGGCTTTCCAAAAGATCCAAATCTCTTGTGACTAAAGAAGCTTTGGTAATCATAGCAACCGGTTGTTTGAATTCTAAAAAGACCTGCAGGAGTTCCCGCGTTATTTCGAATTTCCGTTCCGCCGGCTGATAAATATCGGTTACACCCGCTAATTGAATCGTATGAACTTCTCCTTTTTGTTTTGCGAGATATTTCCGCAAAAGGGCCGGCGCGTTCTTTTTCACGAAAATTTTCGTTTCGAAATCGATTCCGGGAGAAAGATCCACGTAAGCGTGATTCGGTCGGGCGTAACAATAAATACAACCGTGTTCACATCCTCGATAGGGATTGATCGAGCGGGTGAAGCCTAAATCGGGACAATCATTTTCGGATACGATACTTTTGGCTCTTTCATCCATGAAAATCGTTCTCGGAGAAAGTTGTTCTTCATCGTCGAACGGATCCCTTTCCCGAATCGTTGATTCGAATCTACCAGGGATTTTAACTTCGGTGCCACGATTGCTTTTTCGCTTTTCAAACATACGCTAATAGTTTTATTAAAATAATATACACTCATATGATTAGTAAACAAATATTTGGTTATTTTATCGTTAAGATGAATTTTTTGAGATATCGATTTCCGCTCCCGAATTCGGGCGTTTACCCGTTGGCGGGAATTTTTCCTTTTTTCCAAATAAAAAATTTGTCGACGAGGGTTTGAATTTTGTCTATAGGATAGGGGGGTATATGATATGAAACCGAAACACAAACTTCATTCCGATCCTAAGGTGAAGGGGAATTTGAACCTAAGATTGAAAAAAATCGAAGGGCAGATCCGCGGAATCCAGGGAATGATCGATCGGGAAGAATATTGCGACGACGTTTTGAACCAATTATCCTCGGTGAGATCCGCATTGGACGGAGTTTCTAAGACTCTTTTGAAAAGTCATATTCAGACCTGCGTAGTGGAACGTTTTAAACGGAACGATTCCGAAATCTTGGATGAGTTTATGATCACCATGGACCGGATTTTAAAATAGATCGGAGGATATCGTCATGAAAGAAATCAAATTAGCCGTCGCGGGCATGACCTGCGCACATTGCGTAAAAACCGTCGAGTCCGCATTAAAAGAAATCGGTTTAAACGGAAAGGCGAGCTTGGAAAACGGGGAAGTCGTCTATCAAGGCGAAGGCACCGAAGGCGAGCTTTCCGAAGTAAGGGCCGCAATCGAAGAGGAAGGCTACGTTCCGGGGGCGGTCAAATGACGTCCGGTTCGGAGTCCGCCGGTTCCGGAGTTACACTCGATCTGATCGGTATGACCTGCGCCAATTGCGCCCTTCGCATCGAAAAGGGTTTGAAGAAGGTTCCTGGCGTTAAGGATGCTCGGGTCAATTTTGCGATGGAGACCGCCAAGGTGGAGTTTTCGGAACCCGTTTCCGAAGATATTCTTTTGGACAAGGTCGACTCCTTGGGTTATAGAGCTCTCGTTCATCGGGACGTTTTAGAGAACACGGAGACGGACAAGGCTCATCAAAACGAGTTTAAAAAACTGAAATTCCGTCTTACGATTTCGGGCGTCCTTTCGCTTCCCCTTTTGGCCGCCATGATCGGTCATTTCGGAAGTAACAAAATTTCTGAATATTTTAGTTTTCTAATGAATCCTTGGCTTCAGCTGTTTTTGGCCGCTCCGGTGCAATTTTGGATCGGAGCCCCCTTTTATAGTGGCGCTTGGAGATCTTTGAGAAACGGAGGCGCGAACATGGACGTTCTCGTAGCCTTGGGGACTTCGGCGGCGTTTTTTTTCAGCCTTTACCAATCCTTCCGTTCTTTGGGCGTGCATATACACGGAGAATTACCTTTGTATTACGAAACCTCCGCGGTGTTGATCACTCTGATTCTTTTCGGAAAATTTTTGGAACATATCGCGAAGGGTAAGTCCTCCAAGGCGATCCAGTCGTTGGCCGGATTACAGCCTAAAACGGCGAACATTCTCCGGGACGGCGAGCTCCAGGAGATTCCCTTGGCTGCGGTTCGTGCGGGGGACTTACTTTTGGTGAAAGCGGGTGAAACGATTCCGGTCGACGGAAGCGTGGAAGAAGGGGATTCGACAGTCGACGAATCGATGTTAACCGGCGAAAGTATTCCCGTGGAAAAAAACGCGGGAAGCGTTTTGTTCGGCGGTTCGTTAAACCGAAACGGGATTTTGAAGCTGCGCGCTTCCAAGGTGGGTAAGGATACGCTTCTTGCGGGAATCATCCGGGTCGTTCAGGAAGCGCAAGGTTCACGGGCTCCGATTCAAAGGATCGCGGATCGTATTTCGGGTGTGTTCGTTCCCGTGGTGGTGGTCGTTTCGTTTTTTACCTTCGCGATCTGGTATTTCGGAGTTCAACCGGGAAACTTCGCCGGGGCTCTGGAAAAAGCCATCGCGGTTCTGGTTATCGCGTGTCCTTGCGCCCTCGGTCTAGCCACCCCGGTTTCGATTCTCGCCGGCTCCGGTCGTGCAGCCGAGAGCGGGATCCTGTTTCGTACGGCGGAAGCATTAGAAATCGCTCATAAAGTGAACACGATCGTATTCGATAAAACGGGAACCTTGACTTACGGCAAACCGGTGTTAAACGACGTTTCGGTTTTGGATCCTTCGCAAAAACAACTTCTGCTGGGTCTCGCAGCTTCTGCAGAGCAGAATTCGGAACATCCTTTGTCCAAAGCGGTGGTCGAGGAAGCCAAGCGGCAAGGTCTTTCCCTGGCGATTCCGGAAGATTTCGAGACGATTCCGGGAGGAGGGATCCTCGCTGCAGTGCAGGGAAAACGGATTCTTCTGGGAACGGATCTTCTTTTGAGGAATAAGGGCGTCGCGTTGGATTCCGAACTGCTCAAACTAAAATCCGAAAAAGAAACGGAGGGAAACACGGTCGTACATTTGAGCGTGGACGGCAAACATTCGGCGATCCTGTCCTTGGCGGATTCGATAAAAGAATCCACCCCGACCGCGATCGAACGCCTCAAGTCCGCGGGTATGGAAGTTTACATGATCACCGGAGACAATGCGAGAACGGCGCGTGCGGTCGCCCAAAAATGCGGCATTGAACATGTGTTAGCTGAAGTTCTTCCGGAGGGAAAAGCAGACGAGATTCGGAAGCTGCGGGAATCCGGAAAGATCGTGGCTATGATAGGGGACGGAATCAACGACGCTCCCGCGCTCGCGCTGGCCGATTTGGGTGTCGCGATGGGAACCGGAACCGACGTGGCGATGGAATCTTCGGACGTCGTGATCATGAACGGCGATCTTTCCACGATTCCGAGCGCTTTCAAGATCAGCGGAAGGACCGTTTACAATATCCGGCAGAATCTTTTTTGGGCGTTGGTCTACAACGCGCTCGGGATTCCGATCGCGGCGTTCGGGTTCCTCGCCCCTTGGTTGGCGGGAGGAGCCATGGCGCTCAGTTCCGTTTCGGTGGTTTTGAACGCGTTACGGCTTCAGAAACGGTAGATTCCGGTGAGGCGTAGCGGAAATTCGAAAAAATAAATTTAGAATATTCTAAAGTAGTCGAGAAAGGCGCTTCGGCCGGAAGGTCCGGGCGCCTATTGTGCGTTAGACGGATTTCTTCAAGGCTCCGTCCACCCATTCCTTGTAGGAATACAATCCGCTTATCGTGGCCACATAGGCCGCCGCCGCGGGATCCAACGCGTCGATTCCGTACGTGATAAAACGCCCCACGACGGGAGCGTAGAATGCGTCGGCGATTCCGAATTCCTTTCCGAACAAAAACGGTCCTTTGTGGGTTCGGAGACATTCCTTCCAGATGGATTCGATTCTTCTAATGTCTTTCCACGCTTCCTGCGGAAAGGTCTTACCGTGAAGTTTGTCGGCGAGGTTCATCGACAGGTTTTTTCTAAGATCCATAAATCCGGAGTGCATTTCCGCCGTCACGGATCTTGCCAGGGCGCGTGCGGCCTTGTCCTTGGGCCATAGGTTTTTTTCGGGGAAGGTTTCCGCCAAATATTCGCAAATGCTTAAGGAATCCCAGATTCTCGTCTCCCCGTCCAACAGAACCGGAACCTTTCCAGAATCGGAATAGAGTTTTATTTTTTCGTAGAATTCGGGCGTGTTTAATACGAGCTGAATTTCGACGAAGGGTATTTTACTTTCCTTGAGTAGGATCCAGGGACGAAACGACCAAGAGGAGAATTTTTTGTCTCCGATTACGAGTTGCAGTTCTGCCATGGAACCAAATTCGTTCCG
>NZ_NPEF01000190.1 GCF_002811955.1 Leptospira ellisii
GAATCCCGTTTTGTCATTCCTTATTCTTCGGGAGAGCGCGGTTTTTCGGAATTTATTTCAGATCGTCGAATCCGTTCTTTTCCTCTTGTAATCCCAATCTTTCCTCGATCGCCGCTTCCGCCGTCAGTAGATCCGCGAATCCGGGGCTTTCCTTGATCCACGGGAGCAGATGCCAAATTCCCAACAGCTCTCCGTCTCCCGGAATCAGATAATCCTTTAGGGAAACCGCGTGCAGGTTGAATAAGAATCCGAGAACGTTTCGCTTCGTTTTATCGGAATTAGATTTTAATGCGACGATAAGAACGTTCTGACCTTCCTGGATGCGGTTGACGCGGATGTGACGCACAACGTGTCTCGGAAAAAACCTTTCGAGATAAAGGATCCGGGAGAGAACGGGGAGCCAGGTTTTATATCGAATCAGAAGTCCGTTCGAATTCGAGCTGAGTTCCAAGGTTCTGGTCATTACGAAGACGAGAGCTGTGCTGAAAATTCCCAGGAAAAGGATCGAAAACGGAACGAAGAAAAACAGAAAGACTGGATCCGGTTGAGATAAGGAGGAGGTGATCGCTGCCCAGGCTCCGTAAAAAATTCCGATGACCAGAAAAATCTTGAACTTATCGTTTAGGGTTTTCGATTTCGAAATTTCCACGACGGTTCCCGTATCGGATACGCGTAATTTTAGAAATTTGGAATGTATTTTCTCCGTTCGAGCGGATAAGAAAGTCGGAATAGGATCGGAATTTTCCAATCCCGTTTTAGATCCGGCCGACACGGGCAGGGAAAAAACCGATCGGAACGCGGGCAGTTCCGCCTTCAATTCTTCCAAAGTCGAATAGGTTTCCAGCAGATAAAACGATCCGTCGTTTTTCACCAGGAACAAATCCCAGAATTTTCTATAATCGGTATCTCCTGAATCGGTTACTTGTCTGGACACGGTTCGTTTTCTGATTTTATAGGAGATATATTCGTTCAAGGAGATTTTCAATTCCGGTTGTTCGGTTTCCCGGATCGTAAACGTTCCGAGCCGGGGATCCAATTCCTCGGTACGAACGAAACGTTTCGTTTTCCGATACATTAAGATCGAAGAAAATAAAAGATACGTGAACGAAAAACAGAATAGGACGATCAGGCTCGGATACAATATCGCTCCTTCTAAGAAAAGTCCCAGAGAATAAACCGTCGCGATCATAACGAGAACGGACACGAACAAAAGAAGGAATGTCAATACGCAACCGGCGGCGCCCGAAAATCTATACGGGCTTTTCGTAAGCTTAGAGGCTTTTTCGTTTTCGAAATTCCAATCGGACAAGGGATTTTTTCCTTAATAATTTATTTCTTACTTCGGACCCGGTGAAGGATACGGATTTCACGGGAAATGGCAAGTATGAAACGGAGTCGGACTCGGACAATTTGCGGTTCCGTCGACTCGGCGCCCTCTTGCGGGTTATCGGAAATTTATTTCCAATCCGTTGCCGCGACGTTTTCCGCATTTCATCGTATTTAATTTGTATCCAGTCGAAGTCGCTTTGGAAGTGTAGTCAATCGATCCGTTTTTTAGCGCGGATTCCGGTGCGGTTTTGCGGAACGGATTTTGACATTGAAGTATGGAGGGAAAAGCCGTATGGCTCAGACACAGTTCGAAAACGTCACCGTCGTGAAAAAGGCGAACGTTTATTACGAAGGGAAGGTGACCAGCAGAACGGTTCTGTTTCAGGACGGTTCGAAAAAAACTCTAGGAATTTTGATGCCCGGTGAATACGATTTCGGAACCGACGAAAAGGAAATTATGGAGATTTTGGACGGGGAACTTCTCGTCAAACTTCCGGGTGAAACTTCCTGGCAGGAAATCAAAGGCGGACAATCCTTCGAGGTTCCCGCGAAATCCAGATTCCAATTGAATGTGAAAAAAATCAGCGACTATTGCTGTTCTTATATCGGGTAAAAACGACTTAAGTTTTTTGAATATATTTGAAAGGATCTTTCTTTTTCGCACGGGGTCGACCGAAACCGCACGAAAACGGTCCGAGCGTTATAGGTCCACTTCGAATTTTCTCGCGATAAAAACAGTACATGCGAAAAGCAGGATCGTTAACACGCAGGATAACGCCAAGGCCGTCCAAAAATTGAATTTTCGATGAAGTGCGGGAAAGGCCAAAAACATCGGAAGAGTCGGCAATACGTACCAAAACGTATAAAAGGAATGGTTGTCGATTTTCGCATTTTCCTGGTTCTCCAGTTTCAACCAAATCAGCGTGAAAATCGTGATCAACGGTAAGGAACCGATCAACGCCCCGATTCTATCCGATCTTTTCGCGAATTCTGAAATCGCGGTAATTAAGGCGGCGCTGACCAGGAACTTTACGACGATAAACACGGTTTTTTCCTAAGACCGACTCGCGTTATGATCGTTGAGCGGTTCCGCGAAATCATTGATAACTTTCGATCGGAAGACAGGAACATACGAGATTCCTATCTCCGTAGACGTTATCCACTCGGCCTACGTAAGGCCAGAATTTGTGTTCTCTGAGCCAGCCCGCAGGATAAGCGGCGCGTTCTCTCGGATACAAATGATCCCAACGATCCGAGGCGATCATCGCCGCGGTATGAGGCGAATTTTTGAGAGGATTGTCCGTTTTGTCCAAGGTTCCGTTCTCTACGTCCAAAATTTCCCGATGAATCAGGAGCATCGCCTCGCAGAAACGATCCAATTCCTCTTTGGATTCGGATTCGGTCGGTTCGATCATGAGAGTTCCCGGCACGGGAAAGGACATGGTGGGGGCGTGAAAGCCGTAGTCTATCAGCCGTTTGGCGACGTCCTCCACTTCGATTCCCGCGGTTTTTTTGAAGGGTCTCACGTCCAGGATACATTCGTGGGCGACGAAGCCGTTCTTCCCTTTGTATAAGATCGGATACGCCTTTTCCAAACGTTTGGCGATGTAGTTCGCGTTCAGGATGGAATACTTGGTCGCATCGGTCAAACCTTCCGTTCCCATCAGAGCGATGTAAATCCACGAGATCAGAACGATGCTAGCGCTTCCCCAAGGAGCTGCGGAAACCGCACCGTGTTCGTTTCCGGTTTTGTTATCCACGAGAACGTGGCCGGGTAAAAACGGAACGAGATGTTTTGCCACTCCGATCGGGCCGACTCCGGGACCTCCTCCTCCGTGAGGAATACAAAAAGTCTTATGTAGATTGAGATGACATACGTCCGCTCCGATCGCACCCGGACTCGTTAATCCGACCTGGGCATTCATATTCGCCCCGTCCATATACACTTGTCCTCCGTGCGAATGAACGATCGCGCAGATTTCCTTGATCGATTCTTCGAACACTCCATGCGTGGAAGGATACGTTACCATCAAAGCCGCGAGGTCGTTTTTGTGCTCCTCCGCCTTCGTCTTTAAATCCTCCAAATCCACGTTCCCGTTGGAATCGCAGGAAACGACTACGACTTTAAATCCGGCCATCGCAGCGCTCGCGGGGTTGGTTCCGTGGGCCGAGATGGGAATCAGACATACGTTTCTATGCGATTCTTTTCTGCTTTCGTGATATCTACGGATGGCGAGTAAACCGGCGTATTCTCCCTGGGAGCCGGCGTTCGGTTGTAGGGAGACTCCGGCGAAACCGGTGATCTCACAAAGCCATTTTTCCAGCTGTTCGAAAACGATCCTATAACCTCGCGTCTGATCCGTAGGCGCGAACGGATGAATGGCGCCGAACTCCGGCCAGGTGACCGGATACATTTCCGTGGCCGCGTTGAGTTTCATCGTGCAGGAGCCGAGGGGAATCATGGAAGTCGTAAGCGAAAGATCCCTCGATTCCAACTTACGGATATAACGGAGCATTTTCGTTTCGGTATGATGCGTTTGAAAAACCGGATGCGTCAGATATGCGGAAGTTCTTTGTAGGGAATCCGGAACCGTCGCCGCATTCGCGAAGAGATCGTTTAGATCCGCTTGGTTCACTCCGAAAATTCCGCAAAGGTCCCGGAGATCGGAAATGTTTACCGTTTCGTCTAACGCGATTCCGATTCTTCCGTCCTTATATTCCCGTAGATTGATCCGTTGCGCACGCGCCTTTTCCAGGATCGATTCGGTTTTTCCGCCTGTCCGGACCGTGATCGTATCGAAGTAGGAATCGTTGAGAACTTCGTATCCCGCCGACTTCAGAAGTTGGGCCAATACGCCCGTTAGTTTGTGGAGCCGCGAAGCGATGTTTTTGAGTCCTTCCGGTCCGTGATATACGGCATACATGGAGGAGATCACCGCAAGAAGCACTTGGGCGGTGCAGATATTACTCGTCGCTTTGTCCCTTCGGATATGTTGTTCCCTGGTCTGCAAAGAAAGTCGCAAGCCGGGATTTCCTTGAGAATCCTTGGAAACCCCGATGAGCCGACCGGGCATACTTCGTTTGAATTCGTCCTTGGTCGCAAAGTAACCCGCGTGCGGACCGCCGAATCCGAGCGGAAGTCCGAACCTTTGCGAGGAACCGACCGCGATATCGGCGCCCATCTCCCCGGGAGATTTGAGCAAAGTCAAGGCGAGCAGGTCGGCGGCCACCGTAGCGACCGCTCCTACGTTATGCGTCTTTTGAATGAGGGAGGTATAATCGAAAACCGCCCCGTCCGTCGCAGGGTATTGGAGCAGAATTCCGAAAAAGTCCTCGTTGAGTTCCAAGGTTTCGTGGTTTCCGATCTGAACCTCGATTCCCAAAGGATTGGCCCTCGTCACCACGACGTCGATCGTCTGCGGATGACAGAGTTCGGAGACGAAGAATTTTTTAGCAGTCTCGTTCTTACGAACGGAAAAGGCGAGAAACATTGCCTCGGCCGCGGCCGTTCCTTCGTCGAGAAGGGAAGCGTTCGAAATCTCCAAACCGGTAAGATCTATGATCATCGTTTGAAAGTTGAGAAGCGCCTCCAAACGTCCTTGGGAAATTTCGGCCTGATACGGAGTATAAGCTGTATACCATCCCGGGTTTTCCAGAATGTTTCTTTGAATCACGGCCGGAGTGATACACGCGTTGTAACCCGCGCCGATATAGGAGCGAAAGACTTCGTTTTCGGAACCGATACGTTTCAGATCCCGGAGAATTTTGTGTTCCGTCGACGCGGGCGGTAGATCGAGGGGTTTTGTTAAACGAATTCCCGCGGGAACGGCTTTTTCGATCAACTCTTCGAGGGAATTCAGTCCGAGTTCCTTCAACATTTCCCCCGCTTGGCTGGGATCGGGACCGATATGTCTTCTCGGAAACGTGTCCAGAGGATCCGCTCCCACCCTTTCCGGGTTTGTCGCGGTTTGATTTTGAAGAATGGAACTCATGTGAACCTGCTTATAAATTCTCTATATTAGACTTTGATGTTATTCGAGTCCGGCGACCAAAGCCTTGTATTTTTCGGGACTCAGAAGTTTTTCCAATTCGGAAGGGGAAAATCCTTTCACCTTGATCATCCAAGCGTCGAACGGTTTGGAATTTACGTCTCCCGGGTTTTTGGAGAGCGCCGCATTGGATTCGACGACTTCTCCGCCGATCGGAGCGTACAAATCCTCGGCCGCTTTTACGGATTCGATCGTCCCGAACGTTTCGAATTGTTTGATCGTTTTTCCCGATTTCGGAAGATCCACGAATACGATATCGCCGAGCGCCGATTGAGCGAAGTCGGAAATTCCGATAAGGGCCACGTCTCCTTCCACCTTAACCCATTCGTGTTTTTCCGAAAAAAGATAACCTGCGGGTGCTTGCGTTTCTGCCATGTCCGTTTCCTGATTTCTAATTAATTTTTTCTGATACTGCCTTCGATAAAAGGCTTCGTAACAATGATAGCTTGTTTGGGTTGTTCCCGAATTTCAATCTGAATCGGTTCTCCGTCCTTGATTTTTTCCGCGCGGATCAACGCGAGTCCGATTCCTTTTTTGAGCGAAGGGGAGAAGGTTCCCGAAGTAGTTTTGCCGATTTCGTTTCCGTCCGCGTCGAGCACGCGGAAATTTTCCCGAGGAACTCCGGCTTCCGTTAGGCAAAATCCCACGATCTTGGAGGAAGGTCCGCCTTTCTTTTGGGAAAGGATTTTATCGGATGCGAAGTAGGGTTTTTCCTTTTCTTTGACGATCCATCCTATTCCGGATTCGACGGGCGTCCATACTTCGCTGAGTTCGTGACCGTATAAGGCGTATTTCGCTTCGATACGAAGGGTGTCTCTTGCTCCGAGCCCGCAGGGAATCAATCCGAACGGTTTACCGAATTCTAATAGACCGTTCCAGAGTTTGAGTCCGAGAGGAACGGAGGAATAAATTTCGAAACCGTCTTCGCCCGTATAACCGGTTCTCGATACGAGAATCTCTTCCCCTTCCCAGGAAAGAACCGCAAAACGATAATATAAAATTCCGCTCAAGTCCTTGGACAAATATTGGGAAAGAATTTGATCCGCTTTCGGACCCTGAAGCGCGATCTGATGCCAGCGGGAACTTTGGTCGTCGACGGTAACTCCGTTTTCGGGAAGATGTTTTTTTAAATGTGCGGCCACCGCTTCGTAGTTGGAGGCGTTCGAACAGATCATATATTTTTCCGGAGAAAATTTATAGATCGTAACGTCGTCCACGAGTCCGCCTTGTTCGTTCAGGATCGCGTTGTATTGGACTTGGAAGTTTTCGAGAGAAGAAACGGTATTGCAGCTGAGGGATTCCAAAAATTGCAGGATGCTTTCTGGTTCTCCCGTGACGAAAATTTCCCCCATGTGAGAAACGTCGAACAATCCGGCTGCTTCCCGAGTGGCGGTATGTTCGGCGATGATTCCGGAATATTGAACCGGCATGTCCCAACCGCCAAACGGAATCATTTTGGCGCCGAGGGTGCGATGGGTTTCATTCAAAGGTGTTTTTCTGTCTTGGGACATAAGGCTTCCTGTTACCAGTTTTTACTAGATCGGTACCGGGACAAATGGATTTTTCGGGAAAATTTTCGATTAGAAAGCGCGTTTACGGGAAAAGCGGGAAAGTTTCCGTTTTCGATCCCCGTCTCGATTTAAAAAACGATTTCGGATTTTATCCGATTTAGATCCTTTTCGAAACGATCCGTTTTGATACGTTCGAAAAAGACTCTGAAAGGCCGATATGGAAATAAATCGATTTTTCGATTTGCCGGAAGGCAATAAGTTTTTAAGTGAAATTTTACGTTCAAAACATTAGAATTTTATGAAGTAATTTTGTTTAGTTTATAACGAGAGCGACCTTTTTAGGAGTAACGCCTTGATCCGTTTCCGGTATCGTGCGACTTCGAAGTATGAATGGAATATCCATGATTATTTTCAGTATCTTTTTGGGAATTTCGACAGTATCTTGCGGCAATATTTCCCCTCGGGAAAAATGCAAAGAGGACAAAGCCTGCGATATCAGGGCGAATATGTGTTTCGGGTCGTGAATCGCCTTGTCGGCTATAGTTTTAAATTTTTTGAATATTGCCGCAAGATACTGTCGAAATTCCCAAAAAGATACTGAAAATAAT
>NZ_NPEF01000191.1 GCF_002811955.1 Leptospira ellisii
CTTCAGAACGGCCCCAACGGAAAATTTCTGGACCGCGCCCTGTTGCCGGGAAGTTCCGAATTACAAATTTCTTATACGATTCCCGCGAACAATTTATCCACGGTGACGTTTAAGGACAGAATGCTCGCGGAAAAAGAGGAAGGATTTCGCGCGGTGTTCTCCAAACCCGCGGACATGGAAGTTTCGTTTCTCGGAGCGACCAAACAGGAACGGATCCAAGAGGACGTTCCTACGGACATGAGGGCCTTCAAAGTCGGATACGCCGCGCCGCGTTACGAACTTTCGATCTCCGTCTCGGGAGGAGCGGCGGTGGAAATGGAAACGGAACGGGTGAACAGAAAGATCGAAAACGGAACCTGGTTTCCGACCGCGGAACGTTCCCTCTTGGGTTTGACCGCGGTTTTAGGACTTCTTTTTACGCTTTCTTTCGTCTTCGTCTACCGTAAGAAGCAATAAACAGAATATAATAAAAATCTAATATTATTTTCAGGAATTGGAGACGACTTTTTTCTTTTTTACCGAACTCACTGCCGCTTTTTTTAAGGTTCCGGCCTTCGACTTGGATTCGGCCTCGATTTTCTCGCGCACTATGGTCTCCCAGAAGGACTGTATGTCCCGAAAGACCTCTTCCCGATGTTCCGGAAATTCGTTCATCAATTCGTGATAAAGATCGGGATAGATTCGGATCCGTTTATTCCGATAAATTAGATTCTTATAAAGTTCAGTCGAACCGTTCACGTCTATCAGACCGTCTTCCTGTCCGTGAAGAATGAGGACCGGACAGCGCAATACGCCCGCCTTTCGAATCAAGCGGGGACCGAGCTCCAAGAGTTCCGTTCCCATTCGGAAAGAAACCTTCCCGTGAACGAGAGGATCCTGACGATATGCTTCGATCACCTCCGGATCATGCGAAAGAAACCGAAGTTCCAAATTGGCGTCCACCGTGGTCGCGGGGGAGAATTTACTCAAAAACGAACCGACGACCTTTTTGATCCTCTTTTCGAAATCCATACGAACCCGTAACGCGGGAGAGGAAAGAACCAAACCCAGGATATTATCCTGATTGATTCCCTCCTGAGCGTAACGGAGCGTGATCGCTCCTCCTAAAGAATGCCCCAAAAGAAAAAAACGTTCCTTATTCTCCCGTTTTAAAACCTCCGAAACGAAATCGGAAAGGTCTCTGACATAAAGGTCGAAGGAGTCCGCGTGCCCCCGTTTTCCTTCGGAATTTCCGTGACCGCGCATATCGAAGGAATAGAAGTTAACGTCGCTTTTGGCGAAATAACGGAGAAGGTTCGTATAACGTCCGCTATGTTCTCCGAACCCGTGATGAAAGACGACCAACCGATTCGCCTTCGGTTTGGTCCAGGATTGACAGTATAACTTCGATTTATCGGAGCCGGATAGGATATGGAATTCTTTATGATGAAAGGTCATTTCTAAAACCAAACGTTGGGAAGAACAGAATCATGAAAAGAAAAGGGGTCAACCAATATTCTGAATAACCCTCGGGAAAGAGTCCTTTTTCAAGAACGGGGTTTTATTACGAAGAAGCGCCGCCGGCCTCCTATGTCTCGTTCGCGTTTCCGGAAATCTTCTCCGCAAAATCCCGGATCGAAATCAAAGTTTCCTTGAGTTTTAGCCGGGCATTCGCATTGTTTGGAATTCGTTTCACAAGACATAGAATCTGGAGAGAATATGGATCACAAACCTTCGGAACGGAGCTTATTGCGTTATTTCGGATTGGGAGAATTGGCGAATCACGGTTGGAACGCGATCCTCGCGTTCTGGATGATCATGGGAATGGCTTTTTTTCTTTTTGCGGATCAGAATCTGATCGCGCCCAACTTGAAAAATATCGGAGCCTCTTTCGGACTGAACACTCAGGAGGAAGTGGATTGGTATATCGGAGGATTGATTCCGATCCTGTTCTTCATCTTGGGGGGCGCCGTTTCCGTAAGTATGGGTTACCTATCCCAAAAGTATTCGCGGAAAACTTTGATCATCTTCTCCGTGTTTCTCGGGGAAATTCCGTGTTTTCTTTCCGGATTCGCGACGAGTTATCCGGAGTTCGTGATATATCGTACGCTCACCGGGTTCGGACTCGGAGGGATATTCCCTCTTCTTTTTACGGTATTGGGGGATTACTTCTCCGAAAAATCGAGATCCACCGCGGCGGCGTACGTTTCCCTTTCCATGGGAATCGGACTCGGAGTGGGACAACTATTCGGCGGAATATTAGGAAATGCTGATCCGATCAACGGTTGGAGAACCAGCTTTATATATCTTTCTCTTCCTTCCTTCTTTTTCGCGGCGATCTATTGGATCTTCTGCAAGGAACCGATACGGGGAGGTGGAGAAACGGAATGGCAGGGAATCGCGGATAAATTTCCCGAGGAGAGTTTTCACCTCCGTTGGAACGACGTTAGACTCCTCTTCAAAAACAGGACGAATATAGGGATCTTTCTCCAGGGGATTCCCGGTTGTGTGCCTTGGGGGGTCTTTTTCGTGTTTCTTGTGGATTACTACGAAACGTCGTATCATCTCGATAAGGCGACCGCGACGATGCTTTTGACCTACGCTGCGATAGGAGTTTTTGCGGGAACGTTCTTCGGAGGAGTGATAGGACAGAAACTGTACAACCTCAACAAACGTTATCTTCCGATTTTTTGTATGACGAGCATTTTTCTCGGGATTCCACCCTGCATCTATCTACTCAAAGCGGGGGAAGTGGCCGGATCCGGACTTTTCATCCTCGTCAATATCGCCGCGGGATTTATCATATCCGTAACGGGTCCGAACGTGCGCGCTACATTAATCAACGTGAATATTCCAAAAAATAGAAGTAGTATGTTCGCCCTCTACAACCTCACGAACGATCTCGGGAAAGGACTCGGTCCCGCGATGAGCGCTTTGATCTTAGGGCTTACTCCGGGAGATCGTTCGTTGGGATTGTCGATTTCCGTGCTTTTTTGGGTTCCCTGCGCCCTATCCTGGTTGATCGTATTGAAGAATTTCGAGAAAGACGAAAAGAACGTGCACGATTATCTGGTCGCCGAAGCCCAAAAAATCCGAGGTGCCGCGTAATTGGACGTTTCATCATTCGAACTTTATCTTTTCGACATAGAGGGGACGACCACTCCGATCGAATTCGTACATAAGACATTGTTCCCCTATTCCGTATCGAAATTCGGAGAATTCTTCCGAAAAGGAACCCTCGAAAAGACCGTCTTGGACGGATTGATCCGGGAAGGAAAAACCGATTCCTCCTATTCCGGGGAAGTCTCCGATTCTCCGGAAACGTTAAGCGACTATTGCAGATATCTGGTGAGTGTGGATCGCAAAAGCGGCCCCCTCAAGGAAATTCAAGGAAGAATTTGGAAGGAAGGGTACGAAAGCGGAGAGTTAAAAAGTCTGATGTTTTCGGACGTGCCTTCCTTTTTGGAGCGAATCCGGAATTCCGGGAAAAAAGCCGCGGTGTATTCGTCCGGAAGCGTACAAGCGCAAAAGTTAATATTCGAATATTCTAAATCTGGCGATCTCACCGGATATTTTTCGGGCTACTTCGATACGGCGGTAGGAGGAAAACGCGAATCGGACAGTTACGCTCGCATTTCCCGGGAACTCGGAATTTCCCCCGAAAAGATCCTATTTTTCACGGACATCAAAGAGGAAGCCGACGCGGCGACTCGGGCAGGATACAAGGTCGCCGTCCTGGAAAGACCGGGTAACGTCGAACAACCGGAACATACGTATACTAGACTTGCCTCCTTCGAAACGCTTCGACCATAATTCCTAAAAAGAACCGCGGAACGGATCCGCCTCTTACTCTTACCCTTCGAAAATACCGCAAACAGCTTCCGAAACGGATCTTTTTTTTCGGTCGGAATCGCGGGATCCTTCCGATCTTTGAAGGGTGAGAACTTTCCTTATTTTCGTTTCGCTTCTTTTGGGTTTTACCGGACCTTTGTTGACGAGAGAGCTCGTATATGCGTTCTGGGAACCCGGCAAACCCGAAAAGGAAAGGATGATTCTCGTAGGCGAGACGGTTCTTTACGATAAGGTAAAACCGATCGAAGAGGAAGGTAAGAACCGCAACCTCGACATCGGAGTCGATACGAGAGCGGATCTAGTTACGATTAAAATCACGTACGATCCGGGGTTACGCGAAGGACAGATATTATATCTGATCGAAAAGGATTTCGATCATAAGAATTATAAGAACGGCAACGTCGTAGGTCAGATAGAAATCAAATCCATCTTTCAAACTTCATTCATCGGCAAACGAGCGAGAGGAATCGGAAATCTGGGGTTGGTAAAGGATAGAAATTTGATGGTGGCCGCTCCGCTCGTTTCCGAAAAAATAGAATCCGCAATCGTAGAACGCAAGAAAGGCGACTATCATCTGGCGAGAAACGAAGTCGCGGAATCGATACGCTCCTACAAACATACGATCAGTCTGGATCCGTCCTCTCCTATGGGACATTTCCGACTCGGTCTTTTGTATAAAAAAACGGGAGAAGCATACGTTTCAGCCGGCTCTGAATTTTCGATGGCCTGGAAAAATAGGAAACGTTTCGGAAACGCGCAGGAAGAACTGGAATTCTACGTGGAATATATCGATTATCTGAATCATAAATACGAAACGGAAGGATTCAAAAACTCTCCCGTCTTATCACGATCGATGGAAGTGATACAGGAGGCCTTCAAGTTGACGAAAGCGGATTCGGAACTTCTAATACAATCCGCGACGACGTATTACTATCTTTTCAGGGAGGAATCCAAACCCGGACAACCGCCCGCGGAAGCCTCCGCGAAAAGAAAAAAAGCGGATACGTATTTCGAAATCGCGGAGAAACTCGTGAAAAATTCCGAAAAGTCGAATCCTTCCGATTATAGGGTGCACCTGCTCGCAAGTAAATTATACATCGATAAAATAACGGAATTGTTATCCGAAACCGGTCAAAGCGGAATCGGAGAGCCGGAACGCGCGGGCAATTTGAAAGGTTCGTTAGCCGCCGCGGTCGAAAAATACAAGACGTTTAAGCCGTCGTCCGTTCCGGGAGATCCTTATATTCTGAAAGCGAATACTTTATTGGGATCATTCTGAAAGGACTTTTCTGGTCTTTAGAAAGATATATTTCTGGAGAATCAGCATATCGTCCGGATTGGAATCGAAAAAATTGACGCCCAAATGGAATTTTCCGTCTTCTCCTGGAATATAACGGACCACCTCCCCTCTCATAATAAGCGTTCTTTCTGCAACAGGAATAAATATTTTAATAATATTATGCTTTTTTAAATATTGGAAGATTCGTTCTTCGTTGATCTCGAAAAGAAGTCCGTTGATGCTGATATCCACCACCCTAGTCGCGGCCTTCGTATGCCTGTAATTGTCCTCGCGTATGAATATCTTCGTTATGGAATAGTTGAAAATATCCGAAAGTTCCATCAGATAGCCCGCCTGCGAAGGAGTGATGGAATAACGATCCATCGCCGAAGTATGAACCCTGATATATCCGACGACGTCGTTGAATAAACGGATCGGAAGCACCAGATATGAGATTACGAAATCCCTGATTTCCGTCTTTTGCAACTCACGAAAGAATTTATCAGCGTAATCCTGGCCGTTCTCCAAAACCATACGGATGTATTCTTCCCTGTAATTGGGAATCCAGGAAGAATCCTGTTCGCGGATATAATTGACGATCAAAGACGTGTCGGGAATATAAACTGGCCGATCGTGACGACGAACGAAGGACTCTAGGAAGGATTCATCCTTTGTCCCCGAAAAAAACACGATCTCGTAATCTTTGGAGACAGTGGCAATATATTCCGAAATCATGATATTAATTAGTCTTAAATCGGGATTGTCCTTTTTAATTTCCCGCATCAGACTGTTAAACCTTTGTTCGACCTGGATGTTTCGACCGATTTCCCTCCCTCCGCCGGAAAGGGAACGGAAAAGAATCACGTAATTCATGAAAAGGTCGTCGACCGCGACGCGAACATTTTTCCGAAAAGATGCCGCTTGTAGTTCCGACGGGATTCTGATACGAATCCCCTCCTCCAAAAATTCGAGGATTACGACCTCGAACTGATAGAGGATATTCATGATCTCAAAACTGATCTTCGCCCTTAGAGTCAGTCCTTGACTCACTCCCGGAATACGGAGATAAACGTTGGTCTCTTCTATATTTTCTACGACCGCAAAAAATCTATGCCCGTCGTAATCGAAAGGGAATTCGACGTCGTCGGCTTTTAAATAATAGAATAGATGTTTTACGAGATTGATATCCGTCCCTATGATCGTTTCTCCGAACATAGTTTCAAGAATGGTGATGAGTTCTTGTAGACTGTCTGATCTTCCGACTGCCATAAGTTAAATCGCGTAAACCGATGATCCTTTATTGAATATCGGCTTTGCCGAAGTCGGAATTCAGTCTTGCGGTGAGCCGATCAAGCGACATAATTTTTAGGATATCAAGATAAAAGTGGCATAAGAGTCGGCAAGGTCGGAACTACAAATTGAAAATTCAACAACCAAGAGATATCCCTATAGTAGAATCTCGTAAAACTTCGAAAGAAAGATGGAATAGACCAAGATATAAACGAAACCCTGAATTCTTAAAAAAATCCCCTGGGAAGATTCCCAAATAACCCGACAAAAAAGGTATGGATACAAGAAAGTCGGAACTCAACCCAGAATTATTCGATATGATGAAGCAGGGAAAGTTATCTGCTCAAAAAATCTTAGACCTAATCGCTTTAAAAGAGTTAGTCGATCGATTTGCAGTCACCCCTTTTCTTGAGAAAGAGAAAATTGCCGAAATCACTGCGAAAACGGGCGTAGAACCGGACATTTTAACATGGGGTGATTATTTTCAAACTGAAATAGCATCCCGTTACTTCGACAAGTCGGAAGTCGACTTCAAAAAGATCGTCGAAACGATCCGTTTCGACTTAATATCCGCTCATTTGATCTTTTCGGGAAAACCGGAATACTTTAGCGATTCGGTTCGCGGCCAGGCGCTGATATCGAAATCCATTGATTCCGCCTTCTGGACTTTAGAGGATGAGGAAGTAATCCATTTAGAAATCTTACTGGAATATTATGTACAAATGGGTCTTGGAGAAAAACCGTTGACCGTATCAGATCGAATCTGGTATGAAAGTTTTGAGTTGGAGAAAAAAGCAGTTTAATGGGATTAATCGACCAAGACACAATTGACTTAGGTTCGGGGAATAAAATTCTCACTTTGAGTTTTAATAATCCGGAATCCAGAAATTCTATGACACGTGAAATGGGCTTGGAATTTAAAAAAATTATCGTGGAATATTTTCTTTCCGGACAGAAAGTGGGGTACAGGATCACGGACGAAGGCAAGGGATT
>NZ_NPEF01000192.1:0-280 GCF_002811955.1 Leptospira ellisii
GCCTCCGGTGTTCGGGAGGAGATAAAAGCCCATTCCCCTTTTCCGAAAATCTGGATCCGATCGTGCGCGAAGTTTTCGTAAAAACCCGTAAGGGAAAGACCGGGACGGTTGATCTCGGACATGTGGATCCGATTGGTGAGTCCTTTTTCTCCGGCGAGAAGACGCAGACCAAGTTCTTCGTGTTCGTTGAGGATATTCGAAACGTTGATTCCGGGCATGGACATGACTTATCTGGACTCCAACGATTTAACTTTTTTTCTCTGACTGGAAGGGAGGATTT
>NZ_NPEF01000192.1:340-7361 GCF_002811955.1 Leptospira ellisii
CTCGCTCCCCTGTTTTTGGATCGCTTCCACGATTTCCTGATCGGAAAGAGGACTTTCCGATTTTTCCTCCTTTACGAGATTGCGGATGAGATCGTGGATTTTTTTGGAGGACTCGATTCCACCTTCGGCGGATTTCACTCCGGACGAAAAGAACCATTTCAGTTCCAGGATTCCGCGGGAAGTCTGGACGTATTTGTTGGAGGTGATTCTGGAAACCGTGGATTCGTGCATATCCAGTTTTTCGGCGATGTCCTTTAGCGTGAGGGGTTTGATGTATTGGATTCCTTTGCGGAAGAATTCCGTCTGCATTTCTATGATGGCGGAGGTCACCTTAAAAAGGGTTTGTCTTCTTTGATTGACGGAACGGATGAGCCATTCCGCGGAGCCGAGTTTGGACGTGATGTATTCCTTGTCCGCGTCCTTTTCGTTTTTTAGAATATTCTAATATTCTTTATTGATTTTAAGCCGCGGGATCCATTCGTCGTTGATGTATATGTCGAATTCCCCCTCCACTTCCCGCACGATCACGTCCGGGATCACGTAATCCGGCTTGTTCGCCGTATAAAGGGTGGCGGGATAAGGTTCCAGTTTTTTGATTTCGGAGGCGAGGGATTCCACCGCTTCCAACGGAATTTCCATCTTTTTGGAGATGGTTTTATAATCCAGTTTTTCCAGGTCTTTGATATGGTCCCGGATGAGCGTGTGAAGTTTTTTATCCTCCGGTTTCAGGATTTTCGCCTGAATCAGAAGCGTTTCCTCCACGTCCTTGGCTCCGATTCCGATCGGATCCAAACGATGGATCTGTTCCAAAACTTTCCGCACCTTTTTTTCGTTCAGTTTCATTTCGGCGCAAAGGACCGGAATCTCGATCGTGATAAATCCGTGATCGTCCAACATAGAGATCAGTATCTCCCCAATCGATATTTCTTCCGGTTTTAAACTGGAAAGACGCAGCTGCCAGAGAAGGTGTTCGGAAAGGGAACTTTTTTCGGGGGAAGATTCTATGTATTTTTGATTCCGATCCGACGCATCGGATCCGGAAGAGCCTCCCCGATCCAAGGAAAAGTTATCCTGCCAGGTCACGTCCGAATTTTTCAGAAAGTCGTTCTTTTCCTTTCTTCTAAGATCGTCTCGGCTGTAGAGATCGGGGGTTCTGTTCCGTTCGGAGGGATATTCCTCCTCCAACATCGGATTTTCCACGAGTTCGGAACTGATCCTGTCTCCGAGTTCGAGGGTGGATAAGGGAAGAAGTTCTATGGACTGACGCAGGTCCTGAGTCATCACCAGTTTCTGGGTTTGTTTTTGAACCAGTGACTGACTGAGATTCACAGCGTAAAGTCCTCGCCCAAATAGATTCTTCTGGTTTCGGGATCGTTCACAAGATCGTGGGTGGATCCCGAAATCAGAATTCTCCCGCTGTACATGATATACGCCCGGTCGGTGATCTTTAAGGTTTCGCGTACGTTGTGATCCGTGATCAGAATTCCCAATCCCCTTTCCTTTAAGGATTGGATCACGGTCTGGATGTCCTTAACCGCGATGGGATCCACTCCCGCGAACGGTTCGTCTAACAGAATGAAGTCGGGATTCGTGACGAGGGCCCTTGCTATCTCGCAACGTCTTCGTTCCCCTCCGGAAAGAGTATATCCTTTCTGGTTGGCGACACGCATGATCTGAAGTTCTATGAGAAGTTCGTCCCTGCGTTTGATGATCTCCGCTCTGGAAAGTTTCATCGTTTCCAGGATCGCTTCTAGGTTTTCCGCGACGGTAAGTTTGCGGAAGATCGACGCTTCCTGCGCGAGATAACCCACTCCGAGTCGGGCCCTTATATGCATCGGCGAATCGGTCACGTCCTGACCGTCGATATACACTTTGCCGGAATCGGGTCTTACGAAACCCACGGACATATAGAAGGAAGTCGTTTTCCCCGCTCCGTTGGGGCCGAGAAGTCCCACGACTTCCCCTTTTTTGATGTCGAAACTGGCTCCGTCCACGACCTTTCTTTTGTTGTAGACCTTGACCAGGTTTTCCATTCGGAAGGTTTTACTCATAATTCTAATTCACTTTCCGGGAACGATTCCGTCGGTCAAAAGAGCTCTTCCTTCTCTAGGAAAGAATATGATCCTTCCTGCATGGATATCTCTGCCGTTTTTTCGCAACGTGGGGTTTCCCTCAAGATACACTTTTTCCTCTTTTTCAAAATAGGTCGCGTATTCTCCCGTGGCGGAAGAATCCTTTCCTTCGATAAGAACGTTTCCCCGAATCACGGTTTCGTTCTTATCCATAAACCGCTCGAATTCGACCGCGGTCATCGTACTCGTTACGTTCTCCGAGTTTTTATCAAGAAAATCGATTTTGCCCGAATCGGTCAAATGAATGTACTGTTCGTTTTTATAGTAGTCAAGGACATTCCCGGAAAGGATCATTCTGTTTTCGCGATCGTGTATGGTGATTCCGTTGCGGGCTTCGATCTTAGAGGAATTTTTTCCGTAGCTGATCATCTTTTCGGCTTCCATTTTCGTCATGTGCCGAAAGATTTTGGCGTTTCCGTAAAGACCCACTCTTGTCTCTCCGCTTTCGTCCTTATCGCTGATCAGTTTGTCCCCTTTGAGGATCGCGATCCTACGCACTTCCCGTTTCGTTTTTTCTTCCGTTCCGTTGGAATCCTTATTCTCCACCTTTTCCGTATCCGTATAATTTTGGAACAATACGCTGTCTCCGGAAAGTTCCACCTTATTCTCGTTCGTATGAAACGTTAGTTGTTTTCCGGTCAGGTATCTGTCCTTAGCGATGAGAATCGGATCCGGATCCGTGGTGATCGTATCCTCTTCCTCTTCGAACACCGCTTCCTTACAAAGAATGGTGATCTGCGGATGTGCGATGACGACGTTCTCTTTCAGGATAGTCGTTTTTTTGGCGAGATTTCTTTCGATAAACGTGGCGGAGATCACCGTTTTGGCGCCGCTTTTGTCCGTGTGAAACAAACGTGGTCTGTCTTTGATATAAATTTTTTCCTCGAATTTGTCGTATTCTCCCGTGCCCGCCTTGAGGGTCACTCCGTTGTCCCCGTCCTGAACGAAAACCCCGCCTCGCAAAAATCCCTTAAACGCGTCCTTGCCGTAGACTTCGATCTGGTTCGCGGAAAGTTTCACCTTTTTGTGTTGGATCCAAGCCCCTCCTTCCAAACTGAAAGTGGTGACCTTAAGACCGGAAACGGTTTTGTCCTCTTGGGTAAGCGCCGAGCCTCCCCAAAGGGTCGGGAAGTTGGGACCGGTTTCCTTTTTTTCGGGATTATCCGGGATCGTTCCGAATTTTCTATCCGCGGTTTCGTTCCCGATCGGAAAGGGAGGTTTTACGTTTCCGTAATATACTACGGGAACCGATACGATCAAAAGAAGAAGCGGAAGCCGAAAAAAACGGACGGATTTCATTTGGAATCGGCCGCTTTTAAAGGATTGGTTCCGCCTTGAGTCACGGCGCTCGGACGCAGAATGGTGAATTTGTTGAGGTCCTTATCAGCCCGTAAACCCACTCCGTGGATCGTGGTTCCGTCCGAGCTGACGGTCACTTCCGAATCCGAAACCAGCTTCTTCGTATCCATATTGTATTCCATGGCGCGCGCGTTCAGGGTTTTGTCGTCGTTGGTGCGGAGATAGATCTTTCCTTCCAGGGTCATCAAACGCGTTTTGTGGTTGATTTCCCCTTTTTCACCCAGAAGTTTCGATTTGAATTTTCCGTCCTCGTACTGATCAAAATCGATATTGTAGAAGATAGTCTTGTTTTCGTTTACGTAGACGTAGGATTCTTCCGCCTTCAATTCCCATTGAAGTTTTCCCTCCTGGTCGTAGGCGGTTCGTTTGAAGTTTCGGATGGAAACGGAGGCGCCGCTTTCCCTTTCCTTTTCGACACGTTCGTAATTCGTCTTTTTACAATCGATCAGAACGGACACGCAAAGAAAGGATAACGCGAAAAAAAATATCCTTATCCGAAACGAAAAGACGCGCTTCATAATTTCCTTTTTTAGGACCCGGTTCGGGAAGCGAGGATCTCTTTTTTTACGTACCGATCCAAGCCGATCATATCCTTTAAAAGCGTTTTGATTTGGGAAAGAGGATATTGGGTCGTCGCGTCGGAAAGCGCCTTTTCCGGGTCGGGATGAACTTCCATAAAGATCCCTTCGATTCCGAGGGAAACCGCGGAGCGTAGAACGCTGGGAATAAATTCCCTTTGTCCTCCGGTACTGTTGCCGGCCGCTCCCGGAAGTTGAGCCGAATGGGTCGCGTCGAACACGACCGGAATATCGAATCCGTGTATGATGGGAACCGCTCTTCCGTCGAAGATTAGGTTCCCGTAACCGAAGCTGGTTCCCCTTTCGGTGACGAGACATTTGTCGTTTCCGGATTCCTTCATCTTAATCTGGATATGACGCGTGTCCGCCGGAGCGAGAAATTGACCTTTTTTGACGTTGACCCATTTCCCCGTTTTCGCCGACTCCGCGATCAGATCGGTTTGTCTACAGAGAAACGCGGGAATCTGATACACGTCGATCACATCCTTGAGAGGCGCGATTTGATGCGTTTCGTGGATGTCGGTAAGGACGGGAACTCCGTATTTGCTTTTGATATATTCCAAATTCTGAATGCCTTCGGCGAGTCCCGGTCCACGGTAGGAATTGACCGAGGATCGGTTCGCTTTATCGAAGCTGCTTTTGAAGATATACGGAATCTTCAATTCCGCGCAGATTTCGATCATCTCCGCGCAGACGCGGTCGAGTAGATCCCGGTTTTCCATGACGCAGGGACCTGAAATCAAAAAGAAGGGTTCGTCCCCTCCTATTTTGGCTCCTCCGAGAAATTCCCGTTTAGTGCAGGTGGTGTCTTTCATCGTTATCCTTTTTTAGAGTATTTCACGGTCGCTTTGATAAATCCAGCGAATAAAGGGTGAGGTGCGGTCGGTTTAGATTGAAATTCCGGATGGAATTGAACTCCGACGAACCAGTCGTGTTCCCGTATTTCCACGATTTCCACTAAGTTATCGTCCGGCGAAGTTCCGGCGATGACCATTCCGTTTTCCTCATATTGTTTTCTGTATCGATTCGTGAATTCGAATCTATGGCGATGGCGTTCGTGGATCGATTCGGATTTGTATTCCGAGTAAGCGAGCGTATCCTTTTTGATCTTACAGGGATACGAACCGAGACGCATCGTTCCTCCCATCTGTTCGATGTCGTTTTGTTCCTCCAAAAGGGAGATCACCGGATGTTCCGTATCGGGTCGTATCTCGGTAGAATTCGCATCCTTGAGTCCCAGAACGTTCCTTCCGTATTCCACGACCGCGCATTGCATTCCGAGACAGATTCCGAAAAAGGGAATTCCCTTGGTTCTTGCGTGTTGAATCGCGAGAATTTTCCCTTCGATTCCGCGGTCGCCGAAACCTCCCGGAACAAGAATTCCGTGTACGTTTTTGAGGGAATCGATTACGTTTTCCTTATCTAAATTTTCCGGATCGATTTTGACGAATTCCACCTTCGTCTGATGGGCTATCCCGCCGTGCGAAAGACTTTCGTAGATGGAGCGATACGCGTCCTGCAGGGAGATGTATTTTCCCACGACCGCGACTTGTACGGTTTGTTTGGTGGTGAGAAGGCCTTTCACCATCGTGTCCCATTCTTCGAAGTCGGAGGTTCGAAGTTCCATTCCCATGGTTTTGAGGACGACCTCGTCGAGTTTCTCCTCCTTATACATTTTAGGAATTTCGTATATGGACGTGGAAATGTCGCTAGCCGAAATCACGTTCTCCTCCTTGACGTTGCAAAAGAGGGAAAGTTTGTTTTTCATCTCCTTGGTCATGGGCTGCGAAACGCGGCAGACGAGTATATCGGGTTGGATTCCGAGACCTAACAGTTCTTTGACGGAATGTTGCGTGGGTTTGGTTTTGGCTTCTCCCGCGGCGGTGATCGTAGGAACCAACGTTAGGTGAACGAACAATACGTTCGAACTTCCGTGTTCGTAACGCATCTGACGGATGGCTTCCAAAAATGGGATCGACTCGATGTCCCCTACGGTTCCACCGATTTCAACGATGATAAAATCGGGGTTCTCCTCTCTTGCGACGATGTACATCCTGTTACGGATTTCGTTGGTGATATGGGGAACCACCTGTACGGTACGTCCGAGATAATCCCCTTTTCTTTCCCTCTGGATGACCGTATTATAAATCTGTCCGGTGGATACTGAATTCTTCCGGGTCAGTTTGGAATGAGTAAAACGTTCGTAGTAACCGAGATCCAAATCGGTTTCCGCCCCGTCCGCGGTGACGTAGACCTCTCCGTGTTGATAGGGGCTCATCGTGCCCGGATCGATGTTGATGTAGGGATCCATTTTTTGCAGGGAAACGGAATAACCGCGACTCTCCAAAAGACAACCCAGAGCCGCCACGGTGACTCCTTTTCCAAGGGAGGAACTCACCCCTCCGGTTACAAAGATAAACTTAGTTCTCGACAACTTCCATTCCCGCCTTTCAGAACAGAGTTCTGGGAGTTTCCAGAAATTCAAACAGGAATTTCTAAGAATTCTGTCTCCAAAAAAGGGAAAAGGTCCGTTTTAGAGTTTCAGGATTTTCTGGATCAGAAGCGAGGTGGATTTTCCGGGTACGAACGGCAAAATCCGAACCTCTCCGCCGAATTCCCGAACGAGCGGGGTTTCCGGCAGGTCTTCCGCGGTATAATCTCCTCCTTTAACGTGGATCGTCGGTTTGACGAGGCGAATCAGATCGAGCGGAGTGTCCTGGGGAAAAATCGTGACCGCGTCCACGAATCTAAGATTGGACAACAAAACGGCTCGATCTTCTTCGGAAACGACGGGTCTTTGTTCCCCCTTGAGACGTTTTACGGAAAGGTCTGCGTTGATTCCCACCCAAAGAAAATCGCCGAGTTCGCGGGCTTGAGAAAGATACGTAAGATGTCCTCTGTGAACGAGATCGAAACATCCGTTCGTGAATACGATCCGTTTGTCGGTGCGGA
>NZ_NPEF01000193.1 GCF_002811955.1 Leptospira ellisii
TCATTTCTGCCGCCTTTTTAAATGTAAATCGATCCTCTAGTGGTTTCAGGTTTTTCTTAGATTGTGTATTCAATTCTTCTAAAATAGTCGAGGTCTTCCAGAGGAAAATCCCCGGATTCCAATAGAAGTTTTTCTTTTTGATGTATTGGAGCGCGGTTTTGACGTCCGGCTTCTCGTAAAAGGATTTTACCGCAAAACATCCGTCGGTAGCCTTTCCGGATTCGATATAACCGTAGCCGACTTCGGGACGGTTGGGTTTGATTCCTAAAAGTACGAGATGATTTTCGACCTGGGCGAGCGCCTTAGAGATCGTTTTGGTGAATTCCTTCACGGGATTGATCCACGCGTCCGCTGATAAAACCACCTGAACCGGATCCCCGTATTTTTCGCGGAAATACAAGGAGGCGAGCGCGATGATCGGCGCCGTGTTTTTTCCTTCGGGTTCTATGATGAAGTTCTTTTCGGGGAAATTTTTTTCCTGAGCGAGAATGGATTTCCGAAGACTCGCGTTGGTTCCTATATAAATCCGATCGATCGAAGTGATCGTCAAAGCCCGATCGAGGGTTTCCTTCAACAACGTTTTATTCGAATATACTTTCTGAAGTTGTTTGGGTGTGGAAACTCTGGAACGAGGCCAAAAACGCTCTCCCTTTCCCCCCGCCATAATCAGCACCACGGGTTTCTCTTGTTTCATTCTACCTCTTTAGGTTTTTTTACCGCACCGTTCTTTTTTCTTTTGGAGGAAGGGATTTCCCCCAAAATCATCTCCGAAGGAAGAAGGATCACTTCCACGTTTTCGGATAAACTTTCGTACAATAGGAATTCCCTCATGTCCGGATTTTTGACCGCAAAGTCCTTGGTTCTTTCCAGTCGTCTGAGCATCGCGGTGGTTTTGGCCTCTTCCTCGATTTTGATCGCCTCAGCTTTCGAGAGGGCGGCGACCAGTTCCAACTTTCTCTGCAGAAGTAAATTCTGATTTCTGAATATTCCCGAGATCAGCGCAGGATCCGGAACCTGAAGATCGGAAACGCGGACCGTCGCGTTTTTAAAGGAAGGTTCCTCCGCGATCAGTTCCTTGGAAAAATCGTAGGAGAGATACGAAAGAAGATTCTGTTTGAGTGTTCCCGGATTGGAAAGATATTCGTCCGTCTTTTTGCGAAGAATCGAATATACGATTTTTCCTATATACTTGGAGACTTCTTCGTCCCGGACGCCGGACGCATCCAAAAAACGCGGTACAAGATTGGGATCGAGGGAATAACGGATCTCCAACTGGATTCTCGCCTTGCCTTCGGAAGAGGATTCCGGAAACAGACCGGAGGCGAGATCCACGTTCGAAACGATCTGCGAAACCCGGGAAGAGATCGGAAAACGGGTCACGCCGTATTTCCACGGAAAGAGCGTCTTCCATTCGAAAACGTAACCCGGCCCGGAAGTATATTCTAAAATTTCTTCCGAACCGTCGACGACGAGAAGGGACTCCCCCTCTTTTAAGGGGAAAACGCAGAAATAGAGAAGAGCCGCGAGTAGTCCCGGAATCAGAATCCAGAACAATTTAGACCAAAACCGCATTATCCCTGCGCTGCGTCTTTGGTTTCCTCGGTATAGAGTTTGATGATCTTAGACGGGATGATCGTCGAAATCGCGTGTTTATAAACGAGGCTTTGTTTGTTTTCCTGTTCGAGAACGATCGTAAAATTGTCGAAACTTACGACCTTACCTTTCAAGGGAACCCCGTTCAAAAGATAAATGGTAAGATCCATCTTATCTTTGCGGGCAGTGTTTAAGAGTTGGTCCTGTATATTGTTTTTAGCAGACATCTTTGTTTGTTTCCGTTACATTCTATGTTTTATCGTTTCCAGCGCCTCTGTTCGACCCATGGGTTTCAGATACGTTTCCTTGCGAAACCAAGTGACCTGTCTTTTGGCGTAATTCCTGTGGGACTGACTTAAATCCTCGAGGAATGTCTCTACATTGGAGTTTCCTTTTTTATTTTCAAGTGCAAAATTATAGCCCAAGGATTTGAGACCGGGACAACTTTCTCCGTAACGTTCCCGAATTTTCCAGGCCTCCTCCGCCATCCCTTCTTCGATCATCCGCGCCGCCCTTCGATTGATACGATCGTAGAGTTCCGCACGATCCAGATCCAAAAAAATACCCGATTCTATCTTCAAGCCGAAACGTTCGATCGCGGAAGTATCCGGATCGATCTTCAACGCGGACCATCGTTGGCCCATCAAATTAACTTCCAAAGCCCTTCCCAATCGATACTCGTCTCCCGGAAAAATCCGCAAAAGGGAATCCGGATCCATCGTGCGGAGCAATTCCTTCTTTTCATCATAACTGAGGGACAGAACTCTCTCCCGGACTTCCGCGTCGATTTCGGGTACGGGAAACATTCCGAACAAAAAGGCCCTTAGATAAAAACCCGTCCCTGCGGTGAAGACCGGGATCTTTCCCCGTTCCAAAACTTCCGCAAGAGCGCTTTCGGCCAATCGATTGTACAAACCGGCGTCCACGGTTTCCGCCGGAGACAGTATTTCCACAAGATGGTGACGAATTCCGGATTGTTGTGTCGCGTCGGGAGCCGCGGTTCCGATCGGCATTTCCCGATAGATCTGCCTGGAATCGAAAGAGAGAATTTCGAACCGTTCCGGATCGAGTTGTGTTACGAGGGAAGTTTTACCCGCTCCGGTAGGAGCGGCGAGTATGAGAATCGGTCGAGACAAGGAAGAGATTACTCTTCTTGTTCTTCCGCGTCGTCTTCTTCTTCCAAAGCCTCTTCCAGAGGTTCTTCGGTGAATTCCATTTCCTCGTCTTCGGACAAATCGTCCTCTATGATCTCTTCCTCTTCCACAACCCGAGGTCGAACGGTACGAGTACGGGTGACGGGACGTTTGTTTTGATCGGCCCCGCATTTAGGACAGATTTTTTCTTCCTTGTTGAGATCGTAGAATTTCGTGGAACAAGTATGACAGGTCCATTTTTTTCCCAGAGGACTCAGGGCCGCACCTTTTGCGGAGGATTTTTTCGCGGTTCCGGCTTTGGCAGCGGGACTAGAAAGAGCTTTTTTGATGATCTCCTCTTTCTTTTTCGTCTGCGCCGCCCCCTTTTTGGACGCGACTTTCTTTGCCGCGGTCTTTTTTTTCGCCGCGGCCGAGGCAGGCTTTTTTGTCGTCTTCTTACTGGTTGCCATCGGAATTGACCATGCTCTGCGAGAGGTATTCACGTTCAAGCAGAATTATTCTTTATTCTCCGTCCCAAAAGACGGGCGCAAACCATAACCGATCTTCGAAAAAAATGCAAGGAAAAGAATCGAATCCTTCCGCATTTTTTTCGTTTTTCAGATGGAATCAAACCTCCATCAAAAAAATCGTATGTTTCGGGGTGAAATTTTTTGAAAACCAAACTCAGCGTAAATATCAACAAAATAGCCACGGTCCGGAACTCTCGGGGCGGAAATCTTCCCGACCTCGTCCGTTTCGCCGAACTCGTGTTAGAGGCGGGGGCCCACGGAATCACGGTTCATCCCCGGGAGGACGAAAGACATATCCGCAAGGACGACGTTTTCGTTCTCAAGGATCTGATCGATTCCTATAACAGAAGACACAAAACCTCCGCGGAATACAATATCGAAGGGGAACCGTCCCCCCGGTATTTGGATCTGGTCCTTGCGGCAAAACCCGATCAGGCGACCCTGGTTCCGGTCACGCCGGGGGAAATCACGTCCGATCACGGTTTCGATTTCGAAAAGGACCTCGATATCGTTCAAGAATATTCTAAAATTCTAAAGAAAGAGAGGATCCGTTCCTCTTTGTTCGTGGAAACCGACCTCGAAAATCTGAAACTCGTATCCGCTACGGGAGCCGATCGTGTGGAATTTTACACCGGTCCTTTCGCCGAAAAATTCGATATTTCCCCGGAGGAAGGACGAGCGATCTTCGTTTCGGAGTACGTGCCGGCCGCCGAGGAGGTTCTGCGTCAGAAGTTGGAAATCAACGCGGGTCACGATCTGGATCAGAACAACCTACGCGTGTTCGCCGGACTTCCCGGTTTGTCCGAGGTTTCGATCGGACATCGTTTGATTTCCTACGCCCTCGAAGTGGGAATCGCACAAAGCGTCAGGGAGTATCTTCGAGCTCTTTCGTAAGATCCCGGAATCCTTCGAAACCCGGATCTCCCTGGATAAGATAATACGCGGCGCGTTTGAGATGTTGCGCGAACACCCTGGCGTTCTGATTTTTTTTGGAGACCCCTTCCAAACCGAGTTTGAATTTTTTCAACTGTTCCGCCGCCCGGGGTTTGTTCTTGGAACGTACGGATTGTCTGAATTCCCTCCAGGCCTTGGTAACCTCGTGTTCGGTGACCGCGTTTTTTTCCAGGGTCTGTCTTCGTACGGTTCCGGAAACGTCCCAGACTTCCCGATACGGATGCGAGTTCTCCAGAAATTTATAATATTCTTTCGTATAGGAAACCGGATTGGGTTTTACGTTCAGAAGCGCTTCGGATTCTCCCGCACACTCCGCAAAAATTCCGCGTTTTAAGGATTCCTTTCCGATCTGTCCCAGCTCCGCGAGAACCGCCAGATCCGCGATCGTTTCGTTCCTTTTTCCTTCCTTACAGTTTTTCACCGCGCGGAAATATCTGCGTTCCACGTCGTCGGCGGACAACGTATCTCCTTGTTCGAACTCCAAAAAATAGGCCGACTGAAACACCTGATCCCGATACAACGTGTCCTCCGGCTCGGCCTTTCTGGCTCGAAGAGCGTATTCCAACGCGTCGGAATATCGTTTCGAAGAAAGATAAAGCACGGATAAATTGTAACAGGACAAGGCCCGATCCGGACGAAGGGAACGACAGCTCGACCGCAGAAGTTTGATCGCGGATTCCCGTTCCTCCGGGGTTCCGTAAAATTCCAAAATGGCCTGTTCCTGAATCATTTCGAGTGCGAACCTCCCCGAACCCGGAAGGGAAACCGAAGAACAAGAAACGGAAGCGGTCAAAATCGCCGGGATCACGAGGCAAGATCCGCTCCAAAGGGATTGACACTTTGAGATTTGAATGGAGAATGAACTGAAAATTTCCTGAAATCCGAGGGACACCAGTTTGAAAAAAGGATCTGCCGCTCTTTCTTTGCTACTTTCCACTCTATTGACCATATTTATCCTGTACTGCGAGCCTACTTCCGGCAAGTCCCCGGTCAAGGCCGACTTTACGCTCAAGGATTTCGAGAACGTAGTGAGCACCGTCTCCCGGTATTACATCGACAAGAACATCGACAAAAACCGCGCCTACAGAGAAGCCGCCGTTTACGCTCTGCTCGCGCTTCCTCATCCCTTGTATCTTTTTCCGGAAAGTTACTATAAGGAAAGGGACAAATACGAGGAAAAAGACGAAATTTTTCCCGGCAAGACGTTTAAAATTTCCGTGGATGATTCCTTCGTAGTCTTCGATCCGGATTACGCGGAAGTGGAAAAAATCCGCGACAGAAAACTGAAAGAGGACGCCAACAAAACCAAGGTCAACGACGAAGAAGTCAAACGCCTCGTAGAACGGGAAAAAGTCCGGAAAAACGTTCTTTCCTCCAAGTGGGAACAGACCGGATTCAACAAAAAGGACTTTGACCGGATCCTCGCTTTTATCGAAACCAATCTGAACAAATACAAGGACGCACCGATCAAGGATCCGTTCGGAGATTCCGAGGAAAAATCCAAAGAGCCGTTCACGATGAACGACGTTCTTCTCGCCGCGGCCAACGGATATCTGTCCTCTTTGGATCCTCACAGCAACGTATTTCTGCGTTCCGCTTGGGAAGAATCCATGTCCAAAATTCAGGACGGAAGTTTCGAGGGAATCGGCGCCATTCTTTCCGGCGGAGGAAACCGGGAAGTCGTGGTGGAAAATCCTCTCGAAGGAAGACCCGCGGTCAACGCCGGAATCCGTTCCGGGGACGTGATCCTAGCCGTGGACGGAAAATCCATCAAGGGAATTCTGCTGGATAAGGTCGTGGAAAAAATCAAGGGAAAGAAGGGATCCAAAGTGGCCCTTACGATCCAAAGAAAAGGTGTTCCCGGAACCCTGAACATCGAAGTCGTCCGCGACACGATCGAAATCAAAAACCTTACGAGTAAACTCATAGAAGGCCACGAGCATATCGGTTACATCAAACTCACCGGATTCGTAAAATCGGACGACGGTCCTTCCGTGGACCGGGAACTCGTGGACAAATACAAGGAACTGGAAAAGGAAGCGCAGGGGAAAGGAACCCAGCTCAAAGCGCTGATTCTGGATCTGCGCAGCAACGCCGGGGGTTATCTGGATCTCGCGATCGACATCGCGGATATGTTCATCGAAAAGGGTTTGATCGTATCCACGAAAAGTCCGAACCGCAGCCCCGAAGACGCATACGCGAAGAACAAGGATATCACCAATTTACCGTTAGCCGTTTTGATCAACGCCAAGTCCGCTTCCGCCTCCGAAATCGTAGCCAGCGCGATCAAACACCACGGAAGAGGATTGATTTTAGGGGAAAGAACCTTCGGGAAGGCGACCGTGCAGAAATTGATGCCTCTAGGAAACGATTACCTGATCAAACTCACGCAGGCGCGTTATTATTCCCCTTCCGGCAACACGATCCAAGTCGTGGGAGTAAAACCGGATATAGAGATCTCCTCCGAAGAGGACGGATCCTTTCCGTTCCGATTCCGCGAGGAGAATATGTGGAATCACCTTTCCGAACTTCCGGCCGCCTCCGAGGAACGCAGTTCCTTCGACGTGAAAAAACTGGACAATTGGGTGCAAAAGAACGGAAAGGCGGCGGAGTTTATCGCGGTTCACAAAAACGATCCGATCAAACCGGATTATCAACTGATCCGTTCCTTGGATTATATAGAAGCTCTGATCAGCACGAAAAAGAAGTAACATGCCCCGCATCAAAACGGACTTTTTAGTCCTAGGGAGCGGAATTACGGGTCTGTTTGCGGCCCTAAAACTCGCTCCCTACGGTTCCGTCGTAATCGTAACCAAAAAATCGGATTACGAATCCAACACGAACTACGCACAAGGGGGAATCGCCTCCGTATTCGCGGAAGGAGACAAACTCGAGGATCACGTCCGGGACACCCTGGAAGCGGGAGCTTGGCTCTGCGATCCCGCGGCGGTCCAGGTTTTGGTGGAGGAAGGTCCTCCTCTCGTAAAAGAACTTCTGAACTACGGAGTTCCCTTCAACCTCGAAGCTCCCGGAAAATTCGACCTTTCGCGCAATATTTTAATACGACAAAGAACGCGCAGTATCACCAGTTGAGTCTGGATATGCCGTATGTCGCCAA
>NZ_NPEF01000194.1 GCF_002811955.1 Leptospira ellisii
ACGTTCTTTTGCGTGAGCGGGCCGCAGGGCGCTCAAGCGTCCTCGAAGAGGACGAGCGGGAATCCGCGAGCCCGGAGTCACGCGACTCGGAGCCGCCGCAACCGACGCAAAACACATTCATCTTTTGGAATATTGCGGCGGCTCCGAGGCACGCCCGAAACATCTCGTCGACCGAACGAAATATACGCAGAACGTTTTCGAATCCGTTCCAAATCTCTCTAAATATCGGCATAAAAAACTTATTTCCGACTCCTAATATGGAGACGTAATTCCAGGTCGCTTTATCTACATGGATTATAGAAAAAGAATAGTTAGTTATATATTAAACGAAAAAAAGAGGATGTTACTCGGGAACGATAGCGTCGAGTTTCCGCTTTTCTTCTTGCGTATTCTTCGGTCACCTCGAATGTATCGGTCATGCAGACCATTCTCCTTCAGCCTGAAAAGGGAATCTTCTTGGATTCCGTCACGTCTACGAACACGATCATCAAAAGCGAGGAGTTCCCGCACGGAACCTGGATCGTCGCGGAAGAACAAACCGCCGGAAGAGGCAGACGGGACCGCAAATGGGAAGTGATCGGCGACGAATCCCTGATTTTCTCCGGCAAAATAGGACTCGAAAATTTCGAAGCCGGCCCCGGTCTTTCCCTGTTTATCGGAACCGCTCTCTGTAAAGCCATTCTTTCCGTTTATCCCGAACTCACCCGCAGCCTAAAAATCAAATGGCCGAACGACCTTTATCTCGGAAGCAAAAAGGTTGCAGGAATTCTAATAGAGTCGGAAGTCGTCGGGGCTTCGATCACTCTCATCATAGGAATCGGAATCAATCTTTTCGGCAAAAAGGAATCCGTTCCAGAACATCTCACCGAAGCGGGTTTTTTGAATACCAATCCGGACCGCGCCGGAAAAAAGAACGAGATCCTCGAAAAACTCGTCCCCGCCCTCAACGAGGCGATTCTTCTTTGGAAGGACGCGGAAGGCAGAAAAAAAGAACTGATTTTGTTAAACGAACTCCTCCTTTGGAAAGGACAATCCGTAAGTTATACGGAAAACGGCCAAACCCTTACCGGAGTTTTGGACGGTTTGGGGGAAAATGGTTCCCTAATTCTCAAAACCCCGTCCGGAACCAAAGTGGATTTCATTGACAGCCCGGAGGATTTCCATTCTTTAAACTAAAATGCTCTTAGTCGTAGACGTAGGTAACACGAACACCGTTTTCGGAATCTTCGAAAACGGTCAAACCGCGCCCCTCTTCCACAAAAGAACCGTAACACGAAAGGACAGGACCTCCGACGAGCTCGGCTTATTCTTTCGGGGTTTTTTACGCGAATTCAAAATCGAAAACGAAATGATCACCGGCGCGATTTACTCCAGCGTCGTTCCGACCCTAAATCCGATTTTAGACAGAATGTTCCTGGATTGGTTTAAGATCGAAGCCGTCCGGGTGGATTACAGGATGAATCTCCCCTTTTCCATTTCGTATCCTCGACCTTACGAAATCGGCGCGGATCGACTCGTCAACGCGGCGGCCGTCGCCGTTGACTCTCCCGGCAAATCCATCGTGATCGATCTAGGAACGGCGACCACGTTTTGTGTGATCAACGAAAGACCGGAATACCTAGGCGGTGTGATCGCGCCCGGTTTGAAAGTCTCCATGGATGCCTTGACCAAAAACACTTCCCAACTTCCCCCGATCATATTCCAATCTCCGGGAAAAATTTTAGGCGATTCCACCATCGAATCGATCCAAGCGGGTTTCTTTTTTGGATGGATCGGCCTTTTGGAGGGAATTATCCGTGAAATCAAACGTGAAAAAGGACAAGACTACCGCGTAGTCGGAACGGGCGGTTTGGTCACCGTGATCGATTCGGCCCACCCGGGAATCTTCGATCGGATCGATCCTCTTTTGACGTTAAGAGGATTACAAATCCTTCATCAGATGAATTCCTGATCGAAACGCCTCTGACCGCGGTTCGACTTTGTTCGGATCCGGTTTTATTTTTACCGGGGAGAATGGAAAACGAATGTTCGATTTTTTTAAACCGAAAATCCCTTCCGTCCCGATCAAGGATCTGATCTTTCTATCACAAGAATCTAAATTAAAAAAATGTAAACGGATTTTCGGGAAAAAACCGGAATCGGTTTTCGTAGTCTGGTTCGACGACACCTTCCGGCGCTTTCAGGAAATCCTCGAATTGGAAAACGAATCTTCCCGACTCGTTTACGCATGGGAATTGGAAACCTCGGATCTATCGGAGAAGGATCCGATCTTCGGCGAACACCATCCGTTACGCAAAACGGAACAACAGATTTTTCTAAAGTTGCATCTGAAGGAAGCGACCGTATTTTCCTCTTTGGACGAACCTCTGCTCCGGAGATTCGGCGGGAAGAATACTTCGAAATTAATGCGGAATCTCGGCGTCGGAAACGAAGCGGTCGAACATCCGATGATCACCGCCTCGATCCGCAAAATTCAGGAAAAGATAGAAAAGAAAATCGTAATCGAGCAAAGACTTCGATCCTCGCCAGAGGATTGGTTTTCGGCGAATCTGAGTCCCGAATAATTCGGAATCATCTGGCTTTTTTCCCTAACCCAAAGAGGGATCACCTCTTCAAAGCCGTTCCGGTTCTTCCAATTGGGGCGTATGTCGCTCTTCCCGAAAAACCGGAACGTCAAATCTTTAAAAAGGGAATTGACATTCGAGGTTTCCGACCGGAGAATTTCGACGAGTCTGTCCATCGGGAGAACTTTTATGAGAATTCTTTTGAACCTTCTATTGATTTTCTTGGCGAGCGGAACTTTAATCGCAAAGGGGAAAACCTCCATCAAAACGAAAAATAGAATTCCGAATCGCCTGATCGATTACCAGACCTTTCAAAACACAGTAAACGCTTCTTCGGAGGAAAGGGAATCCCGACGTCTTACCGAAGAGGAATTCCTGCGGATTATCGAGAACGAAGACGTGATTCTTTTGGACGCTCGCAGCGAATCCCGCTACAAACTGAGACATATCCGGGGCGCGATCAGCCTACCCTTCACTGAATTCACCAAAGAATCCTTAGCTCAGACGATCCCGAAATTAGATTCAAAAATTCTAATATATTGCAACAATAACTTCACGGGTAGCCCGCAGGCGTTCGCCGAAAAAGCGCCCCCGGCATCGCTGAATCTTTCGACTTTCGTTTCTTTGAAAATCTACGGTTATACGAACGTTTACGAACTCGGCCCGCTTTTGGATATCAAAACCACGAAACTTCCGTTCGAAGGTGCCGAGGTGGAATAAATTCCGCACATACGTCGGAATTACGCCGTGATCCGAACGAAAAATTCCGCTTTATTTATTTAAGATTTTCTGTTAGAGGGAAACGGTCCGAAAATTCCCGCCACCTCTCCTCCTCCACCCAAACGCGGGTGGGGGGCGCAACGTGGACCGGGGGACGTTGTTACGACGACTTCAACCCCGGATTCGAACCGTCCACAACGGAGCGGAACTCATCGAAAGTCCCACGTACGCTGCCGCCACCGCGTCCCAGGAATCGTCGTGTCCCTTCAAAAGATCGATGCCCAAAAGCAGTTTTAAGGCCTGCCGAATCTGCTTTTTATCGGCGGTTCCGCTTCCCGTAGTCCCTTTTTTAATCTGCGAAACGGTAGGTTCTAAAATTGGAATATTCCGTTCTGCTAATGTAACCAAAAGAACGCCTCTCGACTCGAAAACCCGGGACGCGGTCTTTTTGTTTTTCGCAAAAAACATCTCCTCAACGGAAGCGAGGACGGGCCGGAACTCCTCCAAAATCTCGGACAAACCGCTTCTCAAAAGAAGAAGATTATCGGGGCTCGGAGTTCCCGAAGGAACCTCCACCGTGCCGTATGTGAGGATTTTGATTTTAGAGGAAACCTTTTCCAACACCGCATAACCCGCGCGGTGCGAGCCAGGATCGATTCCGATGATTCTCAAGTTAAACTTTCCCGATCGAATGAAAAAAAGACGAGAAGGTAGAATCCGATTCCCCCTTCTTCGACGAAGAGGGAACGGAAGAGGAAAATTTCAAAGAATCATTCAAATTCTTTTTCGAGCGATTCGGCCAATTCGAAGTTGGACGTAACGGAAGTGACGTCGTCGTGACCGTCCAGCTGATCGACCAGCTTCATCACCTTCTCCGCAACTTCCTTGTCCGCGATTTCGGAACTGACCAAAGCGATATAACGGATCTCGGATTCCTCCGCTTTCAATCCCTTTTCATTTAACGCATGTAATACGGCTTCGTAATCGTCCGGCGCCGTGATCACTCGGTAAACGTCCCCTTCGTTGATCACGTCCTCGGCTCCCGCTCCGACCGCAAGATCCACCAGCTCGTCCTCGCCGATCTGGGAAACCTCGATCACGATGACGCCTTTCTTTTCGAAAAGACGACTCACCGAACCGGAAGTGGCGAGCGACCCTCCCAGTTTGGTGAGAATGCTTTTAATTTCCGGAGTCGTTCTGGACTTTTTGTCCGTAACGGCGGAAACCATAATCGCGATTCCCCCCGGTCCGAAACATTCGTAGAGACACTCTTCGTACGTGACTCCTTCCAAATCTCCGGTTCCTTTTTTGATCGCCCTTTCTATATTGTCTTTGGGCATGTTCACTGACTTGGCCTTCAGCACCGCAAGTCTGAGTCTGGGATTACCTTCCGGATCCCCTCCCCCCATCTTTGCGGCGACCGTGATTTCTTTTCCGACTCTGGTAAATATGGCTCCGCGTTTGGAATCGATCGCGTCTTTTTTACGTTTGATCGTAGCCCATTTCGAATGTCCGGACATGATGAGTTTCCCCTAATGATCTTTGGATGACTGGAATCAAGCGAAGTTGATTCTAAGATTGATACTTTCCAAAAATCAAAAAAAAGGCATTCTGTCCATCCTTTTCGGCGGCGAAAACCGCACCCGGAACCGGATAAAACTTCTTTTCCTTCCTTTACGGATCGGTACGATGGATGTATGGACTCGTTTTCCGATCGTTCCAAGAGGAATGTTTTATCCTCCCTATTCCGGTTGAATCATATCGCTAAATTGACTTCGCTCTTTCTCGTGGCGCAATTGCTTCCGGTCTGTTTTACGGACCGCAACGCGGAGAAAAAACAGATTCTGCTCGAATTGATCGCGGACTTTCAGGTCGATTTGCAGAAGAACCTGGAATCGGCCATCAAAACGAAAGGGATCGTAGGCGCGATCGAAATCTGCCGCACGGTTTCTCCGGCCAAGGAAGCGGACGTCAAAACTTCGTTTCCGGGAATTTCTTTCCGAAGGATATCGGACAAACCGAGAAATCCGAACCATGTTCCGGACGTATGGGAAGCGGAAATTTTCGAACAATGGAAGAAGACCGCGAAAAACGGAGGCGCTCCTTATCTCGTCATGAACAGCAACGACAAGGAAGTGCGGGTTTTACAACCGATCGTTTTGCAGAATCCCACCTGTTTGAAATGCCACGGGGGCCCGCGCGATATCGATCCGGCGGTCTCGAAAAAAATTTCCGAATTGTATCCGCAAGACAAAGCGGTCGGTTATAAGCTGGGGGAATTGAGAGGGGCCTTCTCGGCGATCTGGTAAAAAAAATCGGTCCAAGAATCGCCTTAGACCGATCTGCAGGATTTATTCATTAACCGTCAGTTACATACCACGGGCGTAAGCGAATCGATCCAATCCTTGATCAATTGAACCCCTTCCGTATGAACCAGACTTCTTCCGAGAGCCGGCATCATCGCGGCCGCATTGGCGGTCTCCAATCTGAATTTCAAAATCGAATGATCCGCGTCGCCGGGAACGATGTCGTACGTAAAACCTCCGTTTCCTTGTCCCGCCGATCCCGGTATTTTACAATAACCCAAGTGGGCCGTATTCGCGTTTTCTACGTTCAGATATAACTGACTCGTGATTCCCGCTTGCGCGTTGGGATTGTGACAATGAGCACAGTTGATATCCAGATACGCCCTGGCTCGTTCCTCAAGCGTTCCGGTAGCGCCGTCGAACGCGTTAGGCGCTCTTGGAGCGCCGGCCGATGCGGGGACTCCCGTAAGAAAATTCCTCAACTTAAGGACGTCCAGCTGGTTGGCTCCCGAGGAAAGCGCGGAAGTCTTATTCAGATGTCTCGCCTTTAAACCGATGGGAACGATCTTTTTCGCGCCTCCCGATACGATCGTTTCGTGACACATCCTGCATTGATTTTCGGAAGGAAGCAGATAATTCGCGTTTTGTGTCGCGCCGTTCGCGTCGATGAAGGAGATCGGCTCGACCCTTCCTCCGGGTTTATAATCCGCGTCCGTTCCAGCAGCGTTCCAAACGTACGGCAAACCTCTCCATCCGGTTTCCGTATGGATCAAAACCCTAGTTTCAACGATTCTAATATTATCGTTCGGTGATCTAAGATCCGCCGGCAAGGAGAACGTCTTCGTGACGATCGTTCCGACCGGAAGAGAAAAAACCTGACTCGGATCGTAACTTCCGCTTTCTCCTTCGGGAAGCGTAATCGTACGGTATTTGAGCGCATAATCCGAAAACAGAGGCGTGTTGAGATCGTACGCGATCGAATTTCCTTGGACTTCGAGGGTTCCGTCTCCCACCACCCTCAACAGACCGTATTCCGAAATTTTCTGTTTCACCTGCGGCGGTTGGGAATTCGCCAAACCCAAAATCGCCAAAGGAGTCAAATCGGCGGATTTGTTTTCCTTACAGCCGAAAAAAAGAAATACGACCATACACAAAGGTATGATCGTATGGAACGGCGAACTTTTTTCGAAAGGACCGGTCATCAAAACCCGGCTCCGGTTTGAGCGGTTCCGTTACATCCGAAAACTCCCAGGGAAGCTCCGGCCGCGATGCGGACCATGTTGCTCGGATCCGGCTGGTTTTTTAGATCCAAATCGGCGAAGGAAGCCCCGGTGTTGTCCTTAACGCAGAGATTGATCGTGTTGTTACCGGCGTTGTCCTGTGTGGGGTCTGGATTGTCCAAACCGTCGTAGAGGATCGAATCCACGATCGTGTTGAATCCGCCCGCACCGTAATATCCGGCTATCAAAGCGCCTAACGCGTTCACGCCCGGGTTGGTTCCGTCCGGAGCGGTTCCTCCTCCGATAAACGTATTGTTATGAATATAAACGTTTCTCGCAAAAGGGTTCAAAGGAGGATTGGCTCCGGCCGCGTTAGTCGCCAATTGAGTGGCGAGAGTAGCATCGAACGCATATGCGCTGATCACCGCGAGATCTACGGTCTT
>NZ_NPEF01000195.1 GCF_002811955.1 Leptospira ellisii
TTGTTTGTGCTTTTTCATTTCTTCCATCGTGACAGGTTCGGGGAATTTCTTTTTAAATTTGATATCCACCATATACCACGTAGGCTTCTCCGTCTTACTCTTCGGATCGAAGTATTTGTGAGAAGGATCGAAAGCGAAATGATCCGGATAACCGGGTTTTGCGACTTCGGCGATTCCTACGATGGAAAGGGGGTTAGCCCTGCTATGGTAAAAGAGAACTAAATCCCCTTTTTGAATACTGTCACGCAAGAAATTGCGCGCTTGATAATTTCTAACCCCTTCCCAAGGCGCGATATGGGAAGGAGCTTTGTAAAGATCGTCGATCGAAAAAACGTCCGGTTCTGTCTTAAAAAGCCAGTAATTCATTCCATTCCGGCGTTATAAGCGGGATTCGTTTTAATTCCGTTCTGTTTTTTGGATTTCACCGTCTTTTCGGGCTTTTTTTTGACGTCTTCGTTGGCAGGATGTACGATCGCCATCAACTCTTCGTGCGAAATGGTCTCCTTCGCCAAAAGCGCCTTCGCCAGACCTTCGAACTTAGAAGCGTTCTTACGCACCAAATCACGTCCTTTGTTCAAACAGGATTGGATGATCTCGCGGACTTCTTTGTCGATCATCGCCGCAAATTCTTCGGAATAATATTTACTGCTGTGACCCATATCCCTTCCGATAAAAACGTTCGCTTGATCGCCGCTGTAATTGACGGTTCCGAGTTTTTCGGACATTCCCCATTCGCAGACCATCTTGCGTGCGATATTCGACGCTTGTTGAATGTCGTTGCTTGAACCTGTGGAAGTGACCCCGAACTTGAATTCTTCCGCGATAAATCCCCCCATCGCCACTACGATCTGATCGAGCCAATACGTTTTTGGAAGAATGTGTTTGTCTTCTTTGGGAAGCGATTGAGTCAAACCGAGCGCTCGTCCTCTGGGAATGATCGTAACTTTGTGAACGGGTTCCGTATAAGGAAGAAGCGTTCCAAGAATCGCGTGACCCGCTTCGTGATAAGCGATCACTTCTTTTTCCTTCTCGGAAATGAAGAATGATTTTCTTTCCGGTCCCATCATCACTTTGTCGCGGGCCTCTTCGAGTTCCTCTTGAGTCACCCGTTTTTTATTCTTACGAGCCGCGAGCAACGCGCCTTCGTTGATGAGATTCGCAAGATCGGCTCCCGTGAAACCGGGGGTTCCTCTCGCGATCGAATGAAGGGAAATGTCGCTGGTCATCGGAACCTTGCGCGAATGCACTTTGAGAATTTCCTCGCGGCCTTTGATATCCGGAAGATCGACCATTACTTGACGGTCGAAACGGCCCGGTCTGAGCAGAGCTGGATCCAAAACGTCCGCGCGGTTGGTGGCCGCCATCACGATCACACCTTCGTTCTTTTCAAAACCGTCCATCTCGACGAGCATCTGGTTGAGAGTTTGTTCTCTTTCATCGTGACCGCCGCCGAGCCCCGCTCCTCTCAGACGACCGACCGCGTCGATCTCGTCGATGAAGATGATACAAGGGGAATTCTTTTTTCCTTGGTCGAAAAGGTCGCGAACTCTGGAAGCTCCGACCCCGACGAACATTTCCACGAAGTCCGATCCGGAAATGGAGAAGAATGGAACCCCCGCTTCTCCCGCAACCGCCCTTGCGAGCAAAGTTTTACCGGTTCCCGGAGGACCGACTAACAGAACGCCGGTGGGGATTCTCGCGCCGATCGCATGGAACTTTTTAGGATCTTTGAGAAATTCGATAATTTCCACCAGTTCTTCCTTCGCCTCTTCGCAACCCGCAACGTCTTCAAAGGTGACTTTTACTTTCGGGTCCACGGTCATCTTCGCTTTGGATTTACCGAAGGAGAACGCTTTGTTTCCGGTGGATTGGATCTGTCTCATCATGATGAACCAGAAAAGACCGATCAGAATCACGATAAGAAGAATATTGCTTCCGATCACGCTCCAGAACTTTCCTTCCTCGGCGGAACGGGCGTCGAAGGATACGTTAGCTCTTCTTAAAGACGCGATGAGATCCTTATCGAGAGGAGCGACCGTGGTTCTGAACTTTACCGGCTTTGCGGTTTTGGATTCGGAATATTCGGAAGGGATATAAAATCCTTCGATGACGTCCTTTTCGATTTGGATCTTATTGTATTTGTCTACGTTGCCTTTGTACAATTTACCGAGAGGTTTTTTGCCCTCCACCGGTTCGAGCATATTTAAAAAATCGGAATAGGAGATATCCTTGGTTGCACCGGCGTTATTTTCATAATTATAGGCGATGATCAGAACGACCATCATGATAATCAGGACGAAGAATACGTTTTTCAAGTTCTTGTTCATGGAGTTCTCCCGTTTAACTTAGACGCCTGTGAGATACAAAAAACAGGCAAGAGGTTCCTTCAGATAGGATTTCACGTTTCTTCAAAAAGGCAAGGAAGAATTGACCAAAACGGTGAAAGGAATCGGGAAGAAACCGGAGCTTTCGTCGAAAATCTTATTTCAAAGATGATATTTTTCGATCACGTCGTCGATATCTCCGAGGGAGATCGAACGGATCGCCGCTTCCGCGTCGTTGATGATCTGAATCAGGCTCAGGTTTTCCATCGGTTCGAAATCCTCCTTTAAAAAGGATTCCCTCGTTTTTCCCTCGAAGCCCTCGTTGCGGATTCCGATCCGAATCCGGATGAAATTGGGGGAACGCAGCGATTGAATGATCGACTTCACTCCGGGATGGTCCGTTTCCTGGGTTCCCTTATCCACTACGATTCTTCCGAGGGGAAGATTCCAGTCCTCTTGAATGACCAAAATCTCCCCTACTTGGATTTTCAAAAAGGAAGCGATGTATAAAACGGATTCGCCGGAAAGATCGCTGAACGTCTGCGGTTTTAAAAGAACGACTTCCTCGCCTTCGAAATCGCCGCGGCCGATCAGGGATTTTTTCTTCTTGGTCTTGATTTCAACATTGATGTTATTCGCGATAACATCCAATATTTTAAAACCGATATTGGAGCGATTATTGTTGTATCTGTCTCCTGGATTCCCGAGTCCGACGATCAGCTTCATGAATACCTATCTGTTTTTATCAGATTAGACCTGACGAAAGTTCCGTTTTATTTTTTTCCTTTCTTAGCCTTATCGTCGCCGGCGCCTTTTGCTTCCGCTCTTTCGGCGGCGAGAAGCGCTTTGGTTTTGTTAACCGAAGTTACGATCGGATCTCCGTTGATCAGGATTTCCCAGCTCGCGGGAACCTTCAACTGGCTGATTTTGATCGCGTCTCCCACGTCGAGATCGGTGACGTCGATGGTGAGGTTTTCGATCAGATCTTCGGGGATCGTTTTCACGCGGATCTCGTGGATGATGTGTTCGAATTGACCTCCGGTCTTGGAACCTTTCGCGATTCCGGTGGTTTCGATACCGATTTTGGTGACGATCTTTTGACCGGGAACGACCTTATAAAAATCCACGTGACGGATTCTGTCGATTTCGGGAAATCTTTGGATCTCCTTTACGAATACTTTTTGGGATCCTTGACCCTCCACGTCGAGTTCGATCAAAGTGGACTGACGGATTCCGGAGTGAACCATCCTTTCCAGTTCCTTTTCGTTTACGGCTCCGGAAGTCGCGACTCCTGCTCCGATGATGTTTACGGGAACGAGTCCTGAAGCGCGAAGACGATTGTTTTCGTTCTTACCCGTTTCGGTTCTTTTTTGGACTGCGATTTTGTGAGTAGTGTTTTGGCTCATTCTTATTACCTAACCTTAATCGAATAAAGTGCTGACTGATTGATTTGTGTGAATCCTCTTGATCGCGTTCGCGAACAAGGGGGCTACGGACAATGATTTCAATTTATGAATCTTTTTGGATTCTGGAATCGCGATCGTGTTCGCGAGGACGACTTCGGTGAAGTTCGTCGCGTTGATGCGGTCCACCGCTTCGCCGGAAAGAACTCCGTGAGTGGCGGCGCAATAAACCGACTTCGCTCCGTGTTTTAAAAGCGCGTCCGCCGCTTTGCAGATGGTTCCCGCGGTATCGATCATGTCGTCGAGAAGGATACAATTCTTCCCTTCGATTTCGCCGATCACGTTCATGACTTCGGAGACGTTCGCCTTCGGCCTGCGTTTATCTATGATCGCCAGGGAACCGTTGACCTTTTTACCGAAGGCTCTCGCCCTTTCCGCTCCGCCCGAATCGGGAGAAACGATCACGAGGTCTTCGATGTTTTTCGTATTGATGTAATCCGCGAGAACCGGAGCGAAATGAAGATTGTCCACGGGAACACGGAAGAAACCTTGAATCTGATCCGCGTGCAGGTCCATGGTAAGAATCCGGTTGAGTCCGACCACTTCGAGAAGATCCGCGACCACTCTCGCGGAAATGGGAACGCGGGGTTCCACTTTGCGATCCTGACGGCCGTAACCGTAGTAAGGGATCACGACGCTGATGCTGGAAACGGAAGCCCTGCGGAGCGCGTCCATGATCAGGATCAACTCCATCAAATGATCGTTAGCCGGAGCGGAAGTCGACTGAACGATAAAAACTTCCCTGCCGCGGACGTTATCCTCGATCTTCACCGCGATTTCGCCGTCGGAGAACTTCTTCAGATTGATTTTACCGGGTTGAATATTGAGATGAGTGCAGATCTCTTCGGCGATTTGTTTGTTGGAACTTCCCGCGAATACCGCGATGTCTCCGTTCATGGATGGACGACCTCCCCTTTGATCATAGCGGAAAGCGTCTCCAAATCCTCCGGAGAATTGACTCCATGACTTTCAAAATGATTCTTTAATTTCATCGCACCGAGTTTCTTTCCGGAATTTCTATATAATTTCACCAGGTCGGGGAGATAGTATTCTCCCTGAGCGTTCGAGTTTCCGATTTGTCTGAGAGAATCGAACAGTCCCTCTCCGTCGAAAACGTAGGTTCCCGTGTTGATTTCGTTGATCAATTTTTCTTCGGCGGAAGAATCCTTTTCCTCCACGATCGCGGTGACTTCACCGGAGGAGTTACGGATGATTCTTCCGTAACCGGTCGGTTTTTCCACAACGGCGGAAAGGATCGTTGCGGAGAATTCGTTTTGTTTGTGTTCTTTTACGAGATTGTCAAATGTTTCGGAAGTGATCATAGGAACGTCTCCGCAGGCAACGATCACCGAACCGGAGAAGTCCTTGAGCTCCGATTCCGCACATAGAAGCGCGTGTGCTGTGCCGAGTTGTTCCGTTTGTTCGGCGAATGTGATTCCGGGAATTCCGGCACATAAGGATTGAACCAATTCTTTTTTGTAGCCGACCACGACTACGATCCGTTCCACACCGGAAGCTCTCAGGTGATCGAGTACGTGTAAGAGCAACGGCTTGCCGTTGAGCTCGACCGCAACCTTAGGCTGATCCGTTTTCATACGGGTGCCCTTCCCTGCGGCCAATACCACAGCGACCTTATCCTGAGTAGGTTTCATCGTTTAATCAATGTCAGTAAAACAATTTGGCTGGGCTGCTAGGATTCGAACCTAGGAAATGGCGATACCAAAAACCGCTGCCTTACCACTTGGCGACAGCCCAGTTTCTAAAAATTGAATCGTATGAATGTGAGATTCGGGAATTCCTGCCTCAGCCTCTGCAGCAGTTCTTCTTGGATCTCAAGACCCTGGACCAGTCCGTACATACTCGAACCTGAACCGGTCAGAGAACAATAACTGGAACCGAACTCCAGGAATCTGTCCTTGAGAACTCCCAATTCCGGATGAAGTTGGAAGGCAACCGGCTCAAAATCATTCCAGAGCCTACCCTGTAGAGCGCCCCAATCCCCGTTTTTTAAGCTGGAAATCAGGTTTTCCGACAGCGTATTCCCATTTTTCTGAGAGGGCCCCTCTTGTAAAGGTTTTTTCAAGAGAGAATACATTTCCGCCGTATTCATCACTTGCGGAGTCAATGCGAGAATTCCTTGCCCGGGATGAATTTGAATTTCCTCCGAAATCTCGCCTCGACCGGTTACGAACGCATGCCCTTCCCCTAAAAAAAACGGAACGTCCGAACCGATTTCGGAAGCGAGAAGTTTCATCTCGTCGGTGGTAAAAAAAGAGCGCCATGAAAAAAGAAAATTCAAGAGAGAAGCCGCGTTCGTACTTCCTCCGCCGAGTCCGCCGGCGGGGGAAATCCGTTTCGTAAGGCGAATTTTCACTCCGGGAAGTTCCGGAAAAAGGGAACGCGCCTTTTCGAAGGTTTTATACAGGATGTTTTTTCTGACGTCCCCCGCTTCGGAGACACGATCGTATAATTTACGTTTTTCTCATATAATTTCGTTGATCGAAAGAAGTTCGAAAACGCCGTTGTCCGCCGGTTCGATTTCGATGTCGTCCCCCCAGGATATCTTCAGGAAGATACTTTTGATTTCGTGGAACCCGTCCGTGCGCTTGAACGGAATTTCCAATCCGAGATTGATCTTAGCGGGTGATAACATTCATATTCTTTGTTTTTCTAATATATCCGAAGAACGATCGCACGAAGAAACCGTATCACCGCAGAACGGATTCGATCTCGCCCAAAGCTCGTTTGACGAGATGTTCCGGACTTTTTAGGATCACGTTTTTTCCGAACGGAAGGAGCGTTTCCAAAAACCAATCCTCCTCCCTGATTTTCGCCTTGGACAGATGATAAACGATTCCGTCCGTTTCCTTCCGGATCGCAGTCCTTTCCAAACCGAGTTTTCGATCGAGATTGTAGAAGACCTCTTTCGTATGCCAAATTTCGGCGACTCCGGAGGAATTCTCCCGATTCTTTCTAAACTCCTCGAACTCCCGGATATAATCCGACTTTTTTCGACCCGCAGGTTGTTCGATCGGATCGGCCCCGACGTCGAGGGAAAGCATATGATCCAAACGGAAATTCCGGGGCGCATTTCTTTCGTGACAATAACCGAGCAGATAATCGTCCACCGAATGAAACAAAAACCACGGATCCACTTTTCGACGCAGGGGTTTGTCCTCCTTTCTGGATTGATATTCCAAAACGAGCGACCTTCCGTTCCGCAGAGCCTCCTCGATCGTATGTTTATAAACGGCGAACGTGTCCTGACCCGTTACGGGAAGAATGGAAATAATTTTCTGCAGAATGTTGCGCGACACGGAACGGAAATTCGAATCCTTTTCGGTTTCGGAGGATTCCTCCAAAATCCGGCGCAACACGAGCCATTCCCGGATGCTCAGACGCAGACCGGAATCGAAACGAAACGGAAGAAACAATCCGAACGTATCCGTTTCGGAATCGTAA
>NZ_NPEF01000196.1 GCF_002811955.1 Leptospira ellisii
GGGAAGGGTAAGCTCAAAGAAGACTTATCCGATCAAAAGAGGATCGTTGAAGAATTTTGGAAAGCAAATCCAACGACTGTAAAACTCGTCGGCACTCTCGAATCTCAGTCCTTCGAATATTTAAAAAAACAACTCACCGACTTTTCGAATAAAGAAGGAGCGAAAATCCCTCTTTCACTCGATGGAAAAGCGATCACTCCGGAGAAAATTCAAAATAAAGAACAACTGGAAAGGGTAGTTGGAGAAATTTCTAAAAAATACAATATATCACCCGATGTCGTTTTAAAGTTAAAACCTGAAAATTTAAGGGAGCTTGATTCTTTACTTGCAGATGCGAGAGAGGAAATCGATCGAAAGGTAAAGTCAGGCGCACTTTCTCCCAAAGAAGGTATCAAACTTCACGCTCAACTAGACGATGCGAAATCTTTTGATCAAATTACTGCAAAACTCCAGAAATTCAAATCTGACTGGGAACAAACTACAGGACCACTTACTCAAACAGAATCCCAAATCATAGACATTTCACAACAAATCAATGTAGCAACAAACAAGTCTCAAGGATTTTTACAATCTGTAACTGCCTGGGGAAAGGCGGCCGCTGGAGCAATTGCGTTTCTTTCAGCACCTGTAAACCAAGTCCTCCAAGCACAAGCCCAACTCGTTCAAGTTCAGTCTCAAAATCAAATCCAGCAAGTTCAGTTCTATGGACAGGCTTTTGATCGAATCATCGATGCGAATTTACAAGGTTTTATATCGGCCCAAGACGCTGAACTCGCTAAACTTCAAGAAAAGCTCGATGCGATGGAACAAGCAGAGCTTGAGTACGAAGAAAGAAAACAAGAACGAAGAGACGCTGAAGCGCAAAGGATCAAAGAGGAAAACGAAGCTCTTTACAACGAAGACGCTCTTAAACTTGAAGAAAAATATAACGAGCAAATCGCCGCATTAGAACAGGAGAGCTTAGACGAAGAACTCTTCAATCAAAGAAAAGCCGAACTCTTCGATCGACTACAAAAAGACAAACTAGATCTAAAAGATCGCTACGACAAAAAAACTCAAAGCGATATTGATAAGGCAAACAAAGACCAAGATGCCGCTGATGCGAAGAAAAAAAAGGAGGACGAAGAAAAGGCGAAAGCGATTGCCGAACAACAGAAAAAAATAGAAGCCGATAAAGTTACAGCTACTGCAAAAGCAGAACAAGACAAACAGAATGCCAAAAGACTTACCTCATACATTGAATGGCAGGCGGGAAAAACCGCTTTTGAGGCAAACAAACAAGCCCAGGTAGCACAAGCCGCGTTTGGGGTAGCTCAGGCAGCCGTACAAGGTGCGATAACATTCGCCTCTTCCGTTGCCGGATATACAGCCGCCGGAGCAGCTCTTGCCGCGCCAACTCTTGGGGTTTCGATGGCGACGATGCCAGCGATCGGTATAGCAACAGGAACAGTTCTCGGAGGCCTTGTTGCCGGTGCGGGTATGGCCGCGAGTGGTCTTGCGTTGACAGCAGCTCAATCACAATCCTATCCGCCTTGGATGGGTTTTTCAATCGGTGGACTTGTAGAAGGGGGAATACCAGGCAAAGATTCAGTTCCAGCGATGCTTACTCCTCGCGAGGTAGTAGTTCCGGAAACCGGATGGGAAGACATTCGAAAAGATATTTCGGAAAGCCTGATTCCAAAATCGAATAACGGTCCCGCGAACATAAACATAGAATGGATGGATCATTCTCAAAACTATACCCAAATTGATAAAGAAGCCTTATTGGACTACTTGCTCGATGAACTTCTTAAACGACTCACGCAAGCAGGCGTTGTGAGTTAAGTTTGAAGTTTATTTTACAAGACTCAAATAAAAGAACTCTTACAGAAACCCTCGATCAGTTGTGGAGAATTTCACCTACTAAGTTTGATATTCCGGAAGCCCTTGTTGCAAGAAACAGTCAGTGGGGATCTAAAAACCAATCCGACAACGTAATCTCTACCCGAAAGCTTTCTCTTCCTTATTCGAAAACGTTTCAGTCGGATCTTGAATACAATCTTTTTCGTTCAAAGTTAGCGAACTTCTTTTTAACCGGGAAAAAACCGATCTATCTCATTGATGTCGAGAATGGAAGACGGGCAAGTGTAGAAATATCAAGTATTCCAGAGAAATACGAAAAAGGTTCTGAAAAAAGAATCGTATCGGATGCCAACATAGAGCTGATTCTTATGGACGTTTTATTTGAAGACTTCGAGGAATCGGATACCGATTTTCTTTATCTCCCGTCCGGCGGTTACTTCGACATTTATCTTTCCTCGGACTATGCGATGGACGGGTATCCTATTTTTGAACTTATCGCAGAAAGTAATTCCAATCCGGATTTTTCTTTAGACATTGAAGATGAAGAGGGAAACGGATTTGCAACGCAAAGAATCCAAAGTCTTTCCTTCTCCAATGCAAACGAACTGAACAAATATATGACAATCAGCTCGGTTGACGGAGAAGTATTGATAGGCGGAAGAATCAATGAATCAAAACCGATCACGTATTCAAACAACAATCTTCTTTGGACTGGAGGAAGTTTCTTAATTTTTAAACCCGGAAAAAATCGAGTGATTTATTCCTCTGCGGTGAATGCACCCATTCAACTTAGAATCAGACACAGGATGCGATATGAATCTTAAAACTTGGGATATATAGTAGATCAATCAGCCGTTTTCGGCCATGGCGAAAAAGCAGGTCTTCCGGAAGGTTTCGGTTCGGTATATGGAACTTCCTGCAAAGGAGAACCAACCGACGCTACAATTTTTCAAGAATATTCAGGAGGCCAAGGAGAAGACGCAAACATTCAGCTCTCCTCTGTTGCCGGATCGGTTCTCTCTCAATTTCCTTTAGGGATACAGTACCCTAAAATCTCTTCGATGAAAAACGTTGTCAATGAGTTCGGACCCCTCTCCGGCGAACTCATTTTTGCAGAGATGCCCGAGGTTCCGCTCCCGGATTTTGCATCCTACAAACTCAAAATAGATTCTAAAACAGTGATGAAAGCGTATTTGTATGATACGCCGGACCAAACTTCGACTTCGAAGAAAGGATTTTCTTACAAATCTTTTGGGATGATCAAACGTCTCGAAGGCGAGACAATCTCCAATTACAATAAATGGAACGTTCACAAAATTGAAGTTTCAGGAATCAATGAAACAGACGCGATTTTGCATCTCTCGCCAAATGTAATCTATCCGCAAAATCTCTATACCTCCGAAATTCAACCCAATCAGGTTTTGTATGTTCGTGACTCCGAAGACTCGGACAACGACGGAAAATTTAAGGTCGTTGAAGTAATTGATGCTCTCACTCTGCGGATTCACAACCCTTCCGTTGTCGCGCAAAATATCATTCTTGGATATGTTGAGATTCTTCCCAAAGAGTGGGGGGATCCGCTAACGCTTGTTTCGGCACTCGTAAACCAGGTTTTTAAAACCTACGGCCAAAGAGTTCCGATTCTTTATTCCTCCAATCTCATTCAACCGACTCAAGGAGTAACTACTCTCGGAGAACTATATCTCGAGGGGATGTCCCTTTTTAAATTCATCGAGTTAGTCGTTGATATGCTCGGAGGTCTTTGGTACTGCGGAGTCAATGCAGATGGATTTTACTTCCTAAAAAAGAAGAAAGGAGAACCGATCGACAAGTTTGCCGTTGGTTGGGATTTCAACGACCTCGATGTAAAAATAGATCGGGATTGGGTTTGGAATTACGTTGAAATTTTTGCTAAAAGCGATGAGGGATCTGGAACCGTAAAACTCTACTCGGAGCTAAACGAATCTTCGGAAAAGAAGTGGGGACGAAAAACTCAAAGTATCGAAGTGCCTGCTTCTTTTACCAAGGAAATCGCAACCGTAATTTGTAAAAATCTCCTTGAACTTCACAAAGAACCCAGGGTTCTCATTACGATTAAAAACGCACCTTTTCGATACTATGAGTTCGGGGATTATAGTATCGCTTTTCCTTCAAAGAGTTATTACGAAACCCTCGACGACTTAGATTCTCTAACCGGTTGGGTATCCTCCGATCCGATAAAATTATCCGTAGCTCTTACGAACGATACACTCGTCTCTGGTTCAAAGTGCCACAAACTCGTTTTCTCCGGAGCGGATTTTGTAACATACAAAAAGGTTTTTAATGAACGTAAAAACGGCCTAACTGCATTTCATTTTTATCTTTACTCAACCACCAAAGACAATTTTCAAACGAATCCGGATGGAATGGTACTATTCTATGTTATAGATTCTGATGGGAAAAAACACGAAAAATCATTTCCTCTCGAAATAGAATCGAAATGGATTCCTTGTCCTTGGGATATCGCTTCTTTAAAAATCAAAAAAATCGTAGAGGTTGGTTTTGAATTTAGAAATGTTCCCGATTCAGTTATTTATTTCGATGAGCTAAAAATCCGTTCCAATACTTCAATCACTCATACCGTTCCACTCGTTGAAGTGGAATACAATAACGCACCGACTAAGAAAAATACAAAACTTACCTTTGGCGGTAAACAAACCTTAGAGAAATATTTGTCCGGGTATCTCGCACAAATTGAAACGTTACGCTATATTGCAAGGAATCGGTAATGCCACTTCCTCCCATTCTCTCGGGAAGACAGGATATTAACTGGAGATACGATGAAATTACGGGAAAATTTGTTTTTCAGGAAATACTCGGAGAAGTCCACGAGGTTGTGGAATTCCCAGAACTTGACGGAAGAAGAGGTTTTCGTCTCAATGAACGACCAGTTGATGACGGCTCCATACGAATTTACAAAGGAAATGTTTTAGAAGACAAAATCCCGGCGAATCTTCAATCAAGAGTAACATCTGAACCAATCGGTCCACAGATAAACCTAACACCCTCTACGATGAAAGTGGTCGTTCCTAGTACGGTCGATCTTGGAACTCGGTACATTTCTGCATATTTTGGTGTCGGGGGAGGGAAAACAGTCGAGAATGATCTCTATATTCAATATATCGCTCTCAATTCAAAACTTTCCCGAGACGGTTCTTTGCCTATGCTTGGGAATCTCAATTTCGATTCCCACAAAGCAGTTAACCTTGCGAACGGAACGAATCCCGGTGACGGGATCAACTTTGCACAGCTTACGACCATTGCCAATTCCTTGAATACGGAAATAAGCACACGGACGAACGCAGATACAACGATCAATTCGAAACTCAATCCTCTGTTAAATCTTGTTAAGTGGACGAAGTTTTCTCTTCGGGATCGAGACTACGCAAATGACAATTCCGCCGGGACTTTGGGGATGGAATCCTATTCCGGTCAGAAGGGAATTCTCATTTGGTACAATGTAAGGACCGGCATTGGAGGCGTCGGTGAATATGGAAATGATGAATCCGAATTTCAGGTGATCGATGACCAAGAGGGAAGCCAGTACAATTTTAGATGGACTTCGCCTGATCATGCTCGTATGCGTTGGATTCTAATCCAATGGGTTTCCGATTATTTCCCATGAAAAACGAAACAATTTCGATTCAAAGGGGACGAGTATTTCAAAAATTCTTTCCTTCAAAAAATTTAGAAGGCGCGACTGTTTTCTGTTCTTTTGGTACGCTTAAAAGTGACGGATATTTTTGGAAATGCGGCCAGTTAGAGAGTACCATTCTTTCAAATGGATATATAATCAGAATGAGTGAAGAGAATACTTCTAAACTTTCCATAGGTATATTTCAATTTGATATTTTGGTAGAACGACCTGATTCTTTTTGGCCGGAAGGTAAAAACGCGCACTTCGAGTATTTCGGAATACTCAGAGTTCAGTAACTTTTTTTGAGAGTAAATTTACCTTTAGAAGTAAGGCAAAATGAATCGACTGTAATCCGTTTACGGGGATTAAAAAACATTTTCTCTCCCGTCGCTCAAATTCTTTTCCAAGTAAAAGAAAACTCTTATTCCCCAAAAATCTTAATATCAATCGAAGCTCTTCCTTCCGACGAGGGTGCGGATTGGGAACATGAAGAAATCGTAATTCGTATCCCCCCTGCCATGACTCGGGGATTAAAGGCTACCGTTTATGAATGGGATCTTTTAGCTAACCGGCAAGGGGTTTTCGAATATCCGTATTGGGGAACGTTTACTTTAGTAGGTACAATTTCTAGAAATAACGAATCTGTCGATCCCGTAGTCATAAACGACCTCGAAACTCGTCTCGCCGGCACCACAATGGGACGCGGATCTTGGATGATTGGCGTCTTCTCGAATTACTGGTTAGGAAAGTTAGGCGGAATTGGAAATTTAGTTTTAGAAAAATGTCTTGAATGGCTTGATCAAAATAAACTCGGGATCGTAAATCCATTCACTGGTTCTAAACTTTTAAAGTCGGGAACATCCGCAATTCAAATCCAAGAAAGTGGAATCGAAATCGATTCAGAAAATAACTTGATCGGGACGAGATCTCTTTCTTTACTTCTTGCCCCCAGTCTTGATTCCCATGCGACTCGAAGGGATTGGGTGATTGCGCTTGTTGAAACCGCGATTTCTCAAGTAAAATCTGATCTCATCAATGGTGCTCCAGGGGTTTTAGATACACTTCAAGAAATCTCAATCGCTTTAAATAATGATCCGAATTTTGCGAACACGATTATAAATTCCCTTTCTTCTAAAGCCGATCTCGTCTCTGGTAAAATTCCAGTTTCGCAACTACCTGCTATGGTTGCGACAAGTTGGAGTGATATCCAAAATATCCCGAATACTTTTCCACCATCCCTCCACAATCACGATGAACTCTATTTTACAGAATCAGAAATCAATTCTTTATTAAATTCGAAGCAATCGAAATCAGAAAAGGGAATTTCTAATGGATACGCTTCTTTAGATGGTACTGGGAAAGTTCCTTCAGCTCAGCTTCCTATTCAAGCCGTTTCAATTCCGGATCCAATTACTCAAGATTTAAATCTTCAGACAGGTAAAAAGCTAAGGCACAACGGAACACCAGTGGCCGGATGGTTGGATGACGGAACTCCTTTTTTCAAAAGGAGTATTGTTATTACGATTCCAGTAGCATCAACTACGGTTTTTGATTTTTCTCATACGATTCCCGGTAACATTGCTACCCTAGACAAAATTCTTGAGTTAACATACGTTTCACCGACGGCCACTAGTACTATATGGAGAGTCGATCCGACTTCTCAATTTACGATTCAATACATAACC
>NZ_NPEF01000197.1 GCF_002811955.1 Leptospira ellisii
CATATCGGTTCAATACGATTCGATCCGGAGGGATTTCGGATCGCGAGACGTAAGTGGACGATTTTCATTCCATGGGATGAGATCGCCGAGATCGGCACGGGAGAATATCAGGGCAGCGCCGCCGTGTTTTTTGGGGTCAAATCGTTGGCTCCGATCCGAGTCGAGCCCGTCGAATTTCGCCGGAAAGTAATTCGAGAAATCCTTTGGAGCGAGGAATGGCTCGGAGTCCAGTTTATGATCTTAAATGAAGATTACGGAATTTCCTCTCCGCTACTCGCCGAAGCGCTGGAGCGTTACCGGTTGGGTGTGGAATTTAGGGAAGAGCTCAAAAAAAGATCGATCGAATGATCTTGGAATCCGATTATTCGGAGGACGTCCGGTCCCGTGTTTTGATTCGTATAAGAAGCGAATTCGATGTTTTTCCGTTTTTGGTACCGGTGCCGGTATCCGGAGTTTCGAAAAAGAATCTTAGGCGAGTCGTCGAGAGAACCGAAGCTCCTCGAAGTCGAACTCTTGTCGGAGCGCGACTTCAAGGTGTTTGAAAGAGGAAAGAAGGAATCGAAATTATCTTTTTTTCGTTTTCTTCTTTGCGGTTTTCTTTTTAGCTATTTTTTTCTTCGCCGCCTTTTTCTTGGCCGCTTTCTTTTTGACGACTTTCTTCTTCGTCGGTTTTTTCTTAGCTACTTTCTTGGAAGCCGCCTTTGCGGTTTTCTTTTTGGCCGCCTTCTTTTTAGCCGCTTTTTTGGCTGCGGCTTTTTTAACGGCAGCCTTCTTTTTCGCGGCTACGGTTTTGACGACGGTTCTATCCTCTTCGTTGAGACGGAAGAAGGACTTTTCGAAATCCCGATTCTTAAAAGATACGAGCGCTCTTCCGATCAATTCATCGACGTCGCTCGTCTCCAAACCTTCGTTCGCGGATTCGATAAAATCATAGGAAAGGTGAGCCAACCGCAACGCAGATAACTCGTTAGTTTCTCTTGGGAAGCGCCTTGGCGCGCGAGACCGTGGAGCCAATCTCTGAGAATTTTTTCCCCCAGAGAGAACGTTTCTTCGGGTTGTGCGGATCTTCCCGATTTATGAATTTCATCATTCAGTTTTTGGTGAACGAGCGAGTAGTCTTCTTCGAAGGCGGGATCCAGGATACCGTCTTCGATCAGCCTTGCGTCCAGTCTACGGACAATAGCAGAGTCGGCCATAATGTTAGAATCTCCTAAAATATGCGGGGCAGAAATTGGATATACTTTGATCTAAGAATGGTTTATGCAAGAAAAAAGTGAAACCGAGAAAGAATTGAAGTTTCGTTTCCACTTTCGCTCAAGAGCTGCGTTGCAAATTCATTCGGCAATTTGTAAACAAAACTCTCTTCGATCGATCGGGACCGATTCGTCGACGTGCGTCTGCACCTTTGTTCGATCGAATCGATTCTTCCCAAAACGAAACGAGTGTTTCGACGAGTTCGATCGCGAAACATCCTCGTTGCGGGGTGGAATCGAATCCTCTTTTTTAGGAATCAACGGACGGATTCCGATACCGAATCCGTTCAATTGTTGAACAAATTTCCTTGACTTCCCCGCCTCTTTTGCGCGCAATGAAAGGACGGTCTCTGGGACTGACCCGGCGAAGCTATACACTGCGGTTTTACCGATTTATACCGTCTTAAACTCCGGTTTTGCGTTTCGATCCTTCGGCTTACATCCGTTTGACGAGTCCTTTTGAAATCGATCCGAACGCTCCTTCAAAAGTTTCGCTTTTAGGTTTTTTGTGAACCGATCCGATTCCCGTATTCTACTCATCCGTTGTCCCGACGCACCCGGTTTGATTTACAAGGTGACTGGTTCCTTGTTTCGAATGAGGGCCAATATCGTCAGCAATCAGGAGTTCGTAGACAATCCCGCTTCCACGTTCTTTATGAGAACGGAATTTACTGGAAATATCCAGGAAGAAGTTCTTTTATCCGAGCTTGCCCGACAACTTCCCGCGGGACATGAACTGGATCTTTCCCCGCTTCGACGATCGAAGGTCGTGATTCTCGTAACCAAAGAGGCGCATTGTTTGGGAGATCTGTTGATTCGTCATCGGTTCGGAGAATTGGAAATGGATTTGGCGGAAGTGATCGGCAACCGTTCCGAGCTGGAGGGTTTGGTGAATGACTTTCATCTTCCGTTCACTTTGGTTCCCACCGACGGACGGGATCGGGAGGAACAGGAAGCCGAGTTGGACGATCGTCTTGCCTCGCTCGAACCGGATTGGATCGTACTCGCGAAGTATATGCGGATCCTTTCCCCTTCGTTCGTAAAAAAATGGGGAAAAAAACTACTCAACATCCATCATTCCTTCTTACCCGCGTTCAAAGGCGCGCGTCCGTATGTCCAAGCCTATGAGCGGGGAGTGAAGATCATCGGGGCCACCGCGCATTTCGTTACGGAGAATTTGGACGAAGGACCGATTCTCGTGCAGGACGTGATCCATGTGGATCACAGTTACGAACCGGACCGGCTGATGCTTTTCGGAAGGGATTTGGAGAAGATCGTTTTGGCCAAGGCGTTGCGGCTTCTTTTGGAAAGAAGGGTAACGCTTTTTCGAAATAGAACCGTCGTGTTCGAGTGATTTTTCGGAGAAACGCGGGTTAAAATCCTGGGTAGATCTTTCGTTTCGCGATTCGTATTCGTTCGATTTTCGCCCGATTGCAGTTATGGATGACGCATTAAGACACAAACTGTTGAAGATTCTGGAGGAAAATCCGGAAGTCAATCAACGCGAAATTTCCGAAATCCTCGGAATCAGTTTAGGCAAGGTCAATTATTGCCTCAAGGCGCTGATGGATAAGGGTTGGATAAAGGCCAGAAACTTTAAGAACAGCAAAAACAAACTGGCGTACGCGTATTTTCTGACGCCGATGGGAATCGAGGAAAAAGCCGTGTTAACGGTCCGCTATCTTAAGATCAAATTGCAGGAATACGAACAGATTCAAAAAGAGATCGAAGAGCTTAAAAAGGAAATAGGGGAAGGGGAATAATCATTAGGATCGTTTATGCAGAAGAATTCAAGAATATTTGTAACCGGTCATAGAGGGCTTGTCGGCTCCGCGCTGGTAAAAGTTCTCCGGGAAACGGGTTATGAAAATTTGATTTTAAGAACCCGTTCCGAGTTGGATTTGGCGGACCAAGCCGCAGTGGATGAATTTTTTAAGGAAAATCGGCCGGAATATGTTTTTTTAGCCGCAGCCAAAGTGGGCGGAATCATCGCGAACAATACGTATCCCGCAGAGTTCATCTATTCCAATCTTCAGATCCAAAACAACATCATAGACGCATGTTTTAGAACGAAAACCAAGAAACTTCTTTTTTTAGGTTCGTCCTGCATTTATCCTAAATTCGCCACACAACCTATGGACGAAGATCAGCTGTTATCCGGAAAACTCGAACCCACGAACGAACCGTATGCGGTCGCGAAAATAGCGGGAATCGTCATGTGTCAGAGTTACAACCGGCAATACGGGACCAATTATATCTCCGCTATGCCTACGAACTTGTACGGTCCCGCCGACAACTACCATCCCGAAAATTCGCACGTTTTGCCCGCATTGATCCGCAGATTTCACGAGGCGAAGAAGAACGCACTTTCCGAGGTCGTAATTTGGGGAACGGGCAATCCGTTGCGGGAATTTTTGTTTTCGGAAGACTTGGCCCGGGCTTGCGTGTTTTTGATGAATTCCTACGACGTGGAAGGACATGCGAACGGAGGAGAAATCGTAAACGTGGGTTCGGGTATAGAAGTAAGCATTCGAGAACTTGCGGAAACTGTAAAATCCGTGGTCGGTTATGCGGGTAGTCTGATATTCGATCTTACGAAACCGGACGGCACTCCCCGAAAACTTTTGGACGTCGGCAAACTGCATCGAATGGGTTGGAAACATCAAGTCGAGTTGAAAGAGGGCATAAGGATCGCATACGAAGACTTCTTAACGAGGAACTTGGGATGAAAAAGGACGAAGACTGGGATCTCGTCATATCTTCCGAAAACCGCTGGTGGAATTTGAATCTGTCGGGTTTATGGAAATACAGGGATCTGATTCGTTTATTCGTATATCGTGATATTGTTGCGAAATACAAACAGACCGTACTCGGACCCTTATGGCATATCATTCAACCGTTGTTCTCCACGTTCGTCTTCAGCATTGTGTTCGGAAATTTCGCGAGAATTCCCACGGACGGAATTCCCCATCTAGCTTTTTATATGTCCGGAATCGTCCTTTGGGGATATTTCTCCAATTCTCTGCTCGGAACTTCCAATACCTTCGTCAGTAATTCCGCGATTTTCGGAAAAGTATATTTTCCGCGGTTGACGGTTCCCGTATCGGTGATCATTTCCAATTTGATCCAACTCGGAATTCAATCCTCCCTATTCGTGATCATTTGGCTTTATTATAGATCGCAAGGAGTGATCCCCGCTCTGAATTTCGCTTATCTTCCCATGATACTGGTATTAATCGTCCAACTCGGTCTACTCGGGTTGAGTTTTGGAATTTTAGTCTCCTCCTTAGTCACTAAATACAGGGATTTTACGTATTTAATCGGATTCGGGGTTCAGTTGTGGATGTACGCGTCCCCGGTGGTTTATCCTTTGGCGGAAGTTCCCGCGGATATGCGGAAGTATGTGGATTGGAATCCGATCGTCCAGATTTTGGAGGTATTCCGCTTCATCTTTTTCGGAAAGGGTACGGTCAATTTACAATCGTATCTGTTCGGTTGGTTCGTCACGTTTTTCGTTTTGATATTGGGGGTGTTTCTGTTTAATAAAATCGAAAAAACCTTCGTGGACACTGTTTGATCAGATTAAGGCGCGGGGTTGTATGCAATTAAAGGGAAAAAAAGTCGTGGTAACGGGAGCCGACGGTTTTATCGGATCCCATCTCGTCGAAACGCTTTTGGAGGAGGGCGCCTCCGTAAAAGCATTCGTATATTATAATTCTTTTAATAGTTGGGGATGGATCGACTCCTTTACGGCCGACAAAAAGGAATCCGTAGAGATTTTCTCCGGCGACGTCCGGGATCCCAACGGCGTGAGGACCGCTCTCAAGGGAGCTGACGCGGTTTTTCATCTCGCCGCTCTGATCGGAATCCCCTACAGTTATCATTCTCCCGACAGTTACGTGGATACGAACATACGAGGGACGTTGAACGTACTGCAAGCCGGGAGGGATCTCGGTTTGCAGAAAATCGTAGTTACGTCCACTTCGGAAGTTTACGGTACGGCATTGTACGCCCCCATCGATGAAAAACATCCCCGCCAGGGACAATCACCTTATTCTGCGACTAAGATTGGCGCAGATTCGTTAGCCGAATCCTTTTACAGGAGTTTTCAACTGCCCGTCGTCATAGTTCGTCCCTTTAATACCTACGGTCCGAGGCAATCGGCACGAGCGGTGATTCCTACGATCATTACACAATTGTTGGACGGAAAAAAAGAGATTCAACTGGGATCGTTGGATCCTACGCGCGATTTGGTTTTCGTAAAGGATACTGCGAAAGGTTTCGTGGAGCTCGCTAAATCGGAACTATCCGTCGGACAAGAGGTCAACATTTCCACGAATTTCGAAATCAGCATCGGAGAACTCGCGAAGGAAATTATCGCGCAAATAAATCCGGAAGCCAGGATCGTTACGGATGATCGACGTCTCCGGCCGGAAAAGAGCGAAGTCGAGAGGTTGATCGGAGACAACACGAAATTGAAATCCGCCACCGGATGGACCCCGGAGGTCCGACTCAAGGAAGGATTATCCAGGACCATCGAATGGTTTCGGGTTCCGGAAAACAGATCCGGTTATAAATCGGGGATATATAACGTATAAATTAAATGGAATATGGTGAAATTCTAAAATTTATACGATCCCTTTATCCCGATCGGGAAAACGTCCCCCTTCATGAGCCCGTTTTTTCGGGCAACGAAAAGTCGTATCTGACGGAATGCGTCGATTCGACGTTCGTGTCCAGCGTTGGGAAATACGTGGACGAATTCGAAACGAAAATCGCGGAATATACCGGGGCTAAAAAGGCGGTCGCTGTGGTTAACGGTACGCAGGCCCTTTTTATCGCCTTAAAACTAGCCGGAGTGGAACCTGAAACTGAGGTGATCACGCAGTCCTTGACCTTTATCGCGACCGCGAATGCGATTCAATATACAGGAGCGATTCCACATTTTTTGGACGTCGATCCGGACACGATGGGCTTGAGTCCCGAAGTTTTGTCTAACTTCTTAAAGGAATCGACCCACAACAAAAACGGACGGCTGTATAACCGCAATACCGGAAGAGAGATTTCGGCCGTCGTTCCCATGCATACGTTAGGTCATCCTTGTCGCATTTCGGAAATCGCGCGTCTCTGTAACGAATACGAGTTGCCATTGGTCGAAGACGCAGCGGAAAGTCTCGGCAGCTTCGTAGAAGGAAAACACACGGGGAGATTCGGGCTTTTAGGAACCTTAAGTTTTAACGGAAATAAGGTGATCACCACAGGCGGCGGCGGTATGATTATTACCGACAACGAAGAGTTGGGTGTAAGGGCGAAACATCTCACTACTACGGCAAAACTTCCGCATCGTTACGAATTTATACACGACGAAGTGGGTTATAATTTCCGACTTCCGAACATCAACGCGGCGTTAGGCGTCGCTCAGATGGAAAAACTACCCCTTATCCTGGAATCGAAACGGGATATTGCGGAAAGATACGCGGCCTTTTTTTCGAATACCGGCTGGAAGTTCGTACTGGAACCTTCCTTTGGAAAATCCAATTATTGGTTGAATTCGGTTCAATTCGAGAATCTTTCAAAAAGAAACGAGTTCTTAAATGTTTCCAACGATTCGGGCGTGATCACGCGTTCGTTCTGGAAACCGATGCACCAACTTCCCATGTACACCTCCTGCCCCAAAAGCCATATGCGAAATACCGAAAACCTTTACGAGACTATGGTGAATTTGCCGAGCAGCGCGCGAATCAGAGTCATATGAAAGAGGATAAGGCGCTCGTTATACTCGGGTCCGGCGGTCATTGTAAGGTGATCATTGACTGTATCGTAAGTTCAGGGCTCGGAAAGATACTTTTTCTCGCGGATTACGACCCTAAAAAACAGGGTTCGGAGCTGTTCGGGTTCGGTATCGAAAGCGAAGATGAAATATTCCGCAGATGTGAACCGGAAT
>NZ_NPEF01000198.1 GCF_002811955.1 Leptospira ellisii
GATTCCTTTGGCGAGACCGGATACGATTCCGGATACGTTATGCGCCTTTAGATACGCGGGAAGGATTCCGCATACGAACTTGGATACGGGGGAAGGTTCCCTCGTTCCGACGACCGCCGCCAGACGTTCGTGCAGCAAGTCGACGTTTCCCGAATAGAACAAAACCGCGGGAGGATCGTATATCTCCTTCAAAAGCGGGGGATACCCGGGATCGAATCCAGTAAGTACGGAAAATCCCAGATTCGCGACTTCTGAGGATATCCTTTCCGCGGAAGCGAGCGCGCGTTCCAAGACGGAGGCGGGAAGCGACGCGGGAAGAATCCTGATCCATTCCTCAAAAGAATCATATTTTTCGAATATTCTATTTTTGACGTATAATCGCGAGACGTCCGGATCCGCTAGAACGCACGGATTCATTCCGCGCCGCCGGCGCTTTCCTCGATCCGTTTCAGATTCTGCATGACGTTGCGGTACGAATCGTTCTTTTCCAGACCTTCGCGGACGAGTCCGGCGTCGTTCAATTCCTCGATCGCCTTCTTGATCTTCAGGTATTCCTCTTTCGCATCCTGGGTTTTTCCGAGTCTGTATAAAAAGTTGGCCTTCGCGAAACGCGCGGGCACGTTCCTAAATTCCTTTTTGAGGATGTCGTCCAGGATACGTAGCGCCTTTTCCTGATCGTGATACCCCGCGCTCACCCCTTCCCAGGACGAATCCGCCATCGAAGAATCGAAATATATGAGCGCAAGCTGATACGGAAATCTGGAATCCCTGGGATCCTGGATGGTAAGATGCGTGAATAGATCGATCGCGGTTTGTCTGCGGACCGATTCCCAACCCCGATCCTTGGATGCGTTCGCGTAGGCGAGGGCGGTTTCGAAAAGAAGCTGTTGATCCACCGGTTTTAAAAGAAGGGCCTTTTCGAAGAAGGGAACTGCCGGTTCGAAGAAGTGAAGTTCCGCTCCGACGACTTCCACCTTTTTGCCTTCGTTGTTTTCCCGGAGGGCGCGGTTGTAGTATTTCACTCCCAAATCGTAGTTTCCTATCTTCATATAACCCTGGGCGATCTTCCAGCTCAGGGCCCCCGCGGATCTGGTCTTTTGGGCCATCGAGGAGATCTTTTTTTCCAATTCCGCGATTTCCGCTTCTTCCATCGCGAGGCGTTCCTTCCAGGCTTCGAGATCCTCCACGGAAGGAGGTCGGTCCCCCCGATTTTGAAATCCGAAGTTTTTGGAACGTTCGCAGGAGATTACGAAAAACGAAATAGAAAGGACGATAAATCGTAGAATGTTCTGAGACATGAAACTTCCTCGGAGCGGGTCGGATTCTTCCCTAATGGATGTATCGGTAGAAGATCGGAATCTCCCTCTCCGAAATCACCGGTTCTCGGGAAGAGTGGGAAGGAAGGGGCTGGCGGGAAAAAAGAAAAAAGCGGAGTAAAAACTCCGCTTTCCGAAACGAATCAGTCTTTCGTGCTGCCTGCGATCAAAAGCGCCGCGCCTAAAAGCGAAACGTCTTTTAAGAGGGAAGCCGTGGACATTTGATTTCCTGCGGCCGCTCCGGGAAGGTGAATCAAAATCACGAAAATTCCGAGAAGAACGGCGAGAAGGATCGTCGCAAGGTGGGTTTTGATTCCCGTGATGATGGAAACCGCGGCTGCGATCAACGCCAAACCCGTCAGATAAACCCATATTACGGGGAAGGGAATGTACGACGGGACGAGTCCGGACATGGCTTGTCCGGAAAGAAAATGGAACAACCCGAAAATCGCAAACGGTACCGCATATACGATTTTACCGATTTTTTTCATAACTACTCCTATATCCTAAGGCACGGACTCGGCTTCCATTGGGGATGGGGACTCTTCCGAACCTTAAGAGTGAATCTAGATTGAATATTGGACTGCCGTAATCGAAATTTGATCGAAAAACGAGGACGGGCCGGGCTTTGGAAATTAAAATTCTCGATAAAACCGACGCGAACCGGGTTCTTTTTTTGGAGAAGCTCTGTTTTTCGGAACACGCTTGGACGGAGGAGATGATTGCATCCCATCTTTCCTCCTTCGGCGGAATCGGTTTCGACAACGTCGCTTACGTCCTTTATAAGATCGCGGGAGACGAAGTCGAAATTTATAGGATCGCGGTTCATCCTTCTCAGAGAAGAAAAGGATACGCCAAAGAACTTTTGGACCGTTTGTCCGCTCGGGAATCCGAAAAGATTTTTTTCCTGGAGGTCGCTTCGCAGAATACGGCCGCGATCGGTTTGTACGAAAGTTGCGGATTCCAAAAAATCCACGTGCGAAAACGTTATTACGAAGACGGTTCGGACGCCTGGATTTACAAAAAAATACCTCCGGACGTTTCCACGATCTTTAATTTCGAAGCGCGGGATTGACGACGGGCGATCGACGACGGGTTCGGCCGCCCGGATTTGTTACAATTTTCTTTCATTCAAAAATTCTAAACGAATTCGATTCCTGTCGCATTAACGCAAAAATCGGAATTTTTTTCGTTACGACTCGCTTTCGACCTCTTTTTTAGGTGAAAGTTATTTTCCTTTGGTATACACTTACCCTGTTGGAAAATTATAATATGAAAAGAACTTTGTATACTGCACTCCTCTTGATTTTCTTCACTTCTTTCTCGAATTGTTTTTTAAACCCTATTTCCCAGGCAGTTTCCGAAACGTTCTTCCCTACGAAGGAGGAATGTAAGGATTGTAACGAACAGCGCGCGGCCGCTTTGACCGCGGTCTTTCAACCTCGCGCGAACGGAATCGTAGGATTCGGTTTCGATTTGTCCTCTTCGTTTCTCTCGTATTGTATCCAGGGGATTTGCGCCGGAGGTATTACGGAAAATCAGCCGAATTCCACGGTGACTGTCGCGGTGCCGAGTGCAACCGACCTGACTTCCTTAAAGGCTACGTTCGTCATTCCCCCTTCCTCCAAGTTGGAGGTCGGCGGCGTTTTGCAGGTTTCCGGAACTACGGTTCTGGATTTTACGAACCCGGTAATTTATACGTTCACGGACGAGAACGGCGCTTCGCAGAATTATACGGTCACCGTAAAACCCGCTTTGCCGCAGGATCAGGTGAACGGAACGGTCATTCTTTCCGGCGTTTTTCTTTGGACGAAGTGTTCCTACGGTCAGGTTTGGAGACCGGGTTTTAACGATTGTCAGGGGACCGGAACCGAAACCGACAATTTCGGCGCGAATTTGGAAACGGTCTTCTGCAACGCGGACGATTCTTCCTGCGATCCGTACGGTCTGTACGAAGCGGCGTGTCATACGATGCAGCAGGTTTTGAATCCCCCGAACATTCCCGACAGCGTGCTGCGTCCGGGTTCGTTCAACGATTTGGATCTTTTGACGTCCTGTCCTTCCTACTCGAAAGGGCCTTTGTGTTTCGGATCCGCGGATCAATGTCCGGGTAACACGGGTTCGACGATCAACGCTGCCTTGTTTCCGAATACGGTGAACGCATATTATTGGACTTCGGATATCTGTTCGGCCACGACCATACAGGTCATCCAATTCGGCGGTTTGAGCAATACGACCTCGCACGCGAAGAGCAGCAAAGGGAAAGCGCTTCGTTGTATGTACAATCTCGCCTCCTAATCGAGGCGTTCGACCTTATGATGAATGCTCCCGCGCGGAGAAATACAAAAAGTTTTTTAGTTCCGAGGTTGATTCCTAAAATGAAAAATACGCTTTACGTCCCGTTTTTTCTATTCGCTTTCGCGCTTCAATTCGATTGTAAGATCGATCAGCGGATCAGTTCCGATAAAAACCACAGAACGGTTCTCGCCTCCTCGGACGCGACGAACTGTAAGGTCGCTTCCGTGGAACCTCTTTATTCTTTTCTTTTCGGATTGGTTCCCGTTTTTCGGAATCCGGAACCTGAACCCGCCCCGGGACAGACGTTACGCGTCACCGAAGTCACGAATTGGAAGGACTACGCAGTGACCGCCGTCGGGGGTTGGGCTATAACGCTCGTTAGACGGACAAGGACCTTCGAATTCTGCGACGAGAACCTTTTCGCGAGCGCTTTCAATCCCGAGAAGGAGGCTTCTCTCGATCAGACCTTGTATCAGATGGCGGCGGCCGGAAAAATCGTGCTACATCTCAAATCCGGGGAGACGATGAATCAGGTGAAGATCCTAGGTTTCGACGAATCCTCCGTTTTGATCGAAGCGACGGTTCCCGATCCCGCGGGCGGATTTACCGATCGCGCTTTTTTGAGGGACGGTTCCACGATCGACGGTAAACAGGTCGGACAGGACGACAAGCAGGTGATTTTGGAGGGCTTCGACGGTAAGAAGGTGACGATTCTGAAATCGACCCTGCACAAGATAGATATGAAGGTTCCGAAGACGATCCATGAAAAGAAGAATCTTTTGAAGACCGATATCTCCAAAATCGCGTTCGAAAAACTTCCGTAATAGGGAGAAACGGGGAGTTCCTACGTTTCGCGGTAATCCGGGATCGCCGAAATCTGCGGGATCGAAGATCGAGGATGTCGTCTCGGAACGTGCGGCGCTTTTTATCGTAAACCGCGATTTCGGTTTTAAAAGTAGGAACTCCTTTTTCCCTGACGGGCCATCGCGTTTCTACTTTCGTCGGAACTCCGTCGTTTTTATCCGGACGTTCTTTTCAAAAGGATCGAACAGAACGCACCGATCCCTTCCTGTCTTCCCAAGGCACCCATCTTCTCCGTGGTGGTCGCCTTTACGGAAACACAATCGGCCGATAAGGACAACGACCCGCTCAAGGATTTCGTGATTTTTTCCTTTAGGGGCGCGATTTTGGGCCGCTCTCCGACGACGGTACAATCCACGTTGACGAGTTCAAAACCGCGTTCGCGCATCAATTCCAGACATTTGGAAAGGATTTTTCCGCTATTCATATTTTTCAAGGACGGATCGGTGTCCGGAAAGTATTGTCCAATGTCGCCTAACGCGAGCGCGCCTAAGATCGCGTCCGAAACCGCGTGAAGAATTATATCCGCGTCCGAATGTCCCACCAAGGCGAATTCGGATTCGCATTCTATACCGCCCAAAATCAATGGGCGGCTCGGGTTGATTTCCAGTCTGTGAAAGTCGATTCCGTTTCCGATTCGATACATTCGAAATTCCTAATTTTTATGATTCTAATATTATTAGATATGATCCGGCGAGTCGCGGATTTTCCGGATCCGCATCTGAGCGGCGTTTCCTGCGTCCGGTCTTTCCCGTCGTTTTCGAAACTACCCGAACGCCCCGCATTTACAAGCCGATTTCCGTATTAATCCTTTTCGTAGTGGGGATATCGCTCCCTCAGTTCGCGGATTCTTTCGATTTGATGTTTGTATTTTTTATACTCTCCGTCCTCCAGATTCTCGGCCTTGACGAAGAACTTCTCCGCGTTCTTCAAATCGCCGATGGAAACGAAATGATATCCCAACAGATTATGGATCGTTTCCGAACTGCGATCCGTTTTCGCCTTTTTCAAGGCGCGGTTTAGTAGAAATTCCGCGCCGCCCGGATCTTGATCGTGCCGTAAAAGCAGCGAACAAGCGCGCTTTAGAAGAGTATCGATCGATCGATCCGGATCGAAACAGAGAAATTCGCCGATCATAAACGAATCCTCCGCCGGAAAAAGATCTCTTTTCCATTCGATCAAAAGGTTTCGAAGAGCGCCCGGGTCGTTCTTAGGAAACGAACCGGCGTATTCGTAGGATAAACGTTTTCGGTTTTTTATGTTCGTCAGTTCGATTTCGAATCCTATTCCGATCGAATTCTCTGCGATTTCGTAACGTTTGAACGTGAACTTAGCCAGGATCTTTTCGGAATCGGCTGCGGCAGCTCCGTTCTTTCGGGATCGTTTCGGTTCCGTAGAATCCTTAGTTTCAAAAAAACGAATATAGTTGCCGTACGCCAGGCCGTTCATCACGTTCTCGCGGAGTCCGGAACGTTCGGCCGCGGAGACGTCGATCCCGGCGGTATCGACGAAGATGCGGATCCTTTTCGAATTCCCCAAAAAACTCCGCAAATACGAGGAACGATCGTTGAACGCGTAACCCGGAAACGAAATCACGTCGTTGTCCGGAGTCGCGCCGATCGTACCGGTGAAACAAAACAAAAGGAAATATGCACGAAGGAAGAGGGGAGATTTCGTTCCGAGCCGAAACATCAGAATTCACCTAACATAAAATCGACGATTTTGCCGTCTTCGTCTTCGGAAAAGATACGGACTCACTTCTTGAACGAAAGGTCCAACATTCTTTGAACGGACATTCTCCCTTTTTCGATCACTTCCGGATCGAGATGAATCTCGTATCGATCGTACAAAAGCGCGTCCCTGATTTTTTCCAAAGTGATCCGTTTCATATGCGGACATACCTGGCAGGTGGAAACGAAATGTCTGTCCGGAAACTCCGAACGCAGATTGTCCCCCATGGAACATTCCGTGATGAGGAAGATGTTCTTGGCTCCGGATTTTTTTATGAATTCGCTCATTTGAGACGTGGAACCGGAGTAATCCGAACGATCCACCACTTCCGTCTTACACTCCGGATGCGAGATAACGGTCACTCCGGGGAATTGTCTTCTCGTCAGATCTATATCCTCCGCGGAATACATCTCGTGCACCATACAACTGCCGGGATGGGTGATGATCCTTTTTTTGGTGCGGTTCTGAACGTTGGCGGCGAGATAACGGTCCGGTAAAAATATGACCGTATCGCTTTCCAGGGATTCGACCACCTGAAGCGCGTTAGCCGAGGTACAGCAGACGTCCGTCTCCGCCTTTACGTCCGCCGTGCAGTTCACGTAGGTGACCACCGGAACTCCGGGATATTCGTTTTTGAGATCGATCACGTCTTGTCTGGTGATGCTTTCCGCAAGCGAACATCCCGCTTTCAAATCCGCGATCAGAACCTTTTTTTCCGGAGACATGAGTTTCGCCGTTTCGGCCATAAAATGTACGCCGTTAAAAAGGATGACGTCCGCGTCGGTCTCCGCGGCCACTTTACTTAAATACAACGAATCTCCCGTGATGTCCGAAACTCCGTGAAATACGTCGGGGGTCATGTAGTTGTGTCCGAGCAGGACCGCG
>NZ_NPEF01000199.1:0-6049 GCF_002811955.1 Leptospira ellisii
CGGTAATTGGTTAGGAATTCCTCCAGCCAGTGAATCGTCTTGATATCCAAGTGGTTGGTGGGCTCGTCCAAAAGAAGAATATCCGGTTTTTGAAACAGAACCTGAGCCAATAATACGCGGAGTTTAAAACCTCCGGTTAAAAATGCGAGAGTCTGCGTATGACTCGAAGTGGGAATTCCCAGACCTTCCAGAAGTTCACCTGCGGTACTTTCCGCTTCGTAACCGCCGAGTTCTCCGTATTTTTCCTCGAGTTCGGAAACGCGCATTCCGTCCTCGTCAGACATTTCCGGTTTCGCGTAAATCGCGTCTCTTTCCTGCGAAACTTCCCAGAGTTCGGGATTCCCCATGATGACCGTGTTGAGAACGGTTTCGTTTTCGTATTCGTAATGATCCTGTTTTAAGTAGCCGAGTTTCAAACCCGCGTCTATGGAAACCGCGCCGTTTGCGGCTTGTTCCATTCCCGCGAGAATTTTCATAAACGTGGATTTCCCGGAGCCGTTGGCGCCGATCAAACCGTAGCGGCAGTTTTCCTTAAACTTGACCGAAACGTTCTCAAAAAGAATTTTTTTACCGAAGTTTAGGGTTAATCCGGACGTGCTGATCATATGGAAATACCTGCCAGGGGAGAATCATGACCATGATTTTCAAACTAGGGTTTTTTGCCAAGAAAAAGGGGAATTAAGAAGTTCTGAAATTCTACCGAAAGGTAAACCGTATGCTGCGTTCAAAAATCCGATCCCTGCTTCCCCTACTCCTCAGCGTTCCTTTTTTAGCCGGTCTTCAGGCGGAGGATCAGATATTCGTCGGAAAGATACTGCAATTCGGAAAACTTCTGAGCACCGAAAACGCGTTTATCCCGATCGAATCGAACGAGATCACTTCGGAACTTTCCAGACTCAACGATAAAACGGTGCGCATCCTCTGCAGCATGAAAGGTTCCACTTGTAATCCGATACGATACGAAATCTTTCCTTTTGAAACATCGAAGGACATCAAACCCTGGACGATCAAAAAGATTCCCGACTACGTGAATCGAAACGTCTTTGCGTTCAATCCCAACGTTTCTCCGGACGGAAAATTCCTCTTTTGGACCGCGTATATCAAACGGGGAAAATCGGGAACGCAGAAAATCTGGTATTCCAAACTCGACGAAAGGGGATTTTGGGAGGATGGAAAGGAAATGGAGGCCCCTCTCAACAACGAGATGCCTTCCGCGGTGATATCGGCGCTTCCAGGAGGAAACGAACTTTTCGTCTTCGGAACCTTCGGCGAACGCGAGTTAATCGAAGAATTGAGCAAGGAATTCGAGGCCAAAAGCGAACTCGCCGCCCGTTCCTCCAAAAATTCCAACGAATACAGAAAGAAGATCGAGGAATTGAGGGGCGAATTCGACGAAAGATCGAGACAGATCACGCGCAGGGTTCCCCTCTACAAAAGTCATCGTGAAAAGGATTCCTGGTCCAAGCCGAGTATATTAAAGTTTCCTGATTTTTATAACCTCTACCGCAAGAAGGGCGACTCCAGTCAGGAACTGTTCGGCGGTTCTACGCTTTCCTCCTCCGGGAGAATCCTGATCTATTCCTCGCAACATAAGGATTCCAAAGGGAAGCTGGATCTGTACGCCAGCAGAATTCAGAACGACGGAAGTTTTTCTTTGGGATTCAACTTGGGGGAAACGATCAACACAGATCAGGAGGAAATGGCCCCGTTTTTGGCGAGCGACGATCGTACTCTTTATTTTTCGAGCGACGGACACAAGGGACTTTCCGTTTATATGACGCGCAGAATCGGAGAAGGCTGGGACCAATGGACCAAACCCGTGGAGGTTTCCGAAAATCTCAAAGGGGTGAGTTTTTTCTCCATTCCGGCTAACAGCGATTGGGCGTTTATCAGCAAGGAAGGCCAGTTGTTTATGGCGTATCTTCCCAAGGAGATGCGTCCCGAAAAAGTCGTGGTCGTCCACGGAAAGGTCACCGATACGGAGGACAATCCCCTTTCCGCGGAAATACATTACGAATCCTTAAAGTCCCGCGAAAAGATAGGAAGCGCCAAAAGCGATCCCTCCACCGGAAACTTCTCCATCGTACTCCCGTTCGGCGAAAACTACGGGTTTTACGCGCAAAAGAAAGGTTATATTCCCGTTTCGCAGAATCTGGATCTGACCTCCAAACGCAAATTCTCCGAGAACGTCCAGGTTACGCTAAAACTTCCGCAAATTCGGGAAAACGGATCGATACAGATCAATAATTTATTTTTCGAAAGCAAGAGTTACGAGATCGCGCCCGAATCGGCTCCGGAACTGGATCGTTTGGCGGAGATCGTAAAGGAGAATCCGGACGTGGAGATCCGCATCGAAGGACATACGGATAACGTGGGTAAGAAGAAGGACAACCTGATTCTTTCCGAAAAACGCGCTCAGGCCGTCGCGGAATATCTTTCCAAAAAACATTCCATTTCCGCGCAGCGGATCCAGACGGTCGGCTTCGGGGACAAGGTTCCTCTCAACCAAAACGATACGGAAGAGAATAGACGCAAGAACAGAAGGGTCAACTTCACGATTCTGAAAAAGAAGTGAAAATCCGATTCCCGCCCCGAACCGGTGCGGGAATTCCTACGAAATTCCGCCGTCGGATTCCGCTTGACCGATTCCGGAATTCTTTCCCTCCGATTCGATTTCTAATACTTTACAAAGTCGACTCGGTTTCTATCCTATTTCCCTGAGATCGTTCGATCCGAGGAAACGCATGACGTCAAACAAAGGAAAAATTCTTCCCATTCTCCAATCCTTCAAAGGGACGATTCGAAAACTTTTCATTTTTTCCAAAACGCATTGGAGGTCTTTGCTTCGATACGGAAGCATCGCCGCGATCGCGATCCTCTCCTTTTTGATCGGGGGTTCGTACGTGGTTTGGTTGACCAAAAAGGACGAAGTCGTCTCCAATCTCGATAAATTCAAAAACGAAGTCACTAATTACTACGAGGTCAGTCAGATCCGGCCGATTCGAATCCTGGATCGGAACGGAAAACTGATCGGCGAATTCTCCAGAAGGAAATTCAAACCGATCCGTACGGACAATCTCAAGGAACACGGCAATATAGTCTGGGCTTTGTTGTCTTCCGAGGATCGGGAATTCTACAACCATCACGGAGTCAATTACACCGCCCTATTGCGCGCTTTGATCATCAACCTGACCACGTTCCAAAAACAGGGCGGATCCACGATCACGCAGCAGCTCGCCAAACTCACGTTAGATCTCGGAGCGCGGAACGTATTCAATAAAATTACGGAATTCTACTGCACTTTCTACTTGGAAAGCCAATTCGACAAAAACACGATCCTCTCCATGTATCTGAACCGGATTTTCCTCGGGGAAGGGAACACCGGAGTGGAGGAGGCGAGCCGTTATTACTTCAACAAGGCCGCATCGGAGCTGACCCCTGCCGAAGCGGCGATGTTAGTGGGAATCATTCCGGCGCCCTCCAATTATAACCCCGTTCGGAGTCTGAAAATCGCCTTAAAAAGACAGAAACTGGTTTTGTTTCCCATGGGCGAGAATCCGCAGCTTCATCCGGTTCCTTCCAGGGTCGAAAGGAATTTTTCGCAGAAAGTGGACGCGAATATTAAGAAATTCAAATCCTTTTACAAAGTGGAAATGACCAAGGACGGAGAGAAGGAATTCTACTCCTCCGATATCGCGAGATACGGTTTCGACAAGGACTTTACCGTGAACCTCGCACCCGACTTCAATTACGGAATCCGTCAGCATATCCTGGATACGTTTTCGGAGATCGACATCGAAACGCGAGGAATGAACGTTTATACGACCTTGGATTACGACAAACAGGATGCGGCCGAAAAATCTCTCCGCGACGGAATCGAATCGGTCCGTAGGAAGTTGAACGAAGTAAAAGCCGCCTATCTGAAAAAGGGGGACAACGAGGAGGCCAGGATCCAACAATCGATCATAGACAACATGAACGGCTCCCTCATCTCCGTCAATCCGGGCAACGGGTATATAGAGGCGATGGTGGGTAGTTACAAAATTTCTAATATATTCAGACTCAATCGGGCGGTCTCGACGCTGCGCCAACCCGGCTCCACCATCAAGGGTCTGGTTTATGCGCTCGCCTTCGAAAACAGGATCATCACGCCCTCCTCCAAGGTCGTTGACGAAGAGATAAACATCCGCGGCTATTCACCGAAGAACTGGTACAAGGGTTATAAGGGAGAGGTCACGGCGAGAATCGCGTTCGCGCAGTCGATCAACACGATCGCGGTAAAATTGTTAAACGAAGTCGGAGTCGGAACCTTTTTGGAAAAAATATCCGCGATTCTGGACATCGATAAGGCGACGCTTGAAAGGAGATTCCAACCGAATCTTTCCCTCGCCCTCGGCTCGGGAGAACTTTCCCCGATGGAATTGGCTTTGGTTTACGCCACGATTTCCAACGGAGGAAAGAAGGTGACTCCGATCCAAATCCTGAGAATCACCGACTTCGAAGGCAGCGAAATGTTTTCGGCTCCCGTAAAGGATCCCGGAGAAGCAGTTCAGATTTTGGATCCGGTCGCCTGTGCGGAAACGATCAACCTGATGCAGGCCGTTCTGAGCGAACAAGGTACGATGAGGCTGAAAGTCAAGGAAGAGGATTCGTTTCCTATGGGCGGCAAAACGGGAACGGTCCAATCCCCCAAGGAAGCCCGTAAAAAATGGGGAAACCGTAAAGGGGTTCGGGACGCCTGGTTCGCGGGGGTAAATCCGGATCTCGTCACGGCCGTCTGGATCGGAAACGATATCGGCGCTCCTTTCGAAGGCTCGGGCTCCGCGATCAGCGGAAACATCTGGTTCCGTTTCGCGAGTTACGTCGCCCGCAATATCGGCTTTTCGGAAACGCTGATCAAACCGTTTAACGGCGATTTTGTGAAAGTGGACGTTTGCGGAGACACAGGATTACTTTTACATTCCTCCGTACCCTGTGCACATCCGCTTTACGGTCAATATTATTACATAGGGGAACAACCTCCGGCTCCAGCGGGCGCGGCGACCGCGACGGAACCCTCGCAAGAGGAAAACAAAACGGAGGAGGCGCGCGGAACGGTTCCGAACACGGAGGACGCAGACGGGGATTCCGTGGAACTGGAACTTCCCGAAGTCAAAGATAATCCGCCAAACTAGGATATAGTTTAGCCTTTTCTGATATTAGAAACGTCTCATGCGGAGACCAAAGATAGATCCAGGGAACCTCCCGTACGAGGATCCTCAAGGCTTCGGAGGTCTCCGATTCGGGATCGAGGGAATCGGATTTTCTCGCCCTTTCGAACAACGTCTCCAGCTCGGCGCGTTCGTAATGCGCCCGGTTTCCTCCGTTTCCCTTGTCCTTTCCGGAAAACAGAGGATCGATAAAATTCCAAGCGCCGGGTAGATCCGCGTACCAAAACAACAAAGTCAAATCCCCTTTGTTCTCTGCGTTCTCCTTGTAAAGAGCCGCCTTTTCCATCGGACGGATCTTCACTTTTAAACCGAGGTTTTTCAAGAACCCCGCGATCGCCGCACCGTTCGCGTTGTTTTCGTCGTCGCCCCGCATTCTAAAATCTATTTCCCGTTCCAGGATCTTTGGATAACAGACGGAGTCTTTTAGAAATTCCCTGGCGGCGTCAAGAGAACGTTCCCTTTCCGAAAGCGCCTCCCCGTTTTTCGAAAGAAATTTCCTCCCTAATGAAGAGGAAAGATAAATCGGAGGAATCGGCCCGATCGTCGGCTCAGCATTCCCTTCCAAAAGTTTCTCCACGATCAAACCGGGATCGACCGCCGCGTTAAGCGCCTTTCTAAACGGAAGATCGAAACAATGTTCCTCCGCGCGGATGGCGACGTATTGAACCCCTCCCCCTTTTCGGAAAGTAAGATTTTCGGGTCTTATGTTCGGATTGCGGAGAAGAAAATTAGGAAGACGCATCAGATCCATTCTCCCCTTGGAAAAAAGGAAAACGCCGGGGGAAGCGGCCGCTAAAATCCTCAGACGGATTTTTTTCGGAAGATCCTCCCCCTTCCAA
>NZ_NPEF01000199.1:6059-7064 GCF_002811955.1 Leptospira ellisii
GTTCTGCAGAGCCGGTCGTGTTCGAATAACGATTTACGCTCCGTTTTACATTCCTTTTCCAGGTCTTTCCCTGGCCTGGGATATATTTTAATATCATTATTTTCTAATGTTTCAGGGGACTCCGGTTTCGGTTCCGAATCCCCCGGCCTTCTGCAACAGACGATTCCGGCCGGTGGAAGCGAAAGCGCTTCCACCGCCTGCCTCAATCCCCCTGAAATTTTCAATTCCAAGTCCTTTTCTCCGAGAACGTTCACTTCCTTCAAAAAGGAATAACGGCTTTTTCTCGGACCGGCCGTATTCTTCAATCGATCCAAGGATTCCTTGACGTGCCGCGCGGATAGTTCGGTTCCGTCCGACATAAGATGGGATCGCAGATTCAATCTTAAGGAACGGATTTCTCCGGAGCCTTCCAGTCGATGCGACTGAACGAGTTGATACGCCGGTTTTCCTTCGGGGGTTTTTTGAAATAGAAACGGATGTAAAAATTTTCCGAGCGTTCGGGACGATAGGTCCGTCGAGAACAAAGGATCCAAACTGATCGGATCGGAAGGCAGGGAAAGAACCAATTCCTCCGGGTCCGCGCCGCTCGTGATACAAGCGGAAAAAAGAAGGGACAAAAGGAGGATTCCTGTAAAAAAGGGTAGAGAAGTATTCAAAAGACGATTCCGGTCCAATGAACATCTATAAACGCCTCCTAAAGTATTCCTTCAAGTACAAATACAGACTGATCTCCGGGATCGTGTTGTCTTTTTTGGTGTCGATCCTGAACGGAGCGTCTCTGACGTCCTTGATTCCCATCTTCGATTCCTTGGGAACGGGGGAAAAAACGAATTTCGAAATTTCACTCACGAAAAAGGACCGCGCCTTAATCCAAAGACACGAGGAAAAGGATTCCTTTTCCAGTTTGGAATCGCTCGAGCTTCGTCTTGCACAGTGGAAGGTGAGTTTGAATTCCTCCCTCAAGACGATGAGCCACGACGAACTCGTTCTTCTTTTTTGTTTCGT
>NZ_NPEF01000002.1 GCF_002811955.1 Leptospira ellisii
CGTCTTTGCGGGATCGATCACTCCGTCGTCCCACAGTCTTGCGGAAGAATAAACGCAAGAGGATCTAGTTTCGTAGTCCTCCAAGATTGGCTTGCGAAAGGAGAATTGATCCGATTCGGATAAGGTTTTCCCTTCTTTCTCCAGCTGTTCCAATTTAACGGTGAGGAGAACGTTAGCGGCTTGTTCTCCGCCCATCACCGAAATCCTGGAATTCGGCCACATCCACAAAAAACGCGGATTGAACGCCCTTCCGCACATTCCGTAATTTCCCGCTCCGTAAGATCCGCCGATCACTACGGAATATTTGGGTACGATCGAAGTGGAAACCGCATTCACCATCTTGGCTCCGTCCTTTGCGATTCCGGAGTTCTCGTATTTTTTCCCCACCATAAATCCCGTGATGTTCTGTAAAAACAAAAGAGGAACGCCTCTTTGATTACAAAGTTCTATGAAGTGGGCGGCCTTCAACGCGCTTTCTCCGAAAAGAACTCCGTTGTTCGCGATGATCCCCGCGATTTTTCCGTAAACCTTGGCGAACCCGGTGACGAGCGTGGTTCCGTAATACTTTTTGAATTCCTGAAAACGCGACCCGTCTACGATACGCGCGATGATCTCCCGCACGTCGTATGTCTTGCGTATGTCCTTTTGAATGATTCCGTAAATCTCCTCCGCAGGATACAGAGGTTCTTCCCAGGAAATCCCGGCTTTCCGATTTTTATTTCCCGCGTCGTGCAACGTACTTACTATATTTCTCGTGATTTCGATCGCGTGCGCGTCGTCTTCCGCATAGTGATCCGTAACTCCCGAAATCGTACTGTGAACCAACGCGCCTCCCAATTCCTCCGGGGTTACGATCTCTCCCGTAGCCGCCTTTACGAGGGGCGGTCCTCCGAGAAAGATGGTTCCGTTTCCTTTTACGATCACGGATTCGTCGGACATCGCCGGAATATACGCGCCCCCTGCGGTGCAACTTCCCATAACGACGGAAATTTGGGGGATCTTTAACGCCGATAAGTTGGCCTGATTGTAGAAGATTTTTCCGAAGTGATCCTTATCCGGAAACACTTCGTCCTGCATCGGAAGGAAGGCCCCGCCGGAATCGACGAGATAAATACAGGGTAGAAAATTCTGCAGCGCGATCTCCTGGGCGCGAAGATGTTTTTTTACGGTCAGAGGATAATACGTTCCTCCTTTTACGGTGGCGTCGTTGGCAACGATGACGCAGTCCGTTCCGCAGATCCTTCCGATGCCGGTCAGAATTCCTGCGGCGGGAACCGCGTCCGGATAAACTCCCTCGCCTGCAAGAGGGGAAAATTCCAAAAAGGAGGTTCCCGGATCGATCAAGGCGGAGATCCGTTCCCTTGCGGTCAGCTTTCCCCTTCCTTTATGACGTTGAATCGCCTTTTCTCCGCCGCCTAATTCGATTTTACGGACGAGGGAGCGGATCGAATCCACCTTTCCTTTTAGATCTTCGAAATTCTCTTTATACTCCGACGCGGACGTACGTATTTTGGATTCTATAATTTCCATAGAGAACCCTCCGGATTTTTATTTTTTTACTTTTGATTCGTATAGAATTCGGATCAGTTCGGTTTCGGATAACGTGAGTTCCCGGTTTCTTCTCGCCATGATTTTACGCGCGTCCCGCAGAAAAAGATCGAGAATATAAGGTTGTCCGGATTCCGCCCAAGTGAACGGGGGAAGATAACCGCCCGCTCTCGAAGCGACCACGTTACATCCGAAATCGACGACGGTTCCCGTGTTCAACATGACCCCGATCGCGATCTTGGAATAATCGGCGATCACCGAACCGAATTTGATCGAGCCGGTGATACATTCCTCGTGTTCCTCGCGAATCTTAACAACCCCATAATTGTTCTTCAGATCCGAAGTGGTGGCGAGCGCTCCTATATTGACCCAACTTCCTAAAACCGAATGTCCTATAAATCCTTCGTGATGTTTGTTCGTGAAATCCCCGATGAGGGAAGTTCCCACCTCGCCGCCGATCCTACAGGTGGAACCGATCGAGGTCGCGCCGGTGATCCTTGCGTTGTCTATGTGCGAATTGGGTCCGATATAAACCGGACCTTCGATGAACGAAAATGAGGTAATCTTAACGTCCTTGTCGATGACGATCGGTCCTGAAGTCGTGTCGAATACGACTCCTGGATAAACGTTCGCCGAGGGATGCACGTGAAGATGTTTTGATTTGCCGACCACGTGAAAACTTTTGGACTTCACCTTGAGTTTACGGATCCATTTGTGCAATTCCCCGCTGAGTTCCAAATCGTTCTCTATGTTCTTAGTGGTTCCGTTGAGGAGGTTCCAAGGAAGACAGGATTCCGGTTTCAAAACCAAATCCACGTCCTGATCCTCGTACGGAAGAAGTTTGGGATTCCTTTCCAAAAACGCCTGCCGGAACGCGGGACTGGAATGTGCGTAATAGATTTTAGCGTCCGAATGTTGTTCTTTGATCCTTTGGATCGAATTGAAGATTCCGTTCCGAATCTCCGCAAACGAACGGATCCGGGTAAGCGAACGTAAACCGGCAGGAACCTCTCTTTCGTCGATGAGAATTCTCTGGACCTTCGGCACGGAAGACTACTCCACGGTTACGGACTTGGCGAGGTTTCGAGGTTGATCCGGAGGACAACCCCTTGCGATCGCGGAATAATACGCGAGCAACTGTAAAGGAATCACGTTTAGGATCGGACTCAATATCTCCGAACATTCCGGAATTTCGAAACAATAATCGGAAAGGGATTTCGCTTCCACGTCGCCTTCGGTGACGATCGAAATGATGATTCCTTTTCTCGCTTTGATCTCCTGGATGTTGGAAACCATTTTGGTATAAATTTCGGATTTCGGAGCGATACAAACCACGGGAACCTCGTTCGTGATCAAAGCGATCGGTCCGTGTTTGAATTCCCCGCCCGCATAACCCGACGCGTGAATGTAGGAAATCTCCTTCAACTTCAACGCGCCTTCCATGGCGACGGGATGATTGTAGGTTCTTCCCAAAAACACGAAGTCCTTCGTGTTCGTAAAGTGCGAGGACATCTCCTCGATCTTGGACGCTTGCGCCAGAATCCTGTCTATCTTCGCGGGAAGAAGACGGATCTCTTCGATGAGGATTTTCTTTTCCTCTTCGCTGATCAGCCACTTGAGATTGGCCATATAGATCGAAAACAAAAGGAGATTGAGGACTTGAGCGGTGAACGCCTTCGTGCTCGCCACTCCGATTTCCGGCCCCGCGTCGGTACGGATGTAGGAATCCGATTCCCTCGCGATCGTGGAATTTACGTTGTTCACCAGAGAGATGACTTTGATGAACTTCGCCTTCGCTTCGTGAATGGAAGCTAACGTATCCGCGGTTTCTCCCGATTGGGAAATCCCCATGATGAGAGTATCGCCTTCGACGACGGGATTCCGGTAGCGGAATTCGGAGGAGGCTTCGGTGTCGGTCTGGATTTTAGCGAAGTTTTCGAGATAGTGTTTACCTATCATTCCGGCGTAATAACTCGTACCCGCCGCCTGAATGATGATCCGATTGACCCGGGAAAGGACGTCCTTGTTGATTTTGATCTCCGGAAAAACGATATCACCGTTTTCTAATATTCTTTCCTGGATGATTTTACGGAAAATCCCCGCTTGTTCGTGGATCTCCTTGATCATGTAGTGCGGATAACCGCCCTTGTCGAGATCCTCCCAACGGAGTTCCTGTTTTTTGAAGACGGGATCCAATTCCTTACCGGAAAAATCGAACAGTTTGAATTCGTTTTGGGAGAAATAACCCCATTCTCCGGCGTTTACGTAATAAACCTCGTCGCAGTTTCGGGTCAAAGGGGAAATGTCGGAAGCGAGAAAGTATTCCCCCCTTCCTCTGCCGATCAGAAGCGGGGCTCCGTCCTGAGCGAAATAAACCCGATCCGGTTCGGTTTCAAAAACGGACGAAATCGCCCATTTTCCGTGGATCTTTCCGAAAAGTTCCAAAAACGCGTCCCGGTTGGATTTACCGCTCTTTTTACTTTCTTCCAAAAGATGAGGAAGCACTTCCGTGTCGGTTAAACTCTGAAAGACGTGTCCTTTTTTCTTAAGTTCGTTTTTGAGTTCCAGATAATTTTCGATGATTCCGTTATGCACCACGGCCACGGTGGAATTGGTGTCCGTATGCGGATGCGCGTTGATTTGATTGGGTTCTCCGTGAGTGGCCCAGCGTGTATGTCCGATTCCCACGTTGCCGGGAGCCGGAAATTCCCGAAGGTGGGCTTCCAGATCCTTGATTTTTCCTTTGGCTTTACGAACCAGGATATCGCCTTGATCCAAAACCGCGATTCCTGCGGAATCGTATCCCCTGTATTCCAGGCAAATCAAACCGACTACGAGTACGGATTCCGCATTTTTTCTACCGGCATAACCGACAATTCCACACATATCAGACATTCTCCATGAGGCTCGCCGCACGGTCGAGCAGAGAATTGAGATCTTTTTTGGACTTTGCCTCGCCTATGACACGAACGATCGGTTCGGTATTGGAAGGGCGAATGTGAATCCAGGAACTATCGGAGGACAATCGAAGACCGTCCCGCGTATCTTCTTGGAAAGAGGAAAATTCGCCGCGAAACTGTGAATATATTTCCTGCAGATTTTTCCCCGCGATCCGAAAGCTGGTTTTTTTCATGTGAATCGGAGGAAGATCGTCCAAGATCGAATCAATTTTTTGTCCGGTGGCCGCCATATAATTCAGGATATGCGCGATTCCGGAAAGGGAATCCCTTCCAAAAGAAGCGACCGCCGGATCGATGACGCCTCCGTTTCCCTCTCCGCCAAACAACGATTTGAGTCGGAGCATTTCCGAAACCACGTTCGCTTCCCCTACCTTGGCGCGGGAAACTCCCACACCGTATCGATCTCCGACGTGTTCGTTGATAAAACTGGTGGAAAGATTCACGACTTGATTGGCCTTTTTCGGCAACGACTTAAGGGTAAGGGAAAGAAAACTGAGAGGAAGCGTGTATTCTTCCGAAATAGCGCCTTTTTTCGGCGTTAGAATTACGAGCCGATCCGCATCGGGATCCAAGGCGAATCCGATATCCGCACCCGAGGATTTCATTTTCCGGGAAGTTTGTTTGAGCGCTTCCGGAGTCGGTTCGGGAGGTCTGGGGAAGGTTCCGTCCGGACTACAATGAAGTAAGATCGGCTTACAACCCAGACGTTCCAGAAGTTCGGGAACGAGCGTGCTTCCGGCTCCGTTGACTGCGTCCAAAAGAACCTTGTATTTTTTCTTTCGAATCGCGGAAACGTTCACCCGTTTGAGTACGGATTCGATATGTCGTTCACACCATTCCCTTCCGGAAACGATCTTTGCGGAAGGTTTGTATTGAATCGGACGATAGGAATGATTGCGGACGATTTCCAGAATCTGTTCCAGATCGGAGGCCCCCGTAAAAAAACCTCCGGGACCTACGAACTTAAACGCGTTCCACAAAATAGGATTGTGGGAAGCGCTGATCATAATTCCGCCCCCCGCTTTGGAAAGTTGCACCACCGCTTTTACCGTAGGGGTGGGAACGATTCCCAAGGAAAGAACGTCCTTTCCCATAGCCTGCATCAAACCCAAGGCGATATTTTCTATATACGGTCCGGAAGGTCGGGAATCCCTTCCGAGTACGATCTTAGAACCGGAAATCCAGGTTCCAAAAGCGCGCAACGCGTCAAAAATCACTTCCGGAGAAAGACCTGTGGGTATAATTCCCCGAATTCCGGAGACAGAAACCATCAAATCTGGATGATTGAATACCGGAGTGTTTGTATTCATGGTGTTGTTTTGGAAAAAAAAGATTGGGCGATGACAGGATCGAACTGCCGACATCCTGCTTGTAAGGCAGGCGCTCTACCAGCTGAGCTAATCGCCCTTTATGATTCCGTTCTTATGCTGTAGCAGTTACCGCATTCAGGCGTTTTGCCATTCTGCTTTTTTTTCTATCTGCGTTTTTAGAGTGGATCAGGTTTGTTTTTGCGGCTTTGTCCAGAAGAGAGGTATACTCTACGAATAGAGCAGTCGCTGCCTGCTGATTTTTTTCTTTGATGGCTTTCAGAACCTTTTTCGCCTGAGTTCTGAGCCTGGACCGGTTCTGAGAATTAGCGGCGTTTCTGCGCTTTGTTCTCCGAATATCCTTTTCTGAAGACTTAATATTAGCCAAGGCTTACACTTCCTATCGAATCAGTCTTTCCAGAGTTTCCGTACCCTCCGCCCTGTCAAATGAATTCTAGGAAAATTCCGTCCTTTCCCTCCTTCTTTTACCCTCTTTCGAAACGAATCCGGGACCCGTAGTTTTCGGAGGAAAACGTATGAGACAGAATCGGTTCGACAGAATTTTTCTTACGGTTCCGGTGGAACCTTCCTTTTTATTCCGGCTCCGGGAAGAGAACGTGAATCTTTCCGAACTCGCGGAATTGGGAATTCATCTTTTACGGCATTTCGAGAACGGGCGGAGTTGTTTTTTTACCTCCGAAACGGAAAGAATTTCCGCTTCTTTTTTCATTCAGGAAACTTCTTATTTACAAATCTGTAGTTATTGCTTACGTTGCTCTCGTCCAATTTATTCCGTAATGGAAGAAGTTTTACAAAACGCATATCTGGAATCGTATCTATTATGATCCACAAACGCTCCGAATACATCGTAGTCGATTCCATTTCCTCCGTAGATCCGAACGCCCTTTCTTTGGATCAACTGGATCAGAAGTTCATAGACAAACAGGGAAACCGTTTCGGACTTCGATTCAACCGCACCACCCGCAGGGCGGAAATCGTACGTATCACTCTCGAATCTCCGACCAAAGGAGCGACTCAGATTCACAAACATCACACGCCTACTCCTTCCCCGCATCCGGCTCCGCAAATTCCCAAAAAACCGGGAAACCAATCCGGACTTCCTCCCGTAACCAAGGTTACGCTTCAGGAAATCATAGCAAAAACGCAGGCCGCGGCTTCCTCCGCGAAAATTCCGAAACCGACCGATTCTTTGAACGTAAACGAGGGAGCGACACAACAAACCATCTTTCAGGAACCGGCGTGGGATCGAAGATCGAAGGACAATTCCGCTTTGGATCTGGGAAGAATGGATTTGAACATCATGGATTCCTCCGCTTCCCCTTCGAGAAGGGAACGGGATATGGGAGACGTTCCCGGAAGAATGGATTACGGAGCCGGCCCCGCTTCGTCCGGAGAATCGAACCTCATCGAAAAAAGGATTTCGGAACTTACGAAGATCAAGGATCGGATCCATTCCGTATTGAACAACCTCTCCAACTCGAAGATCTTCGAGATCACGGGCGATCCTTCCGAAAATAAGAATATCATCGGAAATTTGAACCGCGAATTCGACATCGAATTCTTCCAAAAACTGGATAAAATCCTAAACTATCACAAAGAACTCACCACATATCCGAGATCGGTGAACTATTATACCGCGAAATACGAATCCTCCAGAAAACAGATTCTGCAATCCAAAACCTCCGACTCGGAAAAGTTAAAGCTGGTCACTCTCTGGGAAATGCAGGAAATGTCTTTAGGATTGGTTCAGAAATTAAAGAAGATGGTTTTGAACACTCTAAACGTCTTGAACACCAAAAACGACAATCATATCAAACAACTTCCGTACAACCAGCAACAGATGTTCCGGGATTCGAGGACGGCGCTTCTTTACTGTTCCGAAGACATATCTTCTTTGCTCATTTCTTTGGAGCGATGGGTCGATACTGAATAGGAGAGATCTCCTATGGAACCCTTACAAAGCAGCGAAATCAATTCCGTTCTCGAAAAACTCAGGGCGGAATATTCCGAAAACGCCAAAAAGAATCCGAAACTCTTCGACCTAAAGGCCTTCGAATCCAGACTCATGATGGTCCTTCAGCAAAAGGGAAGTTTGACCAATTTTCTCAAGGAAGAAATCAAATTCCTGGATACGCTCAAGGCCAAACATAAGGAGTTGGAGGACAAAAAGCAGGCCGCTAAAGGGGATACGATCAACAAAATCTTGGAAGAACAGGAAGCTAGACTCAAAAAATATCAGCGAATCGATTTTCATCCTCTTGCAAAACCGGAGATACGTTATTTTTACGGAGCCATACTCTCCTTCGCGGAAACGGAACTTCCCGCACTGATCCACGTATTCAAGGGAACGCCGGAATATTCGGCGTTCAAAGATACGGTTCCGATCATCGAAAGGATGGGAATCAGCCGCAGAGGAATGCCTTCGATCCGGATCAACGAACACGTCAAAGCCCTTTTGGATGCGAACGGAAATCAGAGCGCGATGGAAAAGGACGGACAAGCCGTCCTAAAAGAGGTTTGTATCGCTCTTAAGGGAATCATCGTTTCCGTAAGGGAATGTATGGAGAAGAACAGGGTTTCGCAGACCCTTTCCGTGAAACTCGACGAAAGGGAATTTCCGAAAGCCGTCGAATCGTATCAGAATCTCGTCTTCGGAGTAGCTCTGGAAAAGATCGTACTCCGCTCCGAAACGATCATACGCGACTTCAGAATGGCGGAAATCACCGGATTAAGCCAAAGCGGATCGCAATAGATCAGAAAAACAATATATTCTAATTTTCTAAGGTTCCCAAACCACGTCCGACTTGATCTTCTTGGCGGGATTTCCGGCGTAAACGCTTCGTTCGTGTTCCAATTTCGCGGCGACCGTGGAACCGGCTCCGATGATCGCCCCGTCGGGAACGGACGAACCTTTTAGGATCGTACTTCTGCAGCCGACCCATACGCGGTCTCCGAAAACGATCGGTTGAGGGGAATTCACGATTTCCCCGAGTTCGTTTTTGATCTTATGGATGTCGTCGTCCATCACCAGGATTTCCCAGGAAAGAAGACAATCGTCTCCGAATTCCACCCGGTTGGATACGAAAACGGAGGTCTCCGCGGAGATTCCGAAGTTTTTTCCGAAACGCAAAACCCCGCCCGCACCCACGACGATTTTCGATCCGTGTCCTATATGGGCTTTTCCGCGAAATATTACGGTTCCATAAACTTCCCAGACGGTTCTGGAGACGTCCCGATCGAATAAGCCGATATTCCCGAATCCGATCTGAACCAGACCGGTTTTTATCGGACATTCGAATATTATGTTTCCTGAAAGTTTACGGAGTTTCGTCTTGCCGGAAACCAACACGGGGAGACGAAAAGCCTGTTTCCACGGCAAATATCTGAAATTAAAATAAAGTGTGTTGAAATTGATTCTTCTTAAAAGACCGAAAACCCTCATCGCAAGACCCGGATCTTATCTCATAAACTCGGAAACGTTTTCCGGATAAATCTGAGAGGCTAAGATAAAGACGAAAATACTCACCGCGATTCCGATGGAAGCGAGCAAAACGTCCTTCCCTACCTTACGGAACGTCTCCAAATACGGCAAATCCCGATACGTCATAAAATTGAGGATGATTTCGCGTCCGGCCAACATTCCCAAAAACACCCAAGTCGTGGACATGGGCATCTTGCTCCATTGATGAAATACGATGAGGATCGTTCCGTAAACTAGATCCACGATCGTAGCGGCCTTGGACCACTGTATGTCCGATTTTTCGGTTACGATTTCCTGAATGGTTCCTCCGTTCGTATAAAGTATGATTCCCAGGGCGAGAACGAGCATGCCCACGGCGAGAACGAATTCCAAAGCGGATAATTGTCTCGGAAGATAAACCACTATATTGGCCGCATCTTGACGAAGCCAGGCGATCCAGAGATAAATCGTGGAAATCCATTGAAAGAACGCCCAACGTTTTTCGCTTCTCGGATCGGGAACGTGATCTTCCGTGTATTCTTTCGGATCAAGTTTTACGAGAATTCCCCAAACCAAAATCGCGACCCCGAAGGCGATCCCGTAACCGAAGAAGGATTTCGTAAGCATCTTTTCGATGTTGCTTCCGCCGAAAAGACCGAGGATCAAGAACGTAGTGGAGATGGGCGATTTTAAACGTGTGATCACCACCAAAATCAGCGGAGCCAAAAGTTGGATCAGATTGAATTCCCGCACTTCCGGAAAACTCTCCAGACGTCCGAAATGAACCTGGGAATCTCCGGTCAACCAAGCGAAAAGAAAGACGAGAACGATCGCTCCCCCCAAAACGGCCACCTTGGGAATCCAGTGAACCGTCTTCTTACTTTCGATGAACGTTCCCACGGTTTGCACCGCGTCGTTGCCCGCAACCGAAAACGCGCTGATCAAAAACGCGAACCAGCCCAGATAATAGGAAGGGGAACCTAGTTTGTAGGCTACCACCATAAGGATTCCCGCTAATACGACCAAAGAATAAAATCGTATCTGATCCCGAACGCTGGGATGCTGGAAATCTATCTCGTTTTGTTTCATCGGAGAGAGTATCTTTCGGCGAACGCCTAAAAAGATACTATTAAATCGCCGGAACTCCCGTCAAGGGCCTTCCGACGATTCCAAGGCGGGTTTAATCCAGAAAACGTTTTCCGTATTTGGATTCGATGTCGCGGATATCGAAGAGAATAAAGAAATCGATGGTTTTAAAAACCTGATCCCAAGCCGGAATTCCGCAAATCTGAGAACCTGCGCGAATATAACCTTTGATCAAAGCCGGAATTCTTTTCTGAACGACTTTCATATCTTCCACGACGTAGTCGGGGTCGAAACCGGGAACTTCGAAACCGGGAAGGGGAACTACGTCGAATTCCTTTCCCGCCAGCACGTTTTTGTCCTTTAGAAAAGCGTAAACTTCGTTGGCGGATTGAGTGTCGGTCTGATGGATCGAACCGCATCCGAAAAGGTATCTAACGTTGTGCTTCTGCATATACATTCCCAAACCGGCCCAGAGCATGGAGATCACGGAACCGTCTCTGTAGTCGGGATGAACGCAGCTTCTTCCGATCTCAGCTGTTTCCGCTTCCAGATCGTAGATTTTGGTGATGTTGAATTCGTTATCGGAATAAAAACCGATGTTTTGTTTTGCGACGGATCTACGCAGGATTCGATACGTACCTACGATCTTGTCGTCCTGATTTTTATCGACCACGATCAGGTGATCGCAAAAGAGGTCGTATTCGTCCCTGTCCTTGCGCGTCGCCGCGGATTGGGGAAGACCTTCTCCCAATTCCAAATTGAACACATCGTAACGAAGAGCGAGAGTTCTTTCGATTTCCAATTGGTTTTCGGCGATGCGAACCTCTAGTTTTCTTTCCGTTTTCAGCTTGTTATCTACGAAACCTGTTCCCATAGAGTTATCCTTCGGTTTTAGATTGTCCTCCATCTTATTCGTTCCCGTTACGGACAGATTACATAGGAAATAAATTCCGGTGACTCTACGAAGGAAAAAACGTCCGTCTTCAAGGCGAAAAAAGGGTAAAAAGAAAGGATTTAAAAGTAAATTCTAATATTTACTTCGCTTTCGGAAAAAAAGCGGAGGTTTCCGCTGGAAAAAAGAAATTTCCGATGAAAGGACGACGGATCGATCAGGAAGCCATCTGCATCCGCGATTGGATGTAAGACTCGATCAGATATTTCGCCTTGGGTTCCAAGGATCCGAATTCCACACCGAACAAGGACGCTTCCGGCGCGGAGATTTTACGTTTTACTTTGCCGGAAAGTTTGATCGGGTTTCTCCCGGGTAAGGTCAAAATCATTTGAATGGGGGAATTGAGATCGCAACCTTCGAACAGATGGGGAACTTCCACGGCGACTCCGCCGATACTGATGTCTTTCGCGTTCAGGATATCTATAAAATTAACGCCCATCAATTGAATTTCGATGACTTCATTGCGCGCAGGCACGACTCTCGGAAATTTTCTCTGCTCCATGTGATTTCCACCTTTACGTAGAATTCGACGAACTCAGATTTTGAAATCAACAGCGGGAAAAAACAAGTTCTTTTTAGAGCTTTTTATAAAACAATACTGCCTCTTTTACCGAAGAGATGTTCGAAATTCCTACGTACAACGGGTTAGTGTGGGAGCTCCTAACGCAAATTTCGGAGGTAAAACGCGCCTGAGGGGACGAAAAAGTCAGGACTCGACAAGACTGAGCTTCATCGAATCCAATAGTTTATTCACTTTTTTATCGAACTTCTTATTGAACACGAACGGTTGAAGCGTCTTTTCCAGAAACAGGATCATCTCGACCGCCTTCCATTGTATTACGTTTTTATTATCTTTAATTCTTCCGGAATGAAGATACGTGGAAATTCCGCGGATCGACTCGCTCTTAAAGTCCCTCAACAAAGCGGTAAACAAGGCTTGGGCTTCCGGCGTTAGAAAATGGAACTTCTTGGAAAATAAAACCGCGTCGTGAAAGTATTCGGGACGAATGACCGCTCCGTTCAAACGAAGCGATAAGATCAGAAATCCTATAAAATCCGAAATCTGGTGAAAAACCCCGAGCCCCGGAACGTCCTGCCCGGGATAAAGACGGCTTTTATCCATGGATTGCGATTTCGGATGACGTGTCTGCAGCCAATTGATGATGAGATATTTTTCCTTAAAAAAGTAGTCGTTGATCTCCAATCTGTATTCTTGAACGCTTAAACGAAGATGAAGAAGAATTTCCTTTTCCGAAGTCAGAACCAGTCTTTGAAAATCCTGACCCATTCCGGAAATTTCAAGATGAATGTTTTGATATCCCTTTTTTACGATCTCGGGAAGAATCCCCGTTATTTCCAAAAGTTCTAAAATACTTTCCTTAGAGAGGGAATTAAAAAGAACTCCTTCCTGAAACGAAATGGAAGGATCGTCCACCGCGGCGGACAAAAACTCATCGTAAACGAAATCGAAAAATCTTGGATTATTATAACTCGACTTGGACATGGAAGAAAAATCGGAAACGCCGACCTGCGGCCGCATTTTTCCGCAATTCCATCATGATCTTGAAGTACCCGTTTTTTTCAAGGACAATCCCCGGTTTAGGATGGAGCGGATTTACGGGGAAAAACCGAAGACGAATATTCCTTCTTTCGATCCCTTACTTTCGAAACAAATCGACGATCAGAAATCGGGTCGAAAAAAAGGAAAGTTCCGCTCTTATTCGCATGAAAATAAATTTTTGACAAACCTTTTTCAAAAAATCGCCTTCAAAACGTCCGAGGGGGATTCCACCTGAGGATAATGACCGATCCCGTTCAATTCGACGATGTCCGCATTCGGTGCGAGTTCCCTGTAACGCGCGACGAGATGAGCGCCGCTCACAGGATCCGCGACTCCGTTTATCATCTTGATCGGAATCGGAGAATTCAACAAGGCGCCCACCCAACGTTCTCTATTCGTTTTTCTTTCGGCGATGTATCGGATCAAACGATGGGAAATTTTGGTTCCTCCGTCCGAAGAAACCAAATTCCAAAAATCCTCGAGTTCCGCGGAAGTCGGTTTCGTGTTTTCTCCGAATACCGCCGAAAAACTTTTTTGAAACGAACCCCGACTGATCAAACGGGAAAGAATCCATCCCAAAGGGCTATGCAATAATTTCTGAATCAATCTCGGACGATGGGATTCCGGAAAAACTCCTCCGTTGAGGAGGATCATCTTTTTGATCTTAAATCCGGAAAGCCCCGCTTTTTCGCGGTCTATAAAACGGGCCAGCAGCTCTTGCGCCACTGTGTCCCCCAGATCGTGGGCCAATACCGAACCTTCCTCGATTCCTAATTCGTTTAACAATTTCTCGATAATGTCCGCCTGAAGAAAAATACTATAATCGATCGAAGGTTTGGACGAAAATCCGAATCCGAGCATATCGGACGCGATCAGTCTGTATCGTCGAGCCAAAGGTTCCCAAATTTTTTCCCAATCCCAGGAGGCGGTCGGAAATCCGTGGATCAAAACGAGAGGATCCCCTTTTCCGTCCTCTTTATAAAATATTCTCCAATCCTGATATCGCAGATATTCGCCGGATTTTTTCCATTCTTCAAGTTTCATATTCGCCAACTAATGATTGTTATATTCGGAAAAATGTCAAAGTTCCCGTAAAAGACGTTTTTTAAATTCCTCGCGGTCCTTGCCCGCGGGCAACCTTCCTAAACCGGCTTTTAGGTTATCACGGAGATGGGAGAGTTTGGAAGTCGCGGGAATCGCGCAAGTGACCGCAGTATTGGAAAGTATGAATTTTAAGAACGCCTGGCCGAAACTTTCGCAATCCCATTCCCGGAAATATTCGGGAAGAGTCTTGCCCTTTACGCGACGAAACAGCTCCCCTTCCTCAAAGGGGCGGTTGATCAGAACCGAAATCCCGTTCGATTCCGCGAAAGGCAGGATCCTATTTTCCGCCTCCCGCGTGACGATCGAATAGGGAATCTGTAAAAATTCGATCCTTTCGCTTTTGGCGATTTTTTCCATTTCGGAAAACGCCGAGGAAACGTAATGAGTCAGACCGACGTACCGGATTCTGCCCTCCGTCTGCAGTTCACGGAGTGTTTTCAAATGAATATGAGTATCTACTAAATTATGAATTTGGAATAGATCGATTTTGTCCGTTCCGAATTTGCGGAACGAGGAGTCTATCTGCGCCTTACCGGCCGATTCGCCGCGAATCCAGACTTTCGTGGCGTAAAAGATCCTTTTTTTATCGGCCGCCGACGATTCGGAGGACAACAAGCCGACGATCTCCTCGGATCTTCCGTACATGGGCGACGAGTCGACCACCCCTCCTCCCGAACGGATGAATTCGCTCCATACTTCCCGGAGCGACGCCAATTCCGGCGAATCGGAGAAAACGTCCATCGTCTGCCAAGTGCCCAAACCGATCGCTGGAATTTTTTCCCCGGAACTGTGTACGGTCCTCTGCAACATTCCTGCGTTCTCCTTTCCAAAGGATTCGGAAAACGAATTCAGATATCCGCTTAGAAACGCCAAAAGCGCCGCAGAATCCCTTAAAAATCGACCGCGCGATATTTCTTTCATTCCGATAACTTCGTGATAATCGATCCCATTTTACAAGGGAACGCCCGCGACCGGAAGTAAAAAAAGGGATCTTTCCCGTCTTCGATCGAAAAATGACGTCAATTAGACTTCCATCTATATTCCACCTTTTTAATACTCCGCTTTGAAAGCGTTTTTACTTTTCCGTCCCGTTCCAGAAATATCTCCGTTTCGTTTTGCTGAACGATGGTTCCGAATTCGTACGCGCCGCTCTTCATCGTGACGCGGATTAGACCGCTGCTTTCGGAATCCTCGGGATGATCTAAGTGTTTATCGTGATCCTTCAGAAACTGGATTTCGATACGACGGTTCAACACGGAGGCGTTCTCGTCCAAAGAACGGACGATGGGACGACGCGATCCGAATCCGAGGGTATCGATCCGATCCGATCTGATTCCCCTTGAAATAAGATATTTCTTGGTCGCGGAAGCCCTTTTTTCGGAGAGGTCCTCGTTGGCGCGTTTGTCACCCGTCAAATCGGTGTGCCCCGATATCAGAATCCGGGAGAATCTGTTTTTCGACAGGTAATCCGCCAGCCCGTCCAAAACGGGAAAAGACTCGGGGCGAATCTGATCCGAATTCAACCGGAAATGGACGCCTTTTAAAACCATCGAATCGGAATGTCGGACGAAACCCGATTTCGGTTTGATACAATTCACTTCGACGCTTCTCGTGTTGAAAAGCCCGCCTACGATCACGTGGACGAAAAAATCGCCTAATCCCCGTTTGATGCTTATGTTTTCGATGCCTTCCGCGCACTCGGCGCGTTCGTGTCCGCCTTCGAAATAACCGAGGATGTAACTTTTGGAAATGTGTTTAACGTCCTCGGTGGAGTCCCCGATTCTCTGCAGTTTGGAAGGTTTAATCACCGTTTGGTGACAACCGATAAGGGAATACGAAAGATAAGCCAAAACCGATACGAAAAAACCTTTCCTTTTCGAAAGCGCTTTTTGCGGAAAACTCAATGACATGATATTTCTATGGACCTCGGCGAATAAATTCCCAACGTAAGCTGCTCGCAAACGCCGTTCCAGAGCGTGGAATACTGGTGGATTTCCTTGATCCCTCGGGCGGGACACAAAGACGATTCGTCGTATTCGATCTTTCGGGGAAGAAGTCCCATGAGAAAATAATTCTGTTTGAACGTGACTGTCCTTCCCTTCGTTTCGCCGACTTCTTTCGTCTTTTTAGCCTTTACGGTCGGGGCCAATTCGACCCTCGCGTGTTGACAATTCCATAAATTAATAATCATGAATATGGATAGTAGTACGCTTTTACGCATCATGAACGAGATCATACGATTGGTCACCTTTGTACGCAGTATATATTGATCGCCTGATTGCAGGCGTAAAACCCGCCGTTGTCTATATAACCTGCGGTGACGTGCGAAACGCCGACCATAGCGAAGTTCGGATTGGGGGCGCCCACCGTCCACGAGGTACACGTACCGCCAACGCTAACGACCCAGTTCGGCGCTATCGTTATGCCCGTATACATTGCGATCAATCCTGGATCGGGAGGGTTATCGTAATTGGCGGGCAATTCGGCGGAAGCGCTCGTAACGCCCAATTGAAGATTGAAATTATTCAGCGAATAATAACGCGTATTAGGATAGAGAACCCAATCCACGGCCAGGGTTCTCGTCGCATTTTCATCCATTAGAAGAGCTTTATATTCGGAGCCTGTGGCCACTCCGGGAGCGTTTAATCCTTGTGCGGCCGTCTGACACGTAGCGTCCGCCCCGGCGACTCCGCCTAAATTTCCGTTCGGAACCGGTTGCATAAATATGGCGCAACCCGCGACGGATGAGGAACACGGAAGGATCTGCGGAGCCCCCGGATCATTCGGTCCGCCCGGATTTCCGTCGTTTCCCCCTTCGGAGACAAGAACCAAAGGCGCCAAGGACAAGACGGGGTCCGAACCTTTGGAATCTTCCTTCGCCAACGCGGTGATTCCAGGCCAGGCGGTGCAGGACGACAAATACGACGCGCAGAAAAAACTGCAAAAAACGAATAAGATCCTTCGCCGGAATTCATGATTCGCGCCAGGAGAAAACGATTTAAAAATAGGGATCATTTCGATTAACCGGAAAAGTTGGAGTTCCTCAATAAGGACTAACGTTTCAGACCCGAGGTTTAACCGGAATTTAGGAAATTTTTTATATCCCTATACTATGAAATTATAATACCGAATCAATTGTTTCAATGTGCTTCGTCCCAGTTGACTCCGAATTTTCCCTCCACGACGATCGGAAGGTCCAAAGGCATGGCGATTTCCATACGTTTTTTCATAGCCGCTTTAAATTCATCCTTTTCTTTCTTATGCACCTCGAACACCAACTCGTCGTGAACCTGCAGCAGCATTCTGGACTTGTATTTTTTGGCTTCGATCTCCTCGTGAATTTTGATCATAGCGATCTTGATCATATCCGCGCTGGTCCCCTGGATCGGGCTGTTGATGGCGATCCGTTTGGCGGCCTCTTTGGCGGATTTATGGGTGCTGTTGATGTCCGTTACGGGACGGCGACGCCCCGTCAACGTCTGAACGTATCCGTTTTTTTCGGCGAAAGCGACCATCTCGTCCATATAGGCTTTCACTCCAGGATATTGCGTCATATAACGCTCGATAAACGATTTCGCCTCGTCGCGTGGAATCCTCAGATTGCGGCTGAGTCCGTACGGAGTGACGCCGTAAATCACGGAAAAGTTGACGACCTTCGCTTTGTCCCTCATTTCGGGAGTTACTTCCTTTTCTGGAATTCCGTACAACGCCGCGGCGGTGCGTTTATGGATATCCAATCCGTGATTGTAGGCTTCCAACATCGCCGCGTCTTTGGATACGTGAGCCATAATTCGCAACTCTATCTGCGAATAATCCAAACTTAGAATTTCGAATTCGTCGGAACCGGCGACGAAGCCCTTTCGAAGCAGACGCCCCTCCCGATCCCGGATCGGAATATTCTGAAGGTTGGGATCGGTGGAAGACAATCTTCCCGTGGCGGCTATGGTCTGGTTGTAACTCGTATGGATTCTTCCCGTCTTGGGATTGACCATCTTGGGAAGGGCGTCCACGTACGTGGATTTGAGTTTCGTATACTTCCTATAATCCAGAAGTTTTTCGATGATGGGATGTTCTCCGAGAAGTTCCTCCAAAACCTCGTGATCCGTGGAATAACCGGTTTGCGTCTTTTTAACGACCCTGAGTTTTAGGTCGTCGAAGAGAATCCTCTGAAGCTCTTTCGTCGAAGCGATGTTAAACGGCCCGTTCGCTTGTCTGTGGATTTCGTTTTCAAGATGACGGATTTCACGGTCGAAATCGCGGGCCAGCTCCTCGAAGTAAGGGACGTCCAAAGCGATTCCGGTTTTTTCCATCTTGGCAAGAACGGGAATCAGAGGTTGTTCCATATCCCTCAGAACGGGTTCCACTCCGGAATCCTTTATGGACTTCCGCAGAACCTGATACAATCGGAAGGTGATATCCGCGTCTTCCGCCGCGTATTCTCCGACCTGCTCGGGATCGATATCCGTCAGCTCCTTCTTTTTTTTGCCAGTTCCGACTAACTCGTCATAGGTGATCGTATCGTAGTTCAGAAGGTCTTTTGCGAGCGCGTCCATGTTGTGCCTTCTTCCCTCCGGTTGAAGGACGTACGAAGCCAACATCGTATCGAATTGTATATTGTTCAGCGGTAGGCCGTGGTTTTCCAAAACGATAAGATCGTATTTTATATTCTGACCGACCTTCGGAATTTCGCTCGCAAGGATAGGTCCGAGGTGTTCCTTCACCTCCTCCAAACTCAGGGATTTATCCTGGAACAGAGAGGCGCCGTTTTTTACGGAAACGTAAAATCCGGTTTTTTCCTGATTGGAAAACGAAACCCCCAAGAGTTCCGCCATAACGGGGTTAGGCGAAGTCGTCTCCGTATCCACCGCAAGAACCCTCGACTTCATCAATCCCCTACAGATTTTAGCGAGTTCGTCGGCCGAAGTGATCAGTCTATACGTTCCTTTTTCGCCGGGCGGCGCCGATTTGGATTCGTTCGTTTCCGTCGGCTCCGCGTCCTTCGGCACCTCTTTGCCGGCCGACTTGGCCAAGTCGCGGGAAAGAACGTTATAACCCTGGGACTTAAAATACAGGATCGCCTGATCCGATTTGTAATCGGGGGTTTCGATGTCCTTTTCGGAGATTCCCAGATCCAAATCGCGTCGGATCGTCGCCAAGGCCTTGGAAAGATACGCGTTATCCTTTTGTTCGGAAAGTTTGGTTTTCATCGAAGGATTTTTGATCTTTTCGATGTTCTTATAGATTCCGTCTAGGGTTTTGTATTCCTGAAGAAGTTTGGAGGCCCCTTTGTCTCCGATTCCCTTGACTCCGGGAATGTTATCCGAAGTGTCTCCGACGATTCCCATATAATCCGGAATCTGTTTTACGTCGACGCCGAGTTCCTCCTTGACCCAAACTGAATCGATTTCCACGAACTCGGTGACCCCTTTTTTTCCGCGGAGCATTTTTATATTCTTTTTTTCTAATAATTGATAAAGGTCCTTGTCTCCGGAAAAGATGAGGATCTCCTTGGCCGAGGAACGATATATTTCGCATAACGTTCCTATGATATCGTCCGCTTCGTGTCCGGCCATCTTCAAAACGCGGAAACCGATCTTCTCCAATATGTCCATCACCTCGCCGATCTGAGGACGCAGATCCTCCGGCATCGGTTTCCGATTGGCCTTGTAATCCTCGAAGGTTTTGCCGCGTTCCAACGGTCCGCCGGGGTCGAAAGTCATGGCCACGTGGGTCGGAGAATAGTCCTGAAGCAGTTTAAAAAGCATTTTAAAAAAGCCGAACGTGGCCCCGCTCGGTTTTCCGGTTTTGGAATTGGTAAGATTGGACGCTCCGAACGCGTAATAAGCCCGGAATACGAAAGCGTGTCCGTCGATGATCAAAAGGCGTTTCATTCTTTTTCTCCGAAAAGTTCTTCACCCAAAAAGGAATAATATGCCAGTTCCGTTTTTCGGATCGTGTTTTTAATAGAGAACCGCTTGACGGCTTCCTTGTTGAAATTCCCGAACGTCTTCCGAAGTTTAGCATCATCAATTAGAATTTCATAATATTTCGAAAGAGTTTCCGCGTCGCCGACTTCCGCCAAAAAAGCCCCGCCTTCGTGCGTCAGCATCTCGCCGATTCCTCCGCCCTTGGTCGCCACCGCGGGAAGTCCCGCCGCCATCGCGTCGAGAACGGAAGTTCCCAGACCTTCCTCCTTGGAGGTGAGCGTAAAAATATCGAAAACGGAAAGGATATCGGGAACGTCTTCGCGATATCCGGTGAAGACCACCTTATCGGAGATTCCCAGCGTTACGGACAACTCCTCCAGTTCCTTACGGAGTTCGCCTTCGCCCAGCACGAGTAGTTTGAAATTTTTGGAAGGGTCCACGAAAGAAAGCGCCTTCAGTAAAGTTTTTTGATCCTTATGATCCACGAGGGCCGCGACGTTTCCGATCACGATCGTATCTTTTTTGATCGAGAATTCCTTTTTATACCGGGCCGGATCGGGCAATTTTTTGACGAAGGAGAAATCGATTCCGCTGTGGACGGTGACGGTTTTGGCGGGATCGACTCCGTCCCGAAGAAGGATTTCCCGGATCTTATTCGAAACCGTCAAAAAGAGGTCGTTGCGTTTGGATTTATATTTCCAGATCGAAAATAAATTCTTGCGAATGCTGAAGTCCACCCGTCTGGAAACGACGAGTTTGATTTGCGGAAGTTTGGATTTTGCGAATAGGGCCAAAGTATGCGCCTTCGCCGTGTGTGTGTGGATCAACCGGATCTTTTTTTCCTGAACGATCGAACGGATCGCCTTCACCGAAGCGAGATCCCATTCCCCCCGCATATCCAAAGCGTAAAATGGAAGGTTACGGTCGGAACACCGTCTCTCTAAAGCGGAGCCGGGTTTGCCGAGAATGAGTTGAGGAATCTTTTTTTTCTTTAAACCTTCCGCCAAAAGAAGAAGCTGTCGCTCTCCCCCTCTCCAACCGGTTTCGGTGTCTATATGCAAAATCACCCGCTCAGTTTTCAGTTGAAGGTCCATTTCTGCAAGGAATCCTTGAAAAAATCGCTGGACAGATCCAATCTGCTTTCACGAAAATAATTCCAATATATTGAATAAATTTTTGACAAGGAAACAAAAATGTGTGAACTCCTAGGGATGAGCGCCAATGTCCCGACCGACATTTGCTTCAGCCTAACCGGCCTAGTCCAAAGGGGCGGCAAAACCGGTCCGCACAAAGACGGCTGGGGAATCGGATTTTATGAAGGCAAGGGACTTCGCATCTTTCACGATCCGGAACCGGGGGTAGAATCGAAAATCGCCGAATTCGTCCGAAAACTTCCGATCAAGAGCGAAATCGTAATCAGTCATATCCGCAAAGCGAATCGCGGCAAAGTGGAGTTAAAGAACACACATCCCTTTGTCCGGGAAGTTTGGGGTACGTACTGGACGTTCGCGCACAACGGCCAATTCAAAAAAATCAAATCGGAATCTCTGGGAGAATTTCTCCCGGTCGGAACTACGGACTCGGAATACGCGTTCTGCTGGCTGCTCGGCAAACTCAAAAAAAAATTTCCTCATCCACCCCATCGGGACCGGGAACTTTTCCAAACCGTCGGAACGTATCTGCGGGAACTCCATCGAAAAGGGGTTTCCAATATTCTTTTAAGCGATTCCAAAAATCTTTACGCGTTCTGCTCCACCAAACTTTCCTGGATTACGAGACAATCTCCTTTCGGCAAAGCCCGGCTCGTCGACGCGGACCTCGCCGTCGACTTCCGCAAAGTAACGACACCGGGTGATAAGGTGACCGTAATCGCGACCCAACCGTTGACTTCCGACGAGGAATGGAATCGTTTTCAACCCGGACAATTTCAGGTTTGGAGAAAGGGAAGAATCGTATTCTCCGATCGGTAAGAAGGGTTTGTCGGAATTCCAGCAAGTTCTACACTGACCGTAATTCTTAAATCCATTGTCTAAATCAAAGGCGAACGTATGAAAATCCAATTTGCGGCCATGGACTATCGCTCCGACGATTCGTTCGAAAAGGCGGAGTATCAATTCGAGGGAAGTTTGGAAACCGGCTGGGATATCTCCAGAAACGGAAAGGAATACCTACATTTGGGTCCCGGATACAAACTTCTAAAATCCAAACTCTGCGGAGTTTGTTCCACGGATTTATCCCGCCGTTTTTTGCCGTTTCCGCTTCCGCAGGTGATCGGTCACGAGGTGATCGCGGAAGACGCGGAACCGACCGGCGGAATCAAACAAACCTACGTGGTCGAAATCAACGATACGTTCGAAGCGCGCGGTCAAAAACCCGCGGATGAATTCTGCGAAGAAGGAATTCCTACACACAGTCCGGAACGGAAAGTGCTCGGAATCGACAGACTGCCCGGCGGATTCGGTCCTTATATTTTGGCTCCGCAGAATGCGGCGATACCGTATTCCGGACTTCCGGATAAAACCGCCGTTTTGATCGAACCGTTCGCCGCTTCCCTACAGGCGGTCGTCGCTTCTCCGCCGAAACCCGGAGATCAGGTCGCCGTTTTGGGTCCGAGGCGATTGGGAAGCCTCGTCATCGCAGCGTTAGCCGCTTATCGGGCTTCCTCGAAAATAGACTTCAAAATTTTCGCGCTCGCGAGACACGATCACCTTCTGCGACTTGCCCTCAATCTGGGAGCTGACGAGAGCGTCGATCTGAGAAAACAAAACGCGGAATCCTTGGCGGGCCGCTTTTCGATCGTCTACGACACGACGAGCACCGTTTCCGGATTCGAAAGCGCATTAAAACTTTCTAATAGAGAACTTCATTTAAAGACGACCAACGGACAGGAGGTTTCGGGGGTCAAAAAACTCACCGAATTGGTCGTGGACGAAATGTCTTTGATGAAATTCGACGAACAAAACCTCCGTTATCATTGGGAAAAGGAGAATCGGACCAACCGCACCGTCTACGTGGCTCCGAGCGTCGGAAAAGTGACCCTTCCGGAAGGATTCAAAGCATATTATGGAAGCATAATGGATGCGGAGGCGATTCTCTCCTCCCCCGAATTCCGGGGACACGTTCCGCGTTTCGACCTTGGAATCGCAGGAACCGCAGAGGAGATCGATCTCCTGATACGCCCCAATCCGTCCCACGAAAATTCCCTGATCCGTCCTAGAAGCGCGATCCTTTTTAAAGGAGAATCCTCGGGGAATAGTTTATTAGAATTTTTGAATTCTGGAAGATCGGTCCATACGTCCCGTTGCGGCGACTTTCATCTCGCGATCAAACTCCTTCAGGAGAATCGAACCGTCACCGCCGCCCTCGAGAAAAACATGGTGACACATTCCTATTCCCCGGAAAATCTTCCGGAAGCCTTCGAAAAGGCGCATACTCCGGAAGCGGTCAAAGTAGTGATAAAACATGCCTAGGACCGGAAAACTTAGGGAAGTCGAAACTTCACTCGGATCCGTCCTTACCGAAAAAGAGGACGGGATCTGGGAATTGGATCTGCAGTCGTTGCGGATTTTCACCGGTCTTTCCATTCTATCCCGAACCCTCGGAGAGGAAGTCTTCGAACAGGTTCAAAACGGAGTCGGCGACGTAACGATCTTTTACAAAATCAATCCGAACATCAACAGGGAACTTTTGGATATGCACATCGGGTATATTCAAATTTATGCACGCGCCGGAGTATTGAAGGACGTGTTGTTATTTAAAGAGGAATTTCAGGACCACCTTAGGACCGTTTTCGGAACGTTCCAAAGACAGGTTTGGGCCAAAAAGATCCATCCCGAATTTTACGGAGAAGACCCGAAAACCTCCGGCATCTTCGCGCTCGTATTTCCGTTTCATCATGCGAGCCCGAACGAAAACATAGATTATCAATTCATTCTCGAACGTGTACCGAATCAAAGGGAAACCGGTGAATTTTTCTTCCGTCTGACGGTGGAGAATTTCGATCGGGCCAACATAGACCTAACCGCGGTGCCTCACGAAATCGTCGACGATATCGGTTCGAGGATATTCATCGCCGGAAGTACGAAAATCGCGGAGGCGATCAACAACGGAATTCTCAGCGCGGCTCAAAGGGGAGAACGCTCTTACGTCGAGGAAAACCGATCCTTTTCCAGGGTTTTCGAACAGATCGAAAAAACACCGCTCGGAAAACTGGATCAGATCAGCCTCTTTTGGGACAAACCCTTTTCGGAATCGATCGTAAAAACCGATCCTTCCGAGGCGCTTCCGTTATTTAAAAAGATTTTTCTAATATTAGAGGATCATGAAATAACGAGACACTTAAAGGAGGGCCTCACCGTAAAGGTCCGGCTAAACGAAAAACACTGCGTTTACATCGATCTTTCCAGGCTCGATCGGGTTTTGAATTTCAGCTTCAACGCAAAACGGACCACTCTCGATATGAACCACTATCTGAGGCGGATGCCCATCCTCGAAAAAATCGCGAACCAGGAGAATCATTCGCTCAGTTTTTCCGGATTCAACGTTTTCCTAATACATCACATCACTTCCGAAATCGTGGCGTTGATAGAGACGTTCCGCCGTTTAGGGTGCGGACAACTTACCGTAGCGTTCGTAAAATACGGAGGCGTCGTCCCTCCCGCGTATCTGGACGTATTATTGGACGTGCCGACGGATCGCTTTTTTATGTCGGGATTACAATTGAAGGTGGGACCTAAAAATAAGATCTACTATTCCGTATCCCCGATCTACAGTGAAACCTCCGGATTAAAATCCTTATACGATCGACTGGAGGAGGAAAAACTCGGATTTTTCGACGCGATGAAACTGCTTTCGGGAAATTTATTTTTGAAAGGTCTTTTGGAATCGTACCGCAAAAAGGAAAAGACGATCCTCGTGGAAGACGGAGGTTACGTGGCGCCTTTTTTTAACGAATTCGCCCTTTCCGGAAAAAGCCTCCCGTCGGTTTGCGGAGAATACTCCATAAACGGAAACGTTCCCGACGTCCCCTTCTCCAAATTCCTATCGGAAACGTTAGTCGGAACCGTTGAACACACTAGAAACGGGTACGACCGACTCAATTCGGTCCTGGATAAGAAAGGCGGACTTTTCCTTCCTTCATATTCGATCGCCATCTCCGATCAAAAAGTGAGGGAGGAATCGAAGGAAGTCGCCTATTCCATTCTCAACGCGATCGAGGCGATTTTGAACGGACAGGGAATGATCCTCTCCTCCAGAAAGCTCCTCGTCCTCGGAGCCAAGGGAAACATCGGAACCTTTCTTTGCAAATATCTCGAATCCAGACTTCACGAAACGGATCCTGGTCCGATCCGAGTGGATCTCAAAGTTTCGGAACCGGGCGGCCTGCAGTATGCGACGATGGACGAAATTCCCAAGGATGAATTTTATTCCAGAGATCTTATCTTAGGCGTAATCGGAACCTCTATATTAAAAAAATCTCATATTGAAGATTTAGTGATCAACGGAAGCAAATCCAAGGTGCTGATCGCATCCGGTTCAACTAAGACGGCCGAATACACGGATCTTATCGATTGGCTGAACGAGCTTTCCTTTTCGGAGGACAAAAAAATCGGAGGTTTTCCCGCCAAGTTGGAATTCGATCGGATTTTGGATCCCCAATCCGGAATCGACCAGGGAGGAAAAGTGACCTTCTTCGTGGAAAAGGACGACCGGGAAATCGAAAAGACCTTCTTTTTGTTAAGCGACTTAAGCCCGATCAATTTTTTATTTTACGGAGTTCCGACCGAGGGTATGGACGCGATCATAGGACAACTCGCCTCCTGCGCGTTGGGAATCGCGGATCAATCCGGAAAGGGAAAACTCCCCGGACCGGGTTTGTATGCGGTCGATCGTCAAATCGACGCCTGGGGAAATCCGCTGCGATGATGAAAATCGATCCTCGGGTGATCTTATGTCTTCTCCTATTTGAAGGTTGTTCCGTCTTTGTAATCGGCGGTTTTCCCCCCACTATGCGGAACGAACCCGGTCTCGCGGAGCGGGAAATCGCATACGAGCTGATCGGCTGGCAGGACGACTCGGATAAAAAGATGGCTTCAGAAATATTAAAAACGCTGCATCTTTCCGGAGCGTTTTCAAAAATCAGCGTTCATACCAAATCGGAAAGCGATATAAAAATCCAGATCATACTCGAAAAGTCCTCCGCCTTTTCGTTGTTATTCGGAGAACAACACCGGCCCGTATCATGGATGATCGAGCAGGAACCGGGAAATTTTTCCCTATATCTTCTCAATCGGATTTTATCCGTTCAGACGTTCTTATTGATTCCGATCCGGCAAAAATACGAGGATCGAATCCTTTTCAAAGTATGGAGAAAAAACGAGAAACTGAGGGAATATTCGTATCCGCTTGGAAAAAACCAATACATAGGATGGGTTTCGTTAGGATTGATATTTTTCGACGATAGCGGGGAAATTCCCAAACTTTACTCCGATTTTACGAAGGACTTCGTCCGGAATATCACGAAACCGGATCCTTTATGAAACGAAAACCGAATATTCTCTGGATCGTCTGCGTATTTTTCGTTTTCGGATGCGCCGCTTTCGTCAATGACCCCGAAATCAGGGAAAAGTCGGGAACGCTTCCTCCTAGGGGAAAATTCAGAATCGAATTTACAGGATTCAAATATTATAAAAACGAGATGCAATTTTTGAGGGTCGAACTCTGGAAAAAAGGATACGAAGAGGACCCTCGATCCGATTCCGTTTTGGAAATCGTATTGGAGGAATCGGAGCCGGAATATACGTATCCACGACTTCATCGTTTGAATTTTTTTCTCACGCTATTCACGCTCGGAATCTTACCTTATCATATCAACTCGGATCATAGGGTCGTATATCGATTCCTCAATAAAACCGGAATCGAATACGAAACGACCCACGGACTTTCGCTCGATCAGTGGAGGGGAATTCTGACGATTCCGATCATGCCGTCGTTTTGGCCTTCCTCCTCTTTCGAAAAATCGCTTTCACGCTCCCTCGATCTTTTGGAGAAACGCGAATGAAAAAACGGCGCGTCTTATCCTTTATCTTAGTTCAAATCCTTTCGTTATTCCTATCCTCGGATTGCGGTCGCATCTTAAAATGGAATTCGGTTCCGATCGAGGAGGCGCGCCGGGAAAACGTGACCGTAGGAGACGCGACGAGAACCTTCCTAATCCATAATCCGGTCGACGATCGAAATATCACCAAACTTCCGTTAGTCGTAATTCTGCACGGACGTCTGGGAAACGGAAAGATCATAATGGAGGATTCCGGATTTAATTCGATCGCAGATCGGGAAAAATTTATCGCCGTTTATCCCGACGGATTACGGAAAAGTTGGGCCGACGGTCGCGGCGCGACCCCCTCCGACCGCGAGAAGGTGAACGACGTATTGTTTATCGAAACCTTGATCGATCACGTGGCCGAAAAATTCTCCGGGTCCAAGGAAAACGTCTTCATCGTCGGTCATTCCAACGGCGGATTTATGACGCAAAGGATGTTGATCGAAAAACCCCGACGCTTCCGTGCGGGAGCGAGCGTCGCTTCGCAGATTTCCGAATACGTACTGAAAAACTTCCGCCCCGAAATCCCCGTATCCGTCGCCTTCTTCAACGGAACGGAAGACCCGATCGTTCCGTATTACGGCGGTTATGTGAGAGACGGAGGTGAAATTCTCGGTGTGGAGGAATCGATACGTAGATGGCTCGGATGGAATTCCTGTAAAAATTCCGCCGAAGTAAAAACCAGGGACGAAATGAACGACGACACGAGTCTTGAAATACTCTCCTACGTCGGATGCGCCGGAGGTGCGGAAGTGCGTCAGTATAAAATCGTCGGCGCAGGACACAACTGGCCGGGGAAGGACAGAAAAATCCCCTTTTTTACAATGGGCAAACCCACACGCGAATTGAATACCGCGGAGGAGATCTGGTCCTTTTTCAAAACGAAGTTAAAACCTGAATAAGGCGGAAAGAGGAAGAGATCGTTTTACGTCGTTTCTTTTAGATCCGTGAATTTCTTTCTCGAAACGTATGACGAATATCGATATTTAGGAAACTACGATGAAAAAAATCTCAACCGTTTGGATCTTTCTTTTTTGTTCCGTTCTTTTTTCCGTTTTTTCGGAGGAGGATCCATCCTTTCGAAACGATCTAAATTCCCTGATGAGTTCTTTGGAATCCTGCCAATGCAAATTCGTCAGGAACGGATCCGAACACGAACCGAAGGAAGCCAGGGAACATATGGAGCGCAAACTCAAAGCCACCGACGGAAGGATCGGAAACATTCCCGACTTCATAGAACATATCGCATCCAAGTCCAGTGTTTCCGGAAAACCTTACCTCGTGAAATTGAAGGACGGAAAAACCGTGGAGGCTAAACTCTGGCTTACGGAAAAATGGAAAGAAATTTCCGAAGCGAAAAATCCGCCCAAAAAACCGGATAAAAGGAAAAGGTAAGGTTCGATCCGTAAATTCCGTTTTTCTAAAGTTCGGACCGTAACGCCCTACGATCCGGTTTGGGGGAATCGTTTCTGTAACGGAAATTTAATATTCTCTTAATGGAATCCTTACCTTAAACCGGTACCCTGCCGGTATGAGATCCAATTCCGAATCCAGACTCCCGCTTTCAGTTCCGTCGGAAGGAAAAAGAATTTTCCGGATCGCGGTCGTAACGGAAACGTATTTTCCCGAGATAAACGGCGTCGCCAAAACGTTGCACCGTATGGTGAACGATCTCGTGGAGGACGGAAACGATATACTTCTTTTCCGTCCGAGACAGGGATTAAAGGATCACGCGTATAGTCGAAAAGGTTATCGGGAAGTGCTTATGGCGGGCTGCAGAATTCCCATGTATTCCGATATGCGTTTCGGATTTCCGGCCAAACGGATATTAAGACGGCATTTCAAATCGGAGAAGCCGGATATCGTTCACGTAGTGACCGAAGGACCTCTCGGTTGGTCGGCGGTTCGCGCGGCTAAAGATTTGGGGATTCCCGTCGTCAGCGATTTCAGGACCAACTTTCATTCTTACGCGAATTATTATCGATTGGGCTTCGCCCGTAAATTGGTGGAGAATTATTTAAAGCGACTTCACAATCGCACCGAGATCACTCTCACGCCGTCCCAGGACCTGGCGGACCGTCTATCAGGTCAGGGATACGACAACGTCCGATTGGTTTCCAGGGGAATCGACGCGGAATTATTCCATCCTTCCAAAAAGGACTCGGGACTTAGAAAACTCTGGGGAATCTCGGAAGGACAATTGGCTGTGCTCTACGTCGGCAGAATCGCGGCGGAAAAGAACATAGATCTCGCCGTAAAGACCTTCCGCAAGATCCAGGAATCCATTCCGGACGCGAAAATGATCCTCGTCGGCGACGGACCTAAGAAAAACATATTAGAAAAAACGAATCCTGATCTGATTTTCGTCGGATTAAAAAAAGGGGAGGATCTCGCGAAACATTACGCTTCGGGGGACCTTTTCCTGTTTCCCAGCATGACGGAAACCTTCGGAAACGTCGTACTAGAAGCCATGGCCAGCGGATTGCCCGTGGTCGCCTACGATTACGCCGCCGCTGGCTCTTACGTCGAACACGGAGTTTCCGGATTTTTACCGGGCTTCGGCAAAGAACAGGAATTCGTCGATATGTCCTGTTTTCTTGCCGGAAACACCGTACTCAAAAGAAAGATAGGCGGAAAAGCCAGAAAGGCCGCGATGAACTGCACTTGGGAAAAAGTGACCAGGTCCTTGCGCGAGATTTACGGGGAATTCTCTCTTCCTATTAGCAAAAATGCTAAGGCGAAACAAGCCGCATTAGCTTCGTTGCGAATCGTCGAAACCGGATCCTGATAAATCGAAGGGACCTGTCAGAATCTCCTTCATAAGATCCTTGGAAGTCACGATCCCGGCTATCTCTCCGCTTTCGTCCATCACGGGGAGACAGGATATCTTGTAGCGAAGCATCAACTCGGTGGCGTATCGAACGCTCTGGTCCTCTTTGACCGTGATCAGAAACGAACTCATAATCTGGGACGCCGTTTTGGAAAGTATCAATTCGTCCTGAACGCGTTCCATTCTCGTTCCGATAAACGGACTGATGGTTTTCAGATAATCGCGATCCGAAAGAACCCCGATCAGGCGTTTTTGATCGTCTATCACCAAAAGATGATGAAATTCCAGCTTCTCGAAAATGTTTCCCACGCGGGAGACGGAATCCTTTTCGTTTACGGTGAAAATCCGGGTCGTCATCAGCTGTTTAATAGGTTTATTCACGTCCATCTAAACCGAAACTGTTTGTATTCCTAATACGGAAAAGAAAAATTCGAAAACGCGTTTCTATCCTGAGTAACGGATCGAAAAAAAATCCGAAATGATCTTTTTTTTCTTGTACTTTATCCGCTCTTCCTATAATGGCCGGGTAATTCCAGGGCAAGGAGAAGATTGCCTATGAATTTATCCTCGAATCGATTTTTACAGAAAAAGGACCTTTTTAGAAAGGAAGAACTCCGTCAAAAACGGATCAGTTCTCTTCGCGTTTCGGGCTTTCAATTCAAAGTCCGCAAATACGCGAGAAGAAATCGAGGAAGGGAAAAAAGGATCCTCTGATTTTTTTTAATCCGACCGAGACCTTTTTTCGTATCACTTCGAAATCCCATTAAGGAATCGAAAACATGCCCGAACCGATAATCACCAGTCTGTATTCAATGGCGGCGCTTTATATCCTCGCCGGAATCCTCCACTTCGTTTTACCCAAGTTTTATCTTAGGATCATGCCTCCGTATATTCCGTATCCTAAGTTCGTCGTTTATCTGAGCGGTTTGATCGAGATCGCACTGGGGATGGCGCTCCTTTTTCCGGAAACGAAAAAATTAGGCGCATGGGGAATCATCCTGCTTTTGATCGCGATTTTCCCCGCCAACCTGTATCACTATCAATCCAGAAGAAAAAGCGATCCTCCCAAATGGGCCTTGTTATTAAGGCTTCCTCTGCAATTCGCGCTGATCTACTGGGCTTATTTATTCGTTTAATTTCGAATTTTATAATATTCCGTACTACGAATTCAGTTCGAATATTTTCTCAATTCCTCCATTCCGGGAAGGTTTGAAAGATCCGGAACGATCACGATTTCGATGCGGCGGTTCGCGGCTCTGTTTTCGGGTGAAATATTCGAGACCGCAGGCCTGGAAGCGCCCATACTTGCGGCGCTGATTCTTCCTTCGGGCATTCCGGCTTTGACCATGGTATGCAACACGTTAAGCGCTCTTGAAGAAGCCAACTCCCAGTTGGTGTAACCCTTGATTCCGGTGGGGGTATCGTCGGTATGACCCTCGATCTGAAAACGTTTGCCCTCCAACGACGCCAACAACGCGGTAACTTCCCGGATCGCGAAAACTCCCGCGGGGGATAGAAAGGCCGAACCTACAGGAAAAAGAATGTCCGAGGAAAGAACAACCACCATTCTCCCGTCTATGATCTTGATCTTCAATTTGCCCGAATCGATCATCGAACGAAAGGCGTCCATCAATCCCTTATAATCCCGGATTCTCTGCTCCGATTCCTCTTGGATGCGTTTTAATTCTTCCAGCGATCTGGAAAGCCCTTCTTTTTCGCCGAGAATTCTTTGGTTGTCCAATTTGGAATCTTCGTAAGCCTTAAGAAGGGAATCGTATTTCGAATTCGATACACAATTCCCGAGGAGAAGGAAAAAAAAGGAGATAAAAGCGATCTTTGATTTCATCGGGTTCCGCCAAAATGAGTTCTTACTTTGAATGTCGGCTCGCCCGAAAAAAACAAAAGGGTAGGAATCGAGAATAAAAAAATCTTTTCATCAAGCAAATCCTCGACTACACTAGATCGAAAGAGAGAAAAATGAATCCTATCGCTTTTAAAATACGCAGAATTCCCGTTCTATTGATCCTTTTAGCGTTTCCGTTTACCTTTCCGGTAAAATCGCAGGAAAAAACGCCCGCAGGAACTTCGGTTTCCGGAAAGGCCGCCGAAGAAAAAAAGGAACTGAAAGCCTATCTGGAGGAAGTGAGACGAAACCTTAAGGACTCCGGATACAACGTCGAAAAAAAACACCAGTTCAACGGAGCGGTATTTAGAGGGAACTCGGTCATTTATAAAATCCATCTGCCTTCGATTTCGGAAGAAGGAACTCAAAAACACAAACTGGGAATCGGCCTCGCTCACGACGATGCGGCGCACGCCTTTTTGGTCCAAATTTATAAGAGCGATAAGAAGGACCGCAAAGTGGCTCCTATTTTTTCGGCGTACGCCGATCCCGTCTTTTTCTACGAGTTCGATTATACGAGTTCGGGAAATCATTTTTTAGTCGAGGTGACTTTGGAGGATTCCTCGTTAAACGTCGCCAACTTTGAACTTTTGTTTAGCACTTTAGTGAGTTTTCAGGAGAATAAGAACAGGAACGAGAATAAAGGTCAGTATAATCCGAATCAAAATAACCCCGGCTTCGGTCCGTCCCCTTCCATACTTCCCAACGATACTAGAAATTATTTCGAGGTTTTTAAAAAAGAATTTTGACGTTTGAACGGTAGAATATTAAGATATTTGAAAAAATAAAGCCTTAGGACCGCACCGATATATAAAGAGGGTCTTAGGGCCGGAGCCAAGCAAGTGTTAAGAAAAGACGGAAGTCCCCTGTATCCTCTGAACAGGGAATATAAAAATTCTCGTGAAAGGATTTTAGAAGGGGCTGCAATCGCGTTTTCTAGAAAAGGATTTCACGGAACATCGTTGAGAGAAATCAGTAAGGAATGCGGTTTAGAGCAGCCGAGCATCTATCACCATTTCCATTCCAAGGAAAATCTTTTTAGAAAAGCGCTCGTTGCCACTCATCTTTTAATTTTAAACGAAATTCGAAGAAGAATCGTACGCGATCAAGGTCTTCACGTGGAAGTCGTCTCCGTCTTTAAAGCCGTCGCGGCAACCGCGAAGGAATATCCGGATAAGGCGAGGCTCCCTTTCAGCTTAATTTATTCCGCACCGGTGAATCTTCAAAACGAATATACGGAACGTTATGGAAGTCAGTATCGGAGATTGCTCGAAGTGGCTTTCGAACGCAACGGCTCCGTGGTTCGCCAAGAGGAAAAACTTTCCCTTTGTGTGGATCTGCTTCACAGTTTGGTTTTGGCGTGTTCCGTCGAGGCCTTGTATTTGGATCGGGTAAGTGGTTTGGAGGAGAGAGTCGAACTGATTTTGGGGATTTAGGTCGGAGCTCCGAAGGCAGCAAAATTATAAGGGAAGCAAATGCAACAGGTTTGTTTCCCTTATAATTTTGCTGCCGGACTTTTCTGTGATGGTCCCGATGGTCGGAATTCCGCGAACAAAAAATTTTCAATTTGTGATCCGCCGGAACGTCTTCGAGAACCGATTCCGGTATGAACCGAGAAAAAAAATTCACTCACGGACGAGAATTTAGAAAAGGCCGCTTTACAGCTGATCTTTATGTTCCTTTGGAACTCTATTCATATACGATTTTTAAAATAAAAAAGAACAGAAATTTGACGTCCTATCTGAAAGCCCTTCTTAAGAATTATAAAACGACAACATTAAAAACGCAAAAACCGAGTACGAACGAGAGAACCGCATATCAAAAGGGGTCTCAGTCTTTGATGAGAATTTCATTTCGTCCTGACAATTTGGACTGGGCCGAATTACGGACTATTGCCCGATATCTTGGAGTTTCAATGTGTAAGACTTTCGTTTTACTGATGGAAACCGAAAAACAAGAAACTTTAAAAAGTCGAATTCCTTTCCGAAAACTACGCCAAAATAAAATTCGAATCGTGAGTCTTCTTCAGAAATTTTCTCGAAAAGGAAATCGAATCGATTTCAAACTGATCGCGGATTGGTGAACAAAAAAATCGAGAGAAAGGGAAATATCTTGATAAAAACGATTTTTACATTTTAAAATAAGATTTCGAATCTAAAAAACAAAAGTCAGTTAATAGAGTAACGGAACTATGGCCCCGAGAGAAACACAACCGGAACTAATCAAATTATATTCTTCGATAGGAAAGATCATCACTTCGTCCTTGGAACAACAGGAAGTTTTGGACGCGGTTATGGAGGAAGTTAGACTATTTTTCAGTCCGGAGAATTGGAGTCTCATGAGATACGATGGGAACACGGGTGAATTATTTTTCCTCATAGCGGAAGGACTGGAACTCGATAGAATTCAGAATATTCGCCTTAAACTGGGAGAAGGAATCGCAGGATCCGTCGTAGAGACCAAAACCCCGATCTTCGTCGAAGACGCGAGAAACGATCCTCGTTTTTCGCGAAAAGTGGATGAAAGAACGGGATTCGAAACGAAAACGGTGATTGCGGTTCCTATGATTTTTAGAGGTCAGGTCCACGGCGTGATCGAACTCGTGAATCGTTTCGATGGAAGTTCGTTTACCCCGGAAGATCTTGTCATTCTGCAAACGATCGCCGATTTTACCGCGATATCCCTCGCCCATTCCAACCAATACGAAGAAACGAAAACCCTCGCCTTTCGAGACGCTTTGACCGGCGTATTCAACCGTAACAAATTGAATCATCTTAAGGAAGAATGGTCCGGCAGGAGAATGGAGGATCACATGGCTCTCGTCGCACTTCTCGATTTGAACGATTTTAAGATAATCAACGACAGTTACGGTCACAAAACCGGGGATCAGGTTTTATGTCATTTCGCGAACATTCTACGTTATGTGATACGGGGAACGGATAAGATTTTTAGGATCGGCGGGGACGAGTTTTTAGTTTTGGTTCAACATGAAAACAAAGATAAGATCATCCAAACCCAAAGTAGATTTCACGAAGCAATGGCGATTTTAACGAGAAAGTGTAAGGAAAACGACCCGCCGTTCCGCTTTACTTGGGGTATTTCGACGGGCTCTCTTCAAAAGCTGGAGGAACTGATTCACGAAGCGGACCTATCCATGTACGCTTCGAAAGAATAGGAATTTACCGTGAAGTTATGGTCGGAGCTCCGAAAAAAAATCACGGTATATCTCCAAAATACTCGATTTCCCGATTGAGAAGAATTCCTGTTTTCTTATGAACTTCCTCTAAAACGAGTCGAACCAAATAATCCACGTCGGAGGCCGTAGCCGTTCCCAAATTCACGATAAAATTACAATGCTCCGGCGAAATTTGTGCACCACCCTTATTTCTTCCGCGCAATCCGGCCTGATCGATCAATTCCCAGGCTTTCCATTCCTTCCCATTCTCATCGAAAATTTTCGGATTCTTAAAAACCGAACCTGCACTTTTTTTATTCTCGGGTTGGGAAGAATTCCTTCTGTTTCTTTTATCATTCAAAGAGAATTCGATTTCCTCTAAATTCCCCTCTTTGAGTTGAATTTCGATTCCTAAAATGATCGAATTTTTATCCTGCAAAAACTCAGTAAAACGATATCCGTGTTTTATCTCGTTCGGTTTACGGATTAGAATTTCCTCGTTTCTCAAGAATTGAACCGTCTGAATCAAATCGAAAAGTTCCCCACCGTAACAACCCGCATTTTGAATCACGGCCCCTCCAGTCCATCCGGGAATCGTACTTAAAAATTCCGCACCGGTAAAACCTTTCTGGGATATCTGCCGGAACGTGGGTGTTGTATTCGTGGCGGCGCCGATCTTGAACCTGCCATGATCCAAAGATTCGTATTCTTTGAATTCTCCCGACAAGCGCAATGTAACGAAATTATCCGGATGATCGGAAATCAAAAGGTTGGAGCCCCCGCCCAAAATCTTCCAGGGAATTTCCGTTTTTCGAAAAATCGAAAGCGTTTCCAAAACCTGTTCAGGGCTTTCCGGTTCTACGACCAAGGGACAAATGCCCCCGATCTTAAACGATGAGAGAACCGCGAGCCGGACTTCCGACCTAAACGGGATTTTTGAAGACTCCAAACTTTGTGTGAGATTTCGGATCCTAAGTTCGGAAAGAGGTGGGGACATATTCTACTTACTAAAGACCTTCCCCCGGTATCTTCTGCAAGAAAAAGAACTCAAGGAATTTCCGAGTTTCTATCGATCATAATAGAAAGAGGTAAACCATGTTCTTCCTATTGCTCGAATCCATTTATCTAGATTTTGCATCGGGACGCACCGATTGGGAAACGTATTGCGAATCCGTGATTCTCCTGGCGCAGGACCAGGAGAAATTGGCCGGTCTAGTTTAAAATTCCATTCTCCGCTTCGCCGAGAACGGAATTTCGTCCGGAGTTCCGACCACTGGCCGATTTCCTCAGAAAATCGACGATTTTCGCGGCGATTGCCTGTTTCGAAAAAGGACCGATTTCCGCGACCATTCCGGCCGAAGAATACAAAACGACGCTTGTCTCCGCCTCTCCGAACCCCTTCTCGTTTTTTCCGACATAGTTCCCGACGATAAAGTCCAGGTTTTTACTTTTCAGTTTACCGAGAGCGTATTCTTCCAACGAATTCGTTTCCGCCGCAAAACCCACTAGACAACAGCCTTGAATTTTTTCCCCGGAAATTTTGGAGCTTACCGTCTTAAGAATGTCCGGATTTTTCACGAGTTCCAAAATCAAGGTCTCGCTTCCGTCTTCCTTCTTGATCTTTGTCTCCTTACTTTGCGCTGGTCGGAAGTCCGCGGGAGCGGCCGCCATAATCAAAAGCGTGTCCGATCCGATTTGGGACAAAACGGCTTCGCACATTTCGGAAGTGGTTTCCACCGGAATCGTTCTCGTAACGGAAGGATTTTTATATTCGTCCTGAACCAAACCTCGAACGTAAACCGTCTCCGGAATCCAGCGTGCAACCTCTTCCGCGATATGAAAACCCATCTTTCCCGAAGAAGCGTTGGATATATAACGCACCGGATCGATCCATTCCCGAGTCGGACCCGAAGTTATGATCGCTTTTGAAAATCCCACTTTTTTCTCTCGGTTATAAATTTTTGCGGAAGGCGTTCACGATCAACGTCTGAATCGCGGAAATTTCGGCCAGCTTCCCGTATCCCTCGTCTCCGCAAACCACCACCCCTTCCGAAGGATCCGCCAAGATCACTCCGTCTTCCGCAAGTCGTTTTAAATTTCTTTGAACGGAAGGATGCGCGTACATAAACGGATTCATCGCGGGCGCTACGATCACCGGACAATTCGCTGCGAGATAGGTGGAAGTTACGAGATCGTCCGCGATTCCGTTGGCCATCTTTCCGATGATGTTCGCGGTGGCGGGAACGATAGCCATCACCGCTGCGGAATTTTTCGCGTCGATATGAGCCATTCCTTCCTCATATTCGTCGACCCTCACCTTTTTTCCGGTTAACGCCTCGAAGGAAATCGGACCGATGAACTCGGTCGCGTTCCGAGTCATAATCACGCTCACGGGATATCCTTCTTTAGTCAAGTTGCGGACCAACTCGCAGGCCTTATAAGCTGCGATGCTTCCCGAAACCGCGATCAAAATCTGTTTGTCTGGATTGGACATAAGAACCGTCCGTAATCATTTAGACTGAGCCTTATTACTCAGACTTCCCCTCGTAAACCGTACGGAAAGAATTTTATTGCCTTCCATTTTTTCCACGGTCAAGGTTCCGGATTGTAGAACGATCGTGGAACCTTCCTGAGGCATATCCTCCAAACGTCCGAGAATAAAACCGGCGATCGTGCGGATATCCTGAATTTCCTCGTCTTCCACACCCGTTAAAATTTCCTTGAGATCGTCGAGTTCCGCCTCTCCGTCGATCGTAAAACTGTCCGAATGTTGTGCCGGATACGGATCCGTTTCGTGATCGTCGGTTTCGTCCCGGATCTGACCGAAAATTTCCTCGATGATGTCCTCCAAAGTCAATAAACCCGCAACGCCGCCGTATTCGTCGATGACGATGGCCATGTGCTGTTTATTTTCCCTCAGTTTCTGCATCACCTTTTCGATCGAAAGACCTTCCGGAACGAAAATGGGAGGCTGCATAATGGCGGTGACTTTTTCCTTTCTTCCCTTTTTGGAACTGGACAACCAAGTCAGATACGTTTGAACGTGAATGATTCCGATGATCTTATCCGTGTTTCCCTCGTAGATCGGATATCTCGAAAAATGATGTTCCGCGATGATCGAGATCAAAGAGTCCATTGTGGTATCGTGCGGAATTCCGATGATGCTCAAACGATGCGTCATCACGTCCTTCGCCTGATGTTCGGAGAATTGGAACGTGTTCTGAATGATCTGAAATTCTTCCTGATCGATCTTACCCTGTTTATTCTGCTCCTCGATGATGATCATCAACTCTTCGGGAGAATGCATCATTCTGCTCTTATTCTCCTGAATCCCCATGAGTTTCAAAAGAAACGAGGTGAGTTCGTTCAGAAAAAAGGTGATCGGATAAAATATATAATAAAAGAAGAATAAAGGAATACTGATAAAAAGGGCGATCTTCTCCGTATTCTGAATCGCGACCGTTTTCGGAAGCAATTCGCCCAAAAGAATATGCAAAAACGTGATGATCGTAAACGAAACCGTGATCGCAAGACCGTGGACCGTCGCCTCGTTCGTGGAATAACCGAACCATTCCAAAAGAAACGTAAGCCATCTGGAAACGTAACCTTCGCCCACCCAACCCAACAAGAGGCTGGCGATCGTGATCCCGACCTGACATACGGACAACATGTCGTTCAACTTTTGCGCCGCGCGTTTCGTTACGAGTGCGAGCGGTTTGTTCTCCTTGATCAATTCCTCCAAACGGGAAGGACGGATCGAGACCAACGCGAATTCCGCAGAAACGAAAAATCCGTTCGCAAATATGAGCAGAATGATGATCAAAAATCCGATGAATTCCATATTTGGAGAATGTGAGTTACGGAGAGATTAAAGTCGCGCCTTGGAAATCGAATCCGGATTGAATCCGAGAAGAACGGAAAGTCTTGAATGTAGGAATGTAGAACTGACTACCTTCGGGGTCCATGTGGGTTTACTGGATAGGGTCCTCAAATTGGGGAAAAATGTCGATCGTTTAAAAGAAAAAAAACCGTGGATTTTATCGAATCAACGTTTTGAAAAAACGCTCGATATAAGTTCCCGATCCGATATCGGGAAGATTCATTCGATGTGTTTTCGGATTCGAATTCCCCGAAAAGAAGGTTCGGGATCGTTCGTCTCCTGCGAAAGTTTCTCCAGAAGGTTTATGTCCGATTCCGAATTCAGATCCAAAGACTTGATGTAATACATACGTTGAACTCCCGAATTGATCCAGAAGGAAACCCAGTCCAGAAAATCCTCCGATCTTCCCTTCCATCCGTTGCCGCTTAACGAATCGCGCGTAAAAATCAGACGTTCCGGAGTATTTCTGAAATCGTAACGCCTATATAATCTAGAAAAACGGATCGTATCCTCTCCGCAACTCCAGGAGTATTCGTTCAGATTGCCGGGCGAATTGTCCTCCACCTTAAGATTCCAAACCATAAGGGAACGATTGCCCGTTAAAAGTTTATTCCCTTCCAAATAAGCGGCGCCCGTCTTTTCGAAGTTAGGTTTGTTCGCATTTCCGGAGTTTCCGCAGTCGCCGACGTAAACGCGCTCCGGCTTGGCCGAGTCGTCCTTTCTGGAGAATTTCGTGAACAAACGGAAATCGGTTTCGGGAAATTCCTTTCTCAGATAATCGAAGGATTCCATTCCCGAAACGTTGAGATAAATCTGAACGCTGTCCCGTTTCGAAGACGATTCGATCAGGGATTTTAGAACGCTCTGCACTGTAAACGAGGACGCAGACTCGGATGGGATTTCCTTCAATTCCAAATCCTGAAAGTCCCCCGGTTTCCAAAATACGTACGTCCGCTTATCCCGTACGAAAACGCTCAGAACGGGTATATGAGATTTTTTGATTTCTTGATTGCGGAAAGGATCCAACTCCTCCATAAGACGGGCCACTTCGGTTTTACGGATTTCGGATCGGCTCGAACTGAGATGTTCCTTCGGCCCGGGATAAAACCCGCGAAAGGAGGAAATTCTCCGGCTCGTATCCATGATCGATACGAGGGTGTTCGGGTACGCGTTGTTTCCCATCACTTCCTTTTGTTCCAAGCGGGATAAGAACGCCAAAAGTTCGAGCGTATGTCCGTGAAGGATGTAGTAGTTGACCGCCGCGTCCGTAAACTCGCGGATCCCGTAAACCGCCGGAAGATAATTCTTCAATTGAAGAAGCATATCGTCCGGACTTCTTTGGATCGTGATGGCGACCGCCTGATCCAAAGCCCCTTTCACGGTTTTCAGGGATCTCGATTCCTTATGGGAATAGAACAATCCCGTAAGACGAATCCATTCCTCCGTATAAACCGGATCCGCGTTTTTCAGGATACCGTACGCCTTCGTGAATTCTATGATCGCCTTTCTCAGATCGTTTTTTTTGTAATGAATAAAACCGTTTAACAGCGTAGATGCGTATTCCACCCGTTTCCATCCCTTACTTTGCGCGAGAAAGGTGATCTCTGTCGCCATCTTACCCGCGACGTCCGGTTCGTCGTTCATCAGGATTTGAATGATCCGAAGACGGGTAAACAGATCGTCTTCGGTGAGATTTTTCGGAGTGGAAACGGACTTAAGCGCGTCCACCGCCTTAAAGGAACTTTTCGATCTCCAAATAGCCATTGAGATGAGATCCCGCGCGCTGTTGATGGAGATCGGTTCCCCCAAAAACGGATTGAGAATCGAGGAAGGCCATTCCAAAAAATCCAGATTGAGATAGTATTCCAGAGATTTCTTATATTCCTGATTGAGATAGGCGATCGTTCCCAATTTCAGATAAAGCTGATTCTTATACGCGGTTTTGGGATCGGGATGATATTTAAGGATGTAATCCAAGACTTTTTCCGCGGAGACGAGATCGCCTCCGATCAGATAAAAATACGCCAACTTTTCGTAGGAATATCCCACGATTCTTCCGCTTAAATTTTCGGAGATGATCAGGATCTTCTGAAAATGAACCGCTTCCCGCGAAAGTCCGAGTTCCGCGAGTTGATCCGCGATGTTGAATATGAAATTGCTCAGGAAGGGAATGTATTTTAATTCCGGATCCTCGAGAAACGGAGCGAGAGTTCGGTTTAAATTCAGATATTCCCGTTCGTGCGATTTCGACTCCGCTTTAAAATCGGAGAGATATTTTTTCAAACGCAGCGTTTTACAAAGGGAATAATACGCGTTCTTGCGCGAACACTTGACGTTTTCGGAGGATTTTTTCTCGAAAACGGATTGGTCGAATCCTTCCGCCAATTCCTTTAGATACGGAGACTTTTCGTTTTTGATGAATTGTGTCAAAAGCGGACGAGAGGATTCCTTGGAACTAAAATTCAATTCTTTTAATATTCTAAGGAAAATGCCGCCCAATACCAATTCTGGCTCGGCTCCGGACGTCAGCTTGAGCAAAGTCTCGTATCGTCTAACGTCTTTGTTGAGAATGTAATATTCTCCTGCGTAAAAAAGATAATCCGTCTTTTCCAACAGGGAGAAATTCTCCGGGAAAGGACGGACTTCGTTCGCGGATTGAAATACGGTCTTGCCGTTTAGGTTAAAGGAAAAACCTTCGGAACTTTTCGCCCAACCGAATTCCTGTTTGGATTGCGCGATCGCGGAGAACGAAACGAAAAAAAGACCGTTTAAAACGAGTAAAAAACGGAATTTAGAGGAAAGGAGTTTCAAAGTGAATCAAACGGAAACGCCCTCTCTCTTCAGATCGCGTTTCATTAAGTCTTTCACAACTTCTTTCGGATTCTTGCCTTCGTAAAGCATTTTATAAACTTCGTTGGTGATGGCCATTTCGATTCCCAGTTTTTGGGAAAGTTCGTACGCGCTCTTCGTCGTTTTAACTCCTTCCGCAACCTCGTTCATGCTTGCAAGAATCTGTTCCAAAGTTTCTCCCTGACCCAAGCGGAATCCCACGGTTCTGTTCCTGGATTGTTCTCCGCAACAGGTCAAAATCAGATCCCCCATTCCCGAAGGTCCGAGAAAGGTCATAGGATCGGCTCCGAGTTTTAAACCGATCTTCGTGATTTCGTTCAGACCTCTCGTGATCAAAGCGGCTCTCGTATTTTGACCGAAGCCGAGTCCGTCGCTCACGCCGGCCGCCAACGCGATCACGTTCTTCAGCGAACCTCCCACCTCCACTCCGACCACGTCCGGGGTCCAATACGTTCTAAAATATAAGAAGCTAAAGATCTCCTGGACCTTCCTCGCGGTCGCTTCGTTTTTGGAGGCGATGCTCACGATCGTGGGAACCTTTTGTATGATCTCCTTCGCAAACGAAGGACCGGAAAGATACGAAAGATACGCGTGATATTTTCCGGGTAATTCGGATTCGAAAATCTCCGAAACAAGACGTAAGGTTCCGTTTTCGATTCCCTTGCTCGCGGACACGATGGGAACCTTTTCAGGAAGATAACCCTTGATCTCGCGCAGAATTTCGGTCAACGCGTGCGAAGGAGGTGAGGACACGATCATATCCTTTCCTTCCACGACGGATCTTAGGTCCTTGCTGGCGGTTAACTTTTCGGGAAGAACGAAATTCGGAAGATGTTTGTTGTTGATATGATCGCGGTTGATACTTTCCACTTGGGAATCGTTTCTACACCAGAGGGCGACGTCGTATCCTTTATCCGCCAAAAGACTTCCCAACGCGGTTCCAAAACTTCCCGATCCGATCACTCCGATTTTCATGCAGGCTCCTCTCCGGTATCTTTCGTCGAAAAAAAACGCCGTGTCGTCGTTCGGCGGAATCATTCCCGACTTGGAATCAATAATTTAGTTTACTCTTCTTTACCCGCAAACTATTTTTGATCTCCCATGCTCAATTTGAGGAAACTCATCGGTTTTAATCCTCTGGAAATTTTTTCCGGATTCTCCTCCGATAAGGAAAGTCAAAAGAGCAATTATAAGATCACTCTCAAACTCCATTCTCTTAATAAAATCCTGAAAAAGAAAATTCTGGAATCGCAGGATCAGCTCGAATCCCTGGAGTTCGATTCCGGCAGCGGAGTTCTGATCCTTACCGGCCATTTTTCAATCAAAGGGCTTTTTTGGTCCCGTCTTTTAAAAACCGATTCCGTGGATTACAAAGTGACGTTAACGCCCGTTCGAGTCATACAAAATCAGGTGCGTCTGCAGATTCAATCCTTCCGATTGTTCAGCCACACTCCGCGTAAAGTGGATCCGATCCGGATTTTTTCCAAAATATTCCAATTCCATAGAAGATTGATTTTGGAAACGATCGTGGAGGAAATTCCGGAAATTCTACGTTTGACCGGAATCAGAAATCTCATCGTCGTAAACATGGATTATTTTCTTTCCGAAATTCCGGATCTCGCCGGAGCGATCACGATCCAAAAGGTGATTCCCGAAAAAGGAAACGTGTTTCTCTTCGTCAGATCCGGAACCATTCTCAAACCCTTACTCGATTTTTTCGGACCGGAATACATCCGGATCGAACCGATTTCCGAAAATCAGGATTCCCTTCTGCTTCTCTGGAGAGACTAATCATTAGAAAGGTTGGACATTTCGCAACCGTTTCCTAAACTGAGTGTACCGGCTTCTTCCGTTAGGAGAAAGACTGTAGCGTAAAGGAGACGGTGATTCTTCGGAAGAATGAAATGAAGATCATTTATCTTACGGACATACACGACGGTCTTCGCGGTTTGAAGGAGATTCTCCAACAAACCGAAGCGGATCTTTATCTTTTTTCCGGAGACATCATCTACAAGGCCTTCTTCAGCACGGATCGTATCATAGAATTCTGCACGATTCAGGAGGAGATGTATCGCATCTCGAAGGATCAAAAAGAGGAAATCAACGCGTATGATTACGCGACCCGCGCGATCCGTTTCCCCGAAAAATACAACGCGGACATCGTCGAAAAATCCAAGGAATACAGAACCCTCTTTCATCAGGCCGCAAAAACGATGAAGGAAAAATACGAACTCATAGAAACCATCATCCAAAAATATTCCAGGGCCCCGGTCCGCGTTCTTCCCGGTAACTACGACATCGATCTTCAGTACAGCGCGCTCTATGAAAGGGACATCCATCGTAAGACGTTCGAACAGGACGGATACAAATTCGCGGGATACGGAGGAGCTCCGATCGTCACTTCCGGAATCCCCGAAAAACTTGCCGTTAAATTCCACGAATATACGAGAAACGGAAAAAGCTACAGCGAGCCCGAGGATTTTTTTAAGGAAGAACAACCGGACATAGTCGTTATCCACAATCCTCCTTACGGATTTTTGGACAAAATTCCGAACTACGGCAACGTGGGTTCGCAGGGAATTCGAAGATATCTGGACGAATACCATCCCGCTCTCGTCGTTTCCGGCCACGTTCACGAAGACCAGGGAATTCTAAAAAAGGGAAAGACCGTCTACTTAAACCCTTCCAACTTCGGAGCGGTGGATTCCGTTTTCGGATTTCAACCGGGAGGGTTTTTCTCGGAAATAATTTTAGAAAATGGGCTTGTAGAAACCGTAAAATTGAATAGACTGGTGGACCACAAAATTCGCCTGTTAATGGAAATCGATTGTAAAGGCAACGTACCCGTAGTGGTTTCCGTTAGCCGGGATTCGGAGGTGTCGGCGGAAGATTTTGTGAGAGTCTGATATGACAATCTCAGGTTTCAAAAACAATCCGACGATCCAAAAATTCACCGGTCTCAAACGTTACTTCCGTTCCCACGAAACGAGCATATCCCGGGAACGGATCGAAGATTTCAAAAAATTCTCCAAACTCATCAACTACGGCGGAGACGTAGTCGCCTTCGACATTCTGGGTTCGCTCAACTTCGGCCAAGCCACCGCGGAATCGGATACGGATATTGTGATGTACACACAATGCGAAAATTCGAAAATGGGCGAGTGCGGTATGGAGAACTGTTATAAGATCTCCCTTTTTAAACATCTGTTTATGAACCTGGTCACGTACGAACACAATAAGGATGCGTATAAACTCGAGATCGTAGACTGCATCAATCTCAATCAATTGGAAGAGGACATTCGCCTCAACAAGGAAGATTCGGAATTGGTGATACGTTTTTGTTTTTACAGATCGATCTGCAGGGGGGTGAACCGCAAACTCCTCAGAAAATACGAACAGCGGATCGGCGAGAACATTCCGTTCAGCAACGCGCTGGAGGAATCCATAGAGAACTGTTTTAACGGAATCGTTCAAACTTCTCAACACACGTATTCGTTCCATAAATATTCGCATCGGCTTCGGGATAAGGGCATAGGTCTTCCTTCGAGTATGGCGGCGAAAATCAAGGACTACCTCAAACAATGACAGGATTTTTGACCGTTATGCTCTGCTTGGGAGTAGCCGCCGTTATTTTCCATCTTCTTTCCTCCGTGGACAACAAACGCCTCGATAAGGCGGCGAAAAAAAGGGACGCAGAAAATCCCAATCAGCGGGAATACGGAGATCCCAAAAAAGTATACGGAAAAAACTGGGATCCTGATCTGCCCAAACCCAGGATCTGCCCCGTCTGCGGAAAGTACTTGCAAAAAACAGAATATTTATACGCCGTAATTTCGGAACCGCCCTCTCCGGGAATCAAACGTCACGCGAAAATTTACGGATGTAGATATTGTTATCTCGGATTGGAGGCGGAATCTACCGTCGTAAAGGGAAATACTTTCCCTCAATCCGTAAACTCGGAACCGGCTCCGACCCAAATCAAGGATGAAGAACTCGGTCTCTAAAACGGAACAAACGAGCGCGCAGACCGGACTTCTTTCTCCGGTAACCGTAATCAAAGGAGTCGGTCCCGCCAAAGCCTCCGCCTTGGCTTCGATCGGAATCCTAACGCTTCAGGATTTGCTCAATTTCTTTCCGAGAAGATACCTGGATCGGAATCTTACGGACAACGTACTTTTAAAAACCGGGGAAACGGTGACTCTGATCGTCGAGGTCGTGGACGCGTATCTCGCTCACGGAAAAAAATCCAGATTGGTAGTGGGCGCGAAAACCAGGAATAACGAGCGGATCTCCATCGTCTTTTTCCGCGGCGTGAATTTTTTTCAAAAGATATTCCAACCGGGAACGACGTTAGTCGCAACCGGAAAGTTGGAGTATTTTCGGGGATTCCAACTCATTCATCCGGATTATGAAATTCTCACGAATGCGATCAAACCGACGTACTCGATAAACTCTTCCGGTTCCAAAAAAAAGGAAACGGAGGAGCCGGAGGAGGAACTGGCCGAACTTCCGGAAATGATCCACGCGGGAAGGATCATTCCTTTGTATCCTTCGGGCGAATCCCTAAAATCGGAAGGTTTGGATTCCAGGGGATTCAGAAAAATCCTATATCTTGCCTTGGAAAAACTGCGGGGAAACATTCCTGAAATACTTCCCGAAAAGATAGTCGCGACACGCAAATTAGTCGCC
>NZ_NPEF01000020.1 GCF_002811955.1 Leptospira ellisii
TCCCTACGGAAAACTCTTTTTTTCGCGCGCGGAGTAAAAAACCCTTCTTCCGTCCGAAAGATTGGTTCCTTCCAAAAGACATTGACCGGAATAGACGTAACAGGTGGATCGAAACGGGATGTTCGGAGAAGGAGGGATCCATGCGAATTCCCCGTTTTCATCCCGATACCATCCCTTGCGGATCGTTTTCAATTTTACGTTGATCGAAAATTCGTCCGCGTAATACGACAACAGTTCCCCCGGAGTCAGACCGTGTCTATGCAACACTCCGCGCACTCCCACGAAGGATTCGAATTCCTTTTGTAAGGGAGTTCCTTCGATCCTTCTCCCGGCGGGATTGGAGGAATCGATCACGAGTACGGAAATTTCTTGTTTCCCGGAGGAATTCCATCTGCCGATCTCCTCCAAAAAATAATACGCGGTGGTCAAAAACGTATAATACCTCGCACCCGTGTCGCGTATATCGACGAGAATCAGATCCAATCCTTCCAGAGACACCGCGTCCGGCACGAGGCTCGATTCGTGGTCACCGTATAGATTGACGAATTCCACACCTTCCAAATCGTATCGCAGACCGGATCCTGAAACCTGATCCTGCAATTCCGCAAAAAGACCGTGTTCCGGAAGGAATATCTTTTTGAGATCGTATCTCTTACGGATCGTCTGAAAATGATATTCTCCGTTCGGTCCGAATGCGCTTTGATTCGTGATCATTCCGATCCTGGATTTGCGAAGGAGAGTTTCGATTTGTTTCATCCTTCCGGTATCGTTTTCCCGCCGCGTTCGAAGTCAAGTGCAACGAAACCCCCGTCTCGTTTCGGACGGAAGAAGGGTTTTTTACTCCGCGCGCGAAAAAAAGAGTTTTCCGTAGGGAAGATAGATAGTTTCTTTTTCATTTAACCTTCGATAATCAAAGTATGGCATTCGATCCCTCAGTTCCGCAACAACAAGCCCAAGCCCCCGCAGGAAGCGTCCTATTCCCGGAGGGTTCTCCCGCAAATACCCTCAACGTGCTTCACAGCGGAACGGTGCGTTATCTCACCGAAATTTCCGGTGGAAGAAAACTAGAACTTTTCAAAATCAACGGAGCCAATCTGACTCCCGGATCGATGGCCTTGTTCACCGGAGGAAGATATCCGTTTCAACTCCAAGCAGAAGACGCGTGCGTCATTTCCACGTATGCGATGAATCGGGACACGATCGGCAAAAGCGTCGGTTCCCGCGTTTCTTTGGGTTTGATGGTGGCCAGAACGCTTTTGAAGGAAATCACCGAACTATTCAAAAAGGCCAATCAAATCCAAAAGATCTCCTCCGAAATCGAAAAGGGGAACGACAATCTTTCCATTCTCTACTATCAATTCAATCCTAACGTTTTTCCGGACATCAAACCCGGCTCCCCGATCCCCGAAGTTTCCGCGGACGTGGTCGATCCTGTCATGCGTCTTTGCAGGGAGAATTTGAAATTATTTTTTGACAACGGCGGTCTGCTTCCGGACAGACCGAGTCCCCAGTTTTTGGAGGAGGAACACGAATCCCAACTGACCCGTTTGTATCCGGAGGAGATCGATTTTCAGGACGGAGAATTTTCCTTCATCCGAAAATTGGTGATTCAGGATCCGAAAATTCTGAACGCGCTTTTCACGGCGGATCCCACGATGTTGACCTACGTCTGCGGAAAGTTGGCCGGCGTTCTCGAACAGATTTCCGGAATTCTCAAAACGCTTCTCTCCGACTTGGACGAGGCCTTTCGTCTTTTTTTCGTGGGAGAAAGCAGTCTCGTAGAAAAGTTTTATCTCATTCTGGACATCACCGCTTCCGGCTACGGAACGTCCCCGACGGAATTCGTAGTTCCCGTGTTAGGCGCCGTTGCGGGCAAGATAGAAAAATACAAAAACGGTCATCAATCCCTCTTCGGCGTTCCCGTGACGGGTCTTTCTCCGAATACGAACGCCTTCCAATCCAAGGCGACCACACTCGCGAAGAAGATGGAGGAATCGGCCCCTAAAACCGCCGCGCCTTCGACCTCCTCCGTAGCCGTCGGAGTCGACATCGCCGCGATCCGCAAGGAGTTGGACAACTCCGCTTCCGTCATCATACAATTCTCCGGTCTCGATGCGGAACGCGTGAAGGAATTCTCCGCGCTGATGGTAAAGGTGAAAAGCCTCAAGAATCCGCTCGATCCCGAAGGCGATATCCGTAAGGTGAGAAGGACTCTCGGGCGTCATTATTGGGACATGTATCAGTCCTGTTTTACTAAATATATGAATTCGAGCCGGAACGTTCCGAAAGCGGTCGACCTCATGTTGAAATACGGCTTTTTCGACGAAAGCCTCGTGGACGATTCCCAGCTCGCGTTTATGTATTCGTTTAAGGATACGATGAATTCAGTTACGGATATTCCGGTCTCGTTCGGAACCGAATGGTTGGAGAGGGTTTATAAACGCGAAGTGCCCACGTCTCTCGACGAAATGGGTCAGAATTTTTTCGAAAAGGTCAAACTTGAAAACAGGCAGATCAATATCAAAAAGGAGTCCGACATTCCGCCGGAATTGGATAATCCCGAAACGAGATTGAAGTTCGAATTCGCGTCGTTATACGAAGCCAACGTCCGACTAACGTCGGGAAGTCCGGCCACCCACTTTCCGATCCTGACCAAGTTCCACAGTCAGATGGCGATCGATAAGGCCTACGTTTCGAAAAAGATGCTTTCCGACGTAGTTCACGATCTGATGGGAATCGACTACTCCGTCTTCCACAGAGAAGTTATCTATAACAACAACGAACTTGGAATCACGAAGGAATTTATACAGAAGTGCGTGATTCCGGATTTTATCATCGTCCCGTCGATAGGAACGAAAGTGATGATGTGGCAGGATCTTTCCGTCCACAGGGGATCCGGTTCCAAAGAAAGTCCGGGGCGGATCGTGATTCCGATTTTGGCGCAGGGCGATCTGAAAACGATGATCACGGACGCGTTAGCCGCCTTTCGCTGGGAACTTACCAAATCCATTCTCGGCGCGGAATGGAACAACGTCGGTAACCCTTCCATCACCGCGGATTATACGGACTACATTCAGTTCTTCAAGAAGAACAAGGATCTATCGATCGAAATCAAAGAAAAGCTGGCCAGCGATTTCAAACGATTCCGAAACGACCGGGACATCTTCGCGAACGACTACCAACTTTGGATGAAGTATGAATCCGACGGAGTACAACGTTTGAACAAGGTCGTACGGGGAATTTTTTACAGACATATCCCTTTTAGCAGGGTTATCCGCGAAAAAGTCGCGAAAACCCCTGCGTTCGCGGAGATCCACAATCGTTTCATCAATATTAGAAATCGTAAATATACTGAGTTGGAAAACCGGTATAAAAAATACATCAACGCGCTGGGTACGCTACCCGATCCTCTTCGGGAGAATCTGGAATTCTATCGGGTTTGATCGAAATCTTCGCCGCGACGCGTAAAAATTCCTTAGCCGCGGAGACTCTCGTTACGTCGAGATCCGCTTTATCATTTGCCGACCCGGCGAACGGCCGGAAGCGTAAAATCGTAAGAAAAAAATCGCTTTTAGAGACTGATTCGCGCGAGTTCCCGCGCAAGTTTGTAGGAAAAACAATTTGAAAACGGTATATTGCAGTCGTTCCCTGAAAAAACGCCGTAGAACCACCCCTGCCGTGTGAGTTCCCACACGGTTTGTCCGTAAAATTTCGCGGGAACTCCCGCGAAAAATCAAACCTCTTCTAAAAGATACGGACGCGTATATTCCCGAATGATTTCCACGACGAAACGTCCCCAGCTTTTGGGATCGTGTTGCGAAATTTCCACCTGTTTGATTTTCGGAAAGTAAGGATGCGGTTTAAAAAGACTGTGGGAAAGTTCGATGGAGCGTAGATAATTGTCCACGCGTTTCACCCGAACGAAATTGAGCAGTTCCGCCTGAACCTGCGCCTGAGGAATATAACCGATGATGATCAACTTCGGGAAAAGGGATTTTTTCAAAAGATTGATGAATTCCCCGAAACTATCGACGCGATCGATAAATCCTTCATACGCGCCCCCGCCGAGGTTCATGATCTGCGTGACGATATCCATCGTAAACGAAACCCCTTCCGCGGAAGTCATATCCGAAATGATCACAATCCCTTCGTCCGGCTGAAAGGTTTTGAACATCTGACTTCCCTTAAAATGTCTTCGCAGAAGTTTCGCTGCGGAAATATCGATTTCGGCGGCTTTCGCAAGTAAGGGTTTGCCGTTGTTGTCGAGGACCGGTTCCCTCGTAATGAGATACCTTTTTTTCGCGGCGTTCTGGTTCATCACCCGGAACGCTTTGACTTTTTCCTCGATCTCGTCCAAAGAACAATAACCGATCTTTAATACGTTCTCTCTTGACCTTTTCTCTAATTCTGTATCTTCCATCTGAAAGTTATAGGGACGGCGCGACTCGTTTTGAGGAGATCCGAACTATTTACCCTTATCCCGTTTTATCATAACATCTAATTGATTTAGAACAACCCCGTTCTTTCTTCGAAGAAAACGGAGATTAAAACACTTGCGTCAGAATTCGGTTTTTTCTGAATGGAATTATGATTCCGCGGACAGAAAAATCTGCAAAATTTCGCATCTTTTTACGGATTGCGAAGATTGTTTCGGTACTGATTCTTCTTTCCACTCTTTTTTCTTGCGAGTCCGTAGAATTTATCCCGGAAACGGCGCTCCGAGAAGAATTCGCTTTTTCTCATAAAAGCGCCTGGACTGAAATCGAGATCAGAAACTCCTCTCCCCAAAAGCCCTACCGCACCTACGGTAAAATCGTAATCCGAACGTTTTCGAACGGTCATGTTCCGGAACATATCATCGTGGAACTGAAAAAGGAATTGTTTTCCAATCATATGGACGGAGTCGTTTTTACCGGAAAAGGAATCGTCAACGTAGCCCCCATTCTCATCCAAACCGGAAACGGAGACGGAAACACGGTGGCCATCGGATACGTAAACAACGAAATGGGAGTGATCGAAGGTGTCGCCTATCGTTATAAGGACAATTCCAGATGAGCCTTCCTCCTGAAAAAGAAATCGTCCCTCCCAGGAGATTCGACAGCGAGATCTTCGTGGATACGGAGGATCGTTGGATCTTCCGAGGGAATCGAATCGATCAAAAAGAGGTGCTTTCCTATTTTCGGAAAAATCTGAAAGAGGACGAGGCGGGAGTATACATAGACAATCGATTCGGAGATCTTTCCGAAAACGGCTACGTCACGATACAAGGTTATCCGATCCACCTAACAGCGTGTAGAGAACGGGAGAATACGTTGTTCTTTCTTGCCGAATCGGACGAATCCTTTCCGTTGGAAACCCTTCGTTTCGCCCTGGACGCAAACGGATGTCTCTTCGCTCGTGCGAAGGACAAACACAAGATCAAATTCAGACCGGATCGGAATTGTCTTTCCGATCTGAGTTCGTTTTTGGAGGAGACGGCGGCGGGTACGGAAATCCGCTTCCGCGGAACCTCGATTCCTATTTTCGAGTCGGGAGAATCGCCGGAAGTGCCGCTTCCGGCCGCGTTTTAATCCGTTTCGGTTTAGATGGCGGAACCGAGTTCTTCCTTCAGCCGTTTAGCCTCTTCGAAGTCCGGTTTGATCTGAATCGCGCGATGTAGATACTGCAAGGATCTTTCGGGGCGGTTCCAAATCTTGTAAAGTGTGGCCAGGTTATAGAGGGAGATATGAGGCGCGTCGTTAAGATCGCAGCGGAGCGATTTTTTCAGCCAAAAAACCGCGTCGGTTTCCTTGCCCGCCCTCAAAAGTATGATTCCGATTTCGTTGCAGGGATTTCCGTAGTTGGGATTGATTTCCACGGACTTGTAAAAATGCAACAGACCTTTTTCCGGATTTCCCTTCTGATTTTCCATCAGTCCCAAAAAGAAATAGGCTTCGTGACTTTCCTCGTTTTCCAGGGAAAGTTTGAAAAGATATTCGGCGCGATCGGAGTCACCCCTTTTGTAAAAGAATTTCGCCGCTTCTAAAAAATCAGAAGGAGTAAAGTTTTCCAATTCCATAACCCGTTTTTTACTTTGATTTTCGGTTTGGAACCTTCACGGCTTGATCAAGTTTTTTTTTAATACGTCCGCGACGGTCTCCGCCACCGACTTTCCGTCCAATCCGTACGCTTCGAAAATCTCCTTTCTTTCTCCGTGATGGATCGGTTCCGGCGGAAATCCGAACGTCCGAACGTATTTGGAAAGCTGTTCCTGTCCGATCCGATTCAACAGATATCCGGAGGCGCCCGCGTCGACATAACTTTCGTCCAAAATGGCGAACGAACGGACGTGCGACAATTCCGCATTCAATTCGTCTACACCCAACGGCCTCAGCCAAACGAGGTCGATCAACGTTACGCTAAATCCTGCGCTCTGCAGAATTTGAGTCGCCTTCTTCGCCTCTTCCAACATCGATCCGATGGACAAAAGGGCGACGTCCGTTCCTTTCTGCAGAACCCGGAATGTCCCGGGTTTCATTTCCGTCGGCTTATAAAAATCCAGTTCGTTCACGTTCGTGCTCGCTTTCGGGAATCGTATCGCGATCGGACCGCGGTCGTATCCTTCCATAAACCGGAGCGAATCCACGAGATCCTGTCCGTTCGACGGTACGAACACGTCCATATTAGGCAACCCGAGCAGATAACTCAGATCGAACAAACCTTGGTGCGTTTCCCCGTCGGGCCCCACACATCCCGCGCGATCGATGACGAAACGGACCGGAAGATTCATCAAAGAGACGTCTTCCACGAGCTGATCCATAGCCCTCGTCAAAAACGTGGAATAAATACACATATACGGAACGATATTTCCGTTGGTCATAGCTCCCGCAAACGCGACCGAATGTTGTTCCGCAATACCTACGTCGAACAGATGATCCGGAAACTTTTCCGCGTATTCCTTGAGTCCGCTCCCTTCGATCATCGCGGGAGTGATCGCGGCGACGCGTCGGTTTTTTTCGGTCAGAATGGACAACATCCTTCCGACGATCTTGCTATACGCGATTTTAGAGGAATCCCCGCTGTCCATAGCCCCGTCCTCTTTTCGAAACGGGGTCACTCCGTGATACTTGATCGGATCCTTTTCCGCAGGATCGTATCCTTTCCCTTTTTGCGTGATCAGGTGAAGCAGAATCGGTCCCTTCATCTTCTTCACTTTTTCGAGCATCTTGACGAGACGGATCACGTCGTGTCCGTCCTCGGGTCCGATATATCCGAATCCCAAATCCTCGAACAACCCGCCCGGGGTCATCACGTCCTTAAACCCCTTTTCCACGCGTTTGAAAAAACGTTCCATCGCCGGCCCGACGATGGGCAGCCACTTTAGGAAAGTGTAAAATATCCGTTTCCAGTGATTGTAAAAATGTGATGTGATGATGTTGTTCAGATAATTGGAGATGGATCCCACGTTTTTGGAGATGGACATGAAGTTGTCGTTCAGAATCACGATCATGTTCTTCTTGAGATGCCCCGCGTGATTCATCGCCTCCAACGCCATCCCGGTCGCGATCGAAGCGTCTCCTATGATCGCTACGACGTTGTAATCGTCGCCCGTCAAATCCCGCGCGGCCGCTTCACCTAACGCCTGAGATATGGAAGTTCCGGCGTGTCCGGTGTTGTATAGATCGTATTGGGATTCCTCACGTTTGGGGAAACCGGAAAGACCGTTGAACTTTCGAACCGTGTTCAAACGGTCCTTTCTTCCTGTGAGAATCTTGTGCGGATAGGTTTGATGACCTACGTCCCAGATCAACCGATCCTTGGGAGTATCAAATACGTAATGAAGGGCTACCGTGAGTTCCACGACTCCCAGATTGCTGGCAAAATGACCGCCCACCCCGGAGAGAGTGTCGATGATATAATTTCTCACCTCTTTGCATACCTGTGGAAGTTTTTCCAAAGATACGCTTCTGAGATCGGCTGGATAACGGATGTTATCCAGCAGAGTTGGTTCTTCTTGCATGAAAACTTTCTATTCTAATTTGATCCTGTTCTCAGCTCGCTTGTAAAGGTTTTCTTAATAGTTTCAGGTCGTCCTCGTTTACCAAATCCAAAAGTTCGTAGATCCGTACCGGTTGGGTTTTTCCTTTCACTTTGATCAGATCCAATTCTCTCGCGACGACCCGATCTTTTACCTTTTCATACGTATATTCCGAGATGATGATATGGGTTCCGTACTCCTTGTTCGTCCCTTCCAATCGCGATCCGAGGTTGATCGTATCCCCCATACAGGTATAATCCATCCTGTGGGAACTCCCCATGTTTCCTACGACTGCAGGTCCGGAATTGAGACCGATTCCGATATCCATTTGGGGGAGATCCAAACTCTTCCATTCTTCCTTCAGCGTCGCCAGTCGCCGCATCTGCGCCAGTCCGGCCGCGCATCCGTAATACGCATGGTCTTCCAGAGGTACGGGTGCCCCCCAAAATGCCATGATCGCATCCCCCATGTATTTATCAATCGTTCCCTTGAATTCAATGATGATCTCCGTCATCTCGGAAAGATACTGGTTCAAGAATTGAACTAACTCCTCCGGTCCCATCTTCTCCGACATCGTAGTAAATCCCCGGATATCCGAGAAGAATATGGTGATGTCACGCTTGGATCCTCCCAGATTCAAGTTCTCCGGATTTTTGAGAAGTTCGTCCACGACGTCCTTCGATACGAATTTGGAGAACGTACTACGGATGTATTTTACGTTTTCCTCCTCCGTTAAAATCCTAAATCCGATGAGTCCGATGAAGATGAATAACTGTTCCAACAATACGGTCGGATACAAATGCACCAAATTGAGTTCGGAGAAGTTGATCAAAGTCCCCACCGAATACAACAAAGCCACCGCCAAGAAAAAGATAAACGCAAGCCACGTTTTCAATCTCGGCTGTACGAATCCCGCGAGCAATCCGACGAGAATCAGAATCAGAAATTCCCCCCACAAAGGCAGCTCGAAGAGAAAGTCCTGGTTTAAGATCGTATTGATCGCCGCGGCGTGGTGTTCGATCCCGGACATATCTCCGAACGGAGACAAGTGCGTATCCTTCGCCGCACCCGCACCGGTGGCATAATACATCGCCACGAGAAAGACCGTATTCTGGAACTGAGAGGCGGTTTCCTCGTTCCATTCCGTGGCCGCCTCGAATATCTCGTGGGCTCGAAACGAATACAATCCTCCCGGAAAATTGATCTGCATCTGACCGTCCTCGTCGATCGGAATCGTGATCTCCCTCTTTTCGTTCGGACGATTCATGACGTCCTTCGTTTCCATCTTGAGGCTCCTACGGTTGAAACTCGTCAGAGTCTTCTGCGGAATGTTCTTGATCTTTACGTGTTTGCCCATTACTACTTCCACGTCGCGCTTTACGTCGACTCCGAAATAATTACAGGCGATGATCAGATCGATAGAAGGATAATATTCCGTCTCCCGCAACGGTCCCGCATTGAGAAGTTTAGCGACAAGAGGCATCCTCCGGTTGAGACCGCTTTCGTCTTTTTTAATATTCGCGAATCCTAATCCGGATGCCTTTTCCGCCACTGGCTCGATCGGTGGCTGGGGAAACTTCAGCCATACGGTTCCGGTCTCTCCCGGATCCTGCACGTTCTCCAATTTGAATTTTCTGAGGACTTCGATCCGTTTGTCCAAATTCAAAATGGAACTTTTGGATTCCAAACTCGTTTCCATCGGGTAGTCGAACATTACCTGCGGATTTTTTCCCAGAGCTTCGGCCATTTCTTCCGTCTGCCCGGGTTTGTAATCCACGAAGAAAATATCGAACATCAGCTGATTCGACGTGTTTTTGAATATGTCTATTATGTTTGCGTAATATTTCCAAGGCAAAGGCCAACGTCCTTGGAGTTTTTCAAGGGAAGTCGTGGTGATCCCGATGATCTGGATATCCTGTCTCGCTCCGGGCGGCGGATTGTATCTCGTGTATTCGATTGTCCCCTCTTCCGATTCCTTTTCGCTTTTGTTGATCCCTCCTCTTAAAAGGGTGAATCTCCAGGATACGGAGGATTCCTCCAAATCCGCAAGCGGAGTGAATATTTGATAGAGAAAAAACATCACGAGCGACACTACGATCGCCAACCACACACTCCCCGACTTTTGTTTATCGCCCGTCATGGTCGCGATGAACTTGTAAATCGGATACGCCGATATCAGAAGCGCGAAAAATCCTCCGATCAGCAGCTCCGTTAGCTGCGTGACTTTCGGGAAAAACGCGGTGATCGATATCGATACGATTCCCGCAAACCCCAGTAGTAAAAATACGATGTTGAATGGAGTGATTTTATTCTTTGTCTCGCTCATTGCGTTCCTCCGTCGGAGATCGGGGAACAGTATCCAATCGCTCCGGGATTCGTCAATATTTTCCAGGACTTACGTCCCTTTCTTGCGTCTTTGGTTCCACTTTTTCTCGCTTTTTTTGATCCGATCGGAATTTTTCCGGAACCGTCCCGGTATGGGAAATTCCGTTCTGAAATCCGGTTTTCATCTCTGCAAAGTGCGTAAGACCGGGAATCTCTGTTCTTTTTTGGTTCCGGAGGAATTGGTGGATCAATTCCGGCTTCGTCCGAAATTGCTTCGTAAGATTCTGCGCGATCTTTTATCGCAGTGGGATGAAACCCTAATTCGAAAGCGTTTTTTGGGAAGAAGATCGGTTTATGCGAAGTATCAGGAGAGGGACTTGAATCTGCAAAAGATGAATTTTCGCCCGTTCGAAGGAGATTGGTGTAAGTTGGGAATTTTAGCTTGGGGTTTAGGTGTATCGAGGTGTCTTTTGTTTTCTTTGCTCTTGTCGTGGAGTCGTACGAGCAAAGTCTCTAGAAAAATGAGTGGAGCTCCAACAATTTTACGTCTTACTAGAGAATTTTCCTATCCACAAAAACTTCTCAAAAGCCAAATCACCCTCGGACGGGCTCATCCTCGCTAAAACTTCCGCCCCACCTCATATTCTCCGGCTTTCCCTCATCGCATCGCGGAACGAATCCCGGCCGCGTAGGACGAAAGTGCATTCGCACACAAATCTCGGTTTTGTCCGTTCTCTTCGATGATTCTCTGAACGGCGGAACCGATGATCACCCCATCCGCGTAACCGGAAATATCGTGAGCCTGGTCCGCGGTGGAAATCCCGAAACCGGCGCAAACAGGAAGACCGATTTGATTCCGCACCAAACGAATTCTTTCCTCAAGACCTTCCGCAAGGGCCCGGCGTTCTCCGGTCACACCGTAAGAAGTCACGTAATAGATAAAACCGGACGCGAGGGATTTCATGGAACGGATCCGGTCCTGCGTGGTAGCCGGGGTCACGAGATGGATAAAATCGATCTTGCGTTTTTTCAGTTGGGAAAAGAATTCTTCCGCTTCCGGGGTATCATAAGGAAGATCGGGAATGATCAAACCTTGAATTCCGGAGTTTTTCGCGGTTTCAGCGAAGGACTCCAAACCCATGGAATACAACGGATTAAAGTACGTAAGATAAACGAGTGGAATTTGCGGATGAAGTTTATGAATCTCCGCGGTGATCTCGAGAATCTTGTTCATGGAGAACGGATGCGCCAGCGCGCGTTTGAAAGCCTTTTGAATGACGGGGCCATCCGCGACCGGATCAGTAAATGGAATTCCCAATTCCAAAATTCCCGCACCGCCGCGGATGAGCGCATCGGCCCAAACGACGCAGGATTCGTAATCCGGATCTCCCAAAGAGATGTAGGGAATAAAAACGCTTTTATCGGAGGAAAAAGCGGAAGAGATCGAGTTCAAGAGAATTCTCCTTTTCTGAGTCTGGCGACTTCGGCGACGTCCTTGTCCCCTCTGCCGGACAAACAGATCAAAAGATTCTCCTTTTTACCCATGGACTTCGCGAGGTCCTTGGCGAAGCGGAACGCGTGCGCCGTCTCCAATGCGGGAATGATTCCTTCGACGCGACATACTTCCAAAAAGGCGTCTAACGCGTCTTCGTCTCCTACGTTCGCGTAGGTCACTCTTCCGCTTTTATGGAAGTGAGCGTGCTCCGGTCCCACGCCCGGATAATCGAGTCCCGCAGAAACGGAATGGGCGGGAACGATCTGACCGAACTCGTCCTGAATCACGAGGGTTTTCGTACCGTGAAGAAATCCCGTCCTTCCAAATTGAATCGTGGCGGAATGGGTCCCGGGCTCGGAGGAATAGCCGCCCGCTTCCACTCCGTAGAGTTTCACTTTTTTATCCTTGAGAAAACCGTAAAACATACCCACCGCGTTCGAACCGCCGCCTACGCAGGCGACGACCGCGTTCGGAAGTCTGCCGTTTTCTTTTTTGAATTGTTTTCTGGATTCCGTCCCGATCACGGATTGAAAGTCGCGCACGATCGTTGGAAACGGATGCGGTCCGATCGAGGAACCCACGATATAATGTGTATTAGAAACATTCAATGCCCAGTCTCTCATCGCTTCGCTCGTCGCGTCTTTGAGGGTCGCGGTTCCGCTGGAAACGCCGACCACCTTCGCCCCCATCATCCGCATGCGGATCGCGTTGAGTTCCTGACGACGCAGATCCTCGTCTCCCATATAAACGACCGTCTCCATCCGGAACATGGCGCCCACGGTCGCGGTGGCCACTCCGTGTTGACCCGCTCCCGTTTCGGCTATGATTCTCGTTTTACCCATCGACTTGGCGATCAGGACCTGCCCGATCGTATTGTTGATTTTATGCGCGCCGGTATGATTCAAGTCTTCCCGCTTGAGCCAAATTTTAGCGCCCCCCCAGGCCTTCGTCAGACGTTCGGCGAAGGTCAACGGGGACGGACGGCCGATGTAGTTTTTACGGTAGTATTCGAGTTCCTTTTTGAACTGTTTATTTTTCTTTAATTTTTTGTAGGTCGTTTCCAACTCCACGAGGGCATCGTGCAGAATTTCGGGAGCGTATCTTCCGCCGAATTCTCCGAAGTAACCTTCCTTATCGAAATGGTTCGATTCCTTACCCATAAATCACTCCAACCCCGCGAAAAGTTCCTGACGAAGCGCTTCGACTCTCGCAACCAGATCCTCGAAATCGGAGAAGACGAAAGATTCCTCCTGATCCGACTTGCGGTTATAAAGGGAAATCTCCCCGCTTTCGAAGAATTTTTTTCCCACCGTGATTCTGATCGGAAAACCCACGAGTTCGGAATCCTTCAGCTTAAAACCGGGGCCGAGATCGCGGTCGTCCCAGAATATCTCTATACCTTCATTCTTTAGAACATTATAAAATTCGTCAGCTTTCGCGTATTGTTCCTCGCCTTTTGTGATGCTAACCAGGGTCACCTCGAACGGAGCGATGCTGATCGGCCAAAAAATCCCCTTATCGTCGTTACGCTGTTCGATGACTGTAGCCATGGTTCGATTGACTCCGATCCCGTAACAACCCATAGTCAGCGTTCTGGATTTGCCGTTCTGATCCAGAACCGAAATTCCGAAGGCCTTGGTGTATTTTTCGCCGAGTTTGAAGATATGCCCCACTTCGATTCCCTTTTCCGCCTTCAACGCGGAATTACAATTCGGGCAGAAATCCCCTTCTCTCGCCAGGGCCAAATCGGCGAATTCCGGAAGACCGGAAATTTCCTTTTCCAAAATGAAACCTTGGATGTGAAGATCCTGTTTTCCGGCGCCCGCCACATAGGGGATATCCTTCTGCAGGGAACGATCGAACAGAACCTTAATCTTATCGTTGGGCGCAATCGGAGCGACGAATCCCGGAACGAGTCCGAGTTCCTTCATTTCGGAATCCGTCATCGGTTCCGAGTCCGCGATCTTCAGAAGCGAATGGAGCTTATGAACGTTGAGTTCCAAATCCCCACGTAGAAACACGAGGACGTTTTTTTTCTCCGAACGCAACGCGACCGCCTTGATCGTTTCCTTCGCGGAAATCCCCAAAAGTGCGCACACTTCTTCGATCGTTTTTTTACCGGGGGTGGAAATCTCCTTACGTTCGGGCAAGGAGGAAGGTACCTTTTCCGCGGCTAAAATCGAAGGCGTCTTTTCGCTGTTGGAACTGTATCCGCAAGAATTACATAAAAGTAATGTTTCCTCTCCGATCGGAGAGACGACCATAAATTCCTCGGAGGCCGAACCGCCCATACTTCCCGAGTCCGCCTGAACCGGAATCGTTTTGAGGCCGCAACGGTCGAAAATTCTCCGGTAGGCCGCACGCATCGATTGATACGACTCGTCGAGGGACGTTTCGTCCAAGTTGAAAGAATATGCATCTTTCATAATAAACTCTCTGGAGCGAATGACTCCGAAACGCGGCCGAATTTCGTCCCGGAATTTGGTGTGAATCTGATAAACGTTGACCGGGAGATCCTTATAAGACTTCAATATCGGCTTAATCAGATAACTGAAGGATTCCTCGTGTGTGGGACCGAGCGCGTAGGAAAGATCGTGTCTGTCTTTGACGCGGAACATCTCCTTTCCCATCGCAGTCCATCGACCGCTTTGCTCCCAAAAATCGGAAGGAGTCAGGATCGGAAGCTCGCATTCCAGCGCACCGGTCGCGTCCATTTCCTCGCGTACGATACGTTCTATTTTTTTAAGAATTCTGAGTCCCATCGGCAGGAAAAAATAAAGACCGGCGGAGGACTTACGGACTAAACCGGCTCGGATCATCAATCGATGGGACGCGACTACCGCGTCCGCGGGATTTTCTTTTTCTGTGGGAAGGATATATTTCGATGCTTTCATGCGTTTTAGAAAATTCGCATCACATCGTTGAAGGTGACGTAGAGTCCGAGACCGAGCAGGAACAAAAATCCGATTCGAAAGATGGACTCGATCACTTTTCCCGGAAGAGGTCTTCCGGTGATCGCTTCATACGCATACAATACGATATGTCCACCGTCCGCCATCGGAATGGGAAGTAAATTCATAATCATCAACGCGATCGAGATCCTCGCGACGAATTCCAAATACGTGGCCCATCCGATTTCTAAACTGATTCCCGCGTAGGAGACGATTCCGACCGGACCGGACAGGCTGTCCTTTACCGAAAGAATTCCGGAGAACAACATACCGATCCCTTTCAAGGTGGTTTCCACGTTTTCGTAGACGTCCTTACCCGCGACCGCGAAGGATTCCAAAAATCCCAAATCCCTCTGCATCGGCTCGGGGTTGAATTTCATATTCGGCCGGAAACCGAGGAGTCCGATCGGACGGATCTTGGGTTCGCCGAGAAGACGCAGATTTCCCATATCCACCGTAACCGTTTTTCCGTCCGTCGTTTTGACGTATGCGAGAAGCTCTTCGAAACTAGGAAAGGTTTTTCCGTCCACGGCGAGATTGAGGAGTTTTTGACCCAGCTCCGGATCGTAACTGGCGAACTGATACGTTTCCAGACTCAGTTCCGGAAATTTCTGATCTCGAATATTCTTAAATTCTAATATATTCGCCCCTAAAACGGGGATCTGCACGGATACGATTTCCGTGGACCAAGGATTAACGAGGGGATATTTCTTGCGATCCGCGACGATGGAGACGGTTTGATTCTGATGTTCCCCGAGAATCTTCTGTAGTTCGCCGACAGTGGAAACGGTTTTGCCGTTCACCGTCTGGATCACGTCGCCGTCGTTCAGATAATTCAAGGCCCTCGACCGAAGCAGATTTTCCTTCTCTTCCTTTTCCTTTTCGAGAAGGACCTCGGTGGGGATGTCCCTTCCCTCCACCGCTTTTTTCAAACGCTCCTGATAATAATTCTCCGCCTCGTGCGATTTATCCAAACGCGAAGACAACCAATGTTGGAATTGTTCCGAATAGCTGAACGTCGCGACCACCCTTCTTTCGCCGAACGGTTCCACGCCGATCGTGGGGATTCCCGAAGAACGTTTCGGATTATAGACGATACGCGGAATCACGTTCCATTCCATCTGCTTTCCGTCGCGGTCCCCGATGATTTTAAGGGCGCTTCCGGAGGACAATCCCACGTTAGTCACTATGTCTTCGAACTTTTCCGTAGGCTGCCCTTCTATGGAGAGGATGCGGTCCCCCGTCCGAAGACCGGATTGATACGCCGCGGAGAATTCCTGGTCGGCCGGATCTATGAAGATCCTGTTGCCCGGAGGATTGTGTCCTAGAAGATTCAAAATCAATAATATTCCAAAACCCAGAAATAGGTTGAACAAAGGCCCGCCGAGCACGGGGACCATCCGTTTAAGGGGCGGTGTGGAAAGAAGTTCACCCGGCTCCCCCTTGACTTCTCCGCCGTAATCGTCGCCTTTAAAAAGCACGTAACCGCCCACCGGAATCGCGGTGATCTGATACGTCGTTTCTCCGACTTTCTTTTTCCAGACGCCTCTTCCGTATCCGATCGAAAAAATCCTCGCCTTAACTCCGACGAGCCAACCGCAAAGAAGATGTCCCAGTTCGTGAATAAAAATAGAAATCGCCAACATGAATACGGCGCCTAATACCATGATCAACATGCGGATACTGCCTTCCTTACTTTCAGATTTCGGACGGTTTCGCGGGCGATCCGATCCGCCTCCTCGTACCCTTCCAGGGACGTAGGACGTTCGATCGGAATTTCGTCTAACGCGGCCGAGATATAATCCGGAATTTCAACGAAACGGATCCGGTCCTTTAAAAACAATTCCACGGCCGCCTCGTTCGCGGCGTTAAAGATACAGGGAGCCGTGCCCCCGGCCCTTCCCGCTTCGAACGCAAGTTTTAATCCGGGAAAACGTGCGGGATCCGGTTCCCTAAACTCCAGTTTGCCCCAATCCTTTGCGGAATGAGACCGAAGAACTTTCGGGACCGGTTCCGGATAAAAAAGGGAATGTGCGATCGGAAAAATCATATCGGGATAGGAGGCGTATACGAACGAGGCTCCGTCCTTCAATTCCACGATCCCGTGGGCGATACTCTGCGGGTGAATGACGACCCCTATCTTTTCGTAGGGAACTCCGAACAAAAAGTGCGCTTCGATCACTTCCAGCCCCTTGTTGATCATTCCGTTGGAATCCACCGTGATTTTGGGTCCCATGTTCCAAGTCGGATGATGAAGCGCCTGTTCCTTGGTCACCGAAGCGAGTTGTTCCGCGGAAAAATCCCGGAACGATCCGCCCGAAGCGGTTAGGATAATCTTTTCCAGCGCGTTTTTGTTCACCGATTCTAAAAGTTGAAAGAGGGCGTTGTGTTCCGAATCAACGGGAACAACGATCGTCTTATGTTTTTCGATCAGCGAATTGATGAAAGGACCCGATGTGACTAACGTTTCCTTGTTCGCGATTCCCAACCGTTTTCCCGCCTCGATCGCCGCGATCGTAGGACGTAAACCCACCGCACCCACCACCGCGGTGATTACGATTTGCACTTCCGGTTCGCGTACGATTTCGGAAAGAGCGGATTCCCCGTAAAGGATTTGTGTTTTGCCGATTTTGTTTCCGAGAACGGTTTTGTCTGCGTTCTCGCCGCTCACGCAGATGAACTCGGGGGAGAATTCTTTTTGAATCGCAAGCGCCTTATCGACGTTGGAATGGACGCTGCAGGAATGAAGTTTGAATTCCTCCGGGAACGCGCGCAGAACCTTCAGAGTCGATTCCCCCACGGAACCGGAAGCGCCCAGAAGACAAACGGAAGTCGCCATACCGGTTAGACTTGGAATCCGAGATTCCCCTTGATCTGAAGGTAATAATAAAGAACCGGAATCGTGATCAAAAGCGCGTCCGCGAGATCGAGCATTCCCCCGTGTCCGGGAATCAAAGAACCGGAATCCTTGATCTTAGCGTCGCGTTTCATCGCGGATTCCAAAAGATCTCCGATCACGCTCACCAGCGAAAGGATCGCCGAAATCAAAAATACCTCCAACCCCCGTACGGAAGCGGAGGTTCCGGTCGTATTTTCCCAGATCGCGTTGAAGAGAAACACGGAAGCGATCGCGGTGACGATTCCGGTGGCGTATCCTTCCCAGGTTTTTTTGGGAGAGATCGCAAGCCCCGCCGGATGTCTTCCGAACCATCTGCCGCCGAAGTAAGCGCCCGCGTCCGTCAAAAAGGTGACTACGGAAACGAGTATGATGTAATAAATCCCCTGCCCCATTCCGAGAAGAAGCATCAAATGTCCCAACGGAACCGCGGTATAAAACACCCCCAAAAACGTGGATGAAACCGAAAAGATGGCACCGTCTAACGGGCGTCTGGTGATCTGAAGCGTAAACGTTACGATAAACAGCAAAAGGAACGCGGCGGGTACCGGATCGAACGGAGGAATGAAATATTTGATGTATTGCAGAAAGAACAGAGGGGCTTCGAACTTATTTTGTCCGCCGATAAAACGGAAATAATAGAACGTAAGAATGAGGAATAAAAAGAACACACCCGTACCGCGGAACGGTCTTCCGTCCTCTCCGCGATCGGAAAGGTTGTAGAATTCCTTGATTCCGATATAACCGCCCGCGAGCAGCACGAGATAGGTTTGCAGATAATAAAAACCCGCATAGAATATCATAAAAAGATAAAGTACTACGAGCACCGCGGCCGAAGCGAGTCTTTTGGAAGTTTCACCCATTCGTAAGTCCTCCGAATTTTCGGGTCCTGGCTCCGTACCAATCGAGGGAATGGACCAGGGCTGTTTTATCGAAATCGGGCCAGAGTGTGTCCGTAAAATACAACTCCGCATACGCGGATTGCCAAAGCAGAAAATTAGAAAGTCTTTGTTCTCCGGCCGTTCTGATCAGTAAATCTACGGGAGGAAGGGCGGACGTATATAAAAATTTTTCGAGTTCCTTCTCTTTCAGGGGCTTTTCGAACGGAACTTTTTCCCGTTTTCTGCGTAAAAAAGCCTCTTGCGCTGCCCGGAGAAGTTCGTCCCGGGAGCCGTAGTTCAGACAAAAATTAACGGTGAGTTTTTTGTTCTTTCGGGTGGTTTCCGCGGCGAAGTCGATCTTATCCAACACTCCTCGTGTCAGACGTTTCCTGGATCCGGAATGTAGAATCCGAATTCCCCGGGAATGGATCCGATCCAAACGCGTATCGATGAACTCGACGAGAAGATTGAAAATGGATCTGATTTCCGTGACGGGACGTTTCCAATTCTCCGTGGAAAACGCGTAGAGAGAAATGTTCTTTAAACCCAATTCGAGGCTTGCGTCCATCAAACGATCGATCGCCTGAGCGCCTTCCCGATGGCCTTCGGATCTGGACTTTCCCCGAGCCGTAGCCCAACGACCGTTACCGTCCATGATGACGGCGATATGTTCCGGAAGATGGGACGGAAACAGACCCACGTCAGATCGTAGTGATTTCCTTTTCCTTCTCTGCGGTGAGAGCGGAAATTTTCTCCACGTAGGAATCCGTGATCTTTTGGATCTGATCTTGAACCGTTTGGATCTCGTCTTTAGACATACCTTCGGTGTGTTTTTTGAGGTCTTCCATCGCGTCTCTGCGGATATTGCGGATGGCCACCTTCTTCTCTTCGGATTTGGACTTTACGACTTTTGCAAGTTCTTTGCGCCGTTCTCCGGTGAGTTCGGGAATGATGATTCGGATCACCACACCGTCGTTAGACGGTTGAAGTCCGAGACCGGAGGTCTGGATCGCCTTCTCGATGTCCTTCATGATTCCCTTATCATACGGAGAAATCACGAGGATTCTCGGTTCGGGAACGGAGATGTTTCCGAGCTGATTGATCGGAGTCAACGTCCCGTAGTAATCGACGCGAATGTCTTCCACAAGAGAAGGATTCGCCCGACCGGTACGAATGGTCCCGAAATCTTTTTTCACCAAGTCGATGGTTTTATCCATCTTAGTCTTCATTCCAGAAATAATTTCTTCACTTGCCATCGATTTGAATGTCCTCCGAGTTAGAGATCAGGGTTCCGATGTTGTTTCCGGTGATGAGGTCTTTGAGATTTCCCCGTTTGAAGATGTCGAAAACGATGATGGACATGTTGTTTTCCATACACAAACTGAGAGCGGTGGAATCCATCACCTTGAGTCTTCGGTTGATCGATTCCATAAAGGAAATCTGGGAATAACGTTGTGCGGTGTTGTCTTTTTTCGGATCTGCGGTGTAAACCCCGTCCACTTTCGTCGCCTTGAGAATCACGTCGCAACCCACTTCCACGGCGCGAAGACTTGCGGTCGTGTCCGTTGTGAAGTAAGGATTACCGGTTCCACCGGCAAAGATTACAATTCTTCTTTTTTCCAAGTGACGAACGGCGCGTCTGCGAATATAACTTTCAGCGATGGAATTGATTTCGATCGCCGATTGAACTCTTGTATAAAGTCCTTTTTTTTCGCAGGCGTCTTGAAGAGCGAGAGCGTTCTGAATCGTAGCGAGCATTCCCATGTAGTCAGCGGTGGCGCGGTCGATCCCCGCCTTTGCGAGATTGGTTCCGCGGATGATGTTTCCTCCGCCGACCACGAGGGCGATTTCCACTCCCAGGTCGTGGACTTCTTTGATTTCTTCCGCGAGAGAATGGGCCTTGTTGGTATCGATCCCGAATTCGCCCTCCCCAGCAAGAGCTTCGCCGGAGAGTTTAATTAGAATTCTCTTATACTTCGCTTCCGTTCCCAAAACTTAGAGTCCGCCTACCTGAAAGCGAACAAAACGAGCGATAAGGATATTCTCGCCGAATTTCGAGATCGCTTCCTTTACTAAATCGTCTATGGTTTTGGAATCGTCTTTGAAGAACGCCTGGTTTACGAGGCACGCTTCGGAAACGTATTTTTTGATCTTTCCGGGAAGAATCTTTTCGATCTGCTCCGCTTTTTTACCTTCGGCTTCGAGCTGAGCCCTCATGATTCCCTTTTCCCTTTCGAGATCTTCCGCAGGAATCGATTCCTCGTTGAGATACAAAGGATTCATCGCGGCGATCTGCATGCAGATCTCTTTCCCGAGAGTCTCGAAGTCTTCGTTTTTGGAAACGAAGTCCGTTTCTGAGTTCAATTCTACCAGAACCCCGATCTTTCCGTTACCGTGGATGTAGGAAACCACTCGGCCTTCTTTGGTTTCTCTTCCCGCTTTTTTAGCGGCTTTAGCGATTCCTTTTTCACGAAGCCAAGTGATCGCTTTTTCGATATCCGCGTTGTTTTCTTCGAGAGCCTTTTTGCAGTCCATCATCCCTGCGCTGGTTCTCTCTCTGAGTTCTCTGATTAAGTCTGTGGTTACTGCCATTGCAAAAAATCCCTTATTCTTTTTTATCCACTTCTACGGTGGTGCTGGCGGCGGCTTCTTCAGCGGCTTTCGCTTTTTTAGAATCGGCGTCTTCGTCCATAATGAACTTTCCGCTTTCGTCGTATTCGCCTTGGTATTCCAGAGCCAGTGCTTCCGAATCCAGATCTTCGCTGAATCTCGGTTGTTCCACGACACCGCCCGTTCCTTCGATCACGGCGTTGGACATGGTTTCAAGGAAAAGGGAGATCGCACGGATCGCGTCGTCGTTACCCGGAATCGGATAATCGATCAGCTCGGGATCGCAGTTGGTATCGACCACCGCGAAGATGGTAAGACCGAGTTTGCGCGCTTCTTTGACCGCGATCTCTTCCTTCTTAGGATCGATCACGAACATGATTTCGGGAATGGTAGCCATGTCCTTGATTCCGCCGAGAGTTTTGCGGAGTTTTTCCAACTCTCTTCTCAGGGTAAGAACTTCTTTTTTTGTTTTTACTTCTTTTTCGAAACTGTTGTCCGCTTCCATCCCTTCGAGTTTTTTCAAACGAGCGATGCTTTTTTTCACGGTGTTCCAGTTGGTAAGAAGACCGCCCGGCCAGCGGTTGTTGATGAAGAACATATTGGAGCGGATGGCTTCTCTTTCGATCGCGCCTCTCGCTTGTTTTTTCGTTCCGACAAAAAGGACCTTCTTCCCTTCGGAAGTCAGTTTTTTAAGGGCGTCGTACGCTTCTTTCGCTTTTTGAACGGTCTTTTGAAGATCGATGATGTGAATTCCGTTTCTGGCCGTAAAAACGTACGGCGCCATTTTCGGATTCCATTTACGGGTCTGGTGACCGAAGTGTACTCCGGTTTCCAGAAGGTTTTTCATTGAGATCACTGACATGGTTTACCCCTTTTTTAGTACGAAATACAACGTCGCTACGAGTCCGATCAGACTAGCAGGGGTAAATTGTATTTCGACCTTGATTACGTAGAGTTCAAATTTGATTGCTTCCCGAAGCAGGTAGGAAGAGAAAAAAGAAACGCCTGTTAGGCGATCGAGAATGACTCCCGTCACGGCTCCGGCGAAAAAACCGAGGAGCAGAATGAGGGCGATTTTGCCAATCTCAGCCCTGTCCGTAGGCTTTTTCGGGTTAGCAGGTACCACTTTTTACGGGTGAAAGCGTGGGTCAATCTTTATTGGGCTGGATCATCTCACAGTTCCCGTCAAAGATCACCCCGTCTGCGATTTGTAATTTGGAAGTTTTGATATTGCCGTTGACCTTACCGGTCGCCAGCATTTCCAACTTTTGTGTGGCGATCACGTTTCCGGTGATCTCCCCTCCTACGATCACGGTTCCGGCCTTGATGTTCGCTCGGACCTTGGCCCCCTCGCTTACGAGAAGAAACCCTTCGGACTCGATCTCACCTTGGAATTCCCCCGAAATTTCAAGAGGTTTTTGAAAGTTGAGAATTCCCGAAAAGGAGGTTTCTTTTCCGAGAACCGTGGAAATGGCTCCGTATTCCGTAATAGGACGGGAGGATTTGGTTGCTGGTTTTTTGGACATGATTCTCTTATTTCGTTTTCATTTCGAAAACCCCGTCCCAATCGGCGGGAGGAGGAGTTTCGATAAATGCCTGGCAGCGGCCTATGTATTTTTTGGAAGGTCCGTCGTCCGGAGTCAACTCGACGGCCTTTTTGAATTTCTCCAAAGCCTCCGTAAACTTTCTGGTTTTGTACAAGTTCAGACCTTCGTTGTAAAATTGAATCGTCTGTTTCATCGTATCCGAAATCATCGATCACTCCTTGTAAAGCACCACGACGGCGGTGGAATAATTCTCTGCGTGGCTGATCGAAACCGAACAGCCGCTGTATCCTTTGGTAAGAAACAATTCTTTGGATTTTCCATGGAGTACCAATTCTTTTTTTCCGAATTCCTTTCCGAAAAGTTCGATTTCCCGCATGTCGAGGATCACCTTGTCCCCCGGTTCGATGGCTTTGATGAACGCTTCCTTGACGCAGAATCTTCCGCTGAGATGAGGAATCGGATCCTTTCGATTGGAACAGTATTCCCGTTCGGATTCGGAAAAGACCCGTTTTAAAAAACGGTCCCCGTGTTTTTCCAAAAGATCGCGGATCCGGGAGTTTTCCACGATATCGTTGCCTACGGAGATTTTCATTCCTCTTCCAAAAGCTCCGGATTGGAATCGGGCTCGATCGTATTCTCCTCGTCTCCCGCGTCGGTTTTGTCGTCCGAACCGGAGGAATGCGGATCCGTTTTGACCTTGTAAAGAATCGAAATCCGATCCGGGAACACGCCCAAAACCTCGACGGCCTTTAGCGAGCCGGCCTTGTTCAAACGGATTTTGGCGAACGCAGGTTTGTTGTCCGGAAGGATCTTTTTTGTCTTAGGATCGTATTTATGCGAACAGACGACGCTCGCCGAAAGCCCCTTGATCACTTGAATGCTTTTGAGAGGGGTTTTGGATTGCAGCTTCACCGAAACCTCGGGCTCGGAGAATTCCGCCTCCAGATTTTTATCCAAAGTTTGGCATTTGATCGGAATCCCGAGCAGAAGCGTCTCTCCCGCGTTAGACGCGCTTGCAAAGATGTTTACGCGGACCGTGACTTCCTTGACGTTGTCTCGGACTTTGACCCCCGCGGGAAAATCGGGAAGTTTGTGTTTGAACGTGAAGGATTCGGTTTTGTCCTTAAGGGAAATCGGAGGAATAGCGATTCTCCCGAGACCTTCCAAAATTCCCGGAGAACCGCTGACGTGAACGACGCTCGGAGAAACGAAATGATTGGTTTTGACGTAATTCTGCGGAAGATCTCCTACGAACTTGACTTCTATCGGAAGGATCTTACCGGAAGTGGATTCCACGTTCACCTTGATCTTGTCCTTGAGACGGGTGATCCTGAGACCCGCGGGTGCACCGGAAATCCGATAGACCGAAACCAGATTTTCGCCCGGCTTTAATTCGGAGGAGTTGATATGCGCCTTCATAAACTGGGAATAGTAGTTCACGTATTCGCGGACGCCTTCCACCTTCACCGGCACGGTTTTATCCGAGGTTTTGGATACGGTCAAGGAACCGCCTAACTTGGGATATTCGATCGGGATATGGATCTCTTTGACGAGTATTTTAGAATTTTGTAAATTAACGTAGAAGACAACGGCGAGGATCAAAGATCCCAGCTTCGCCTGCCAGTTGTTGAAAAGGCCCCGGAACATCAGCGGTCCGCCTTCTCGTCCACGAGTGAATTGTGTTTATCGGGACCGTCCTTTTTCTGCAGGATCGTATTTACGAAGTTTTTGAGCTCGATGGGTTTGACCGGATGTGTCATTTCCCCGTCGTAACAGACCGAAATTTCTCCGGTTTCCTCGGAGGTGACGATCACGATACAATCCGATTCCTCCGAAATTCCGAGGGCCGCTCTGTGTCTCGCGCCCATTCTCGCGTCGTCCAAATTCTGCGCCATAGGCAAAAAGGCGCCCGCACAGGCGATCCTGTTTTGTTCGATGATCACCGCTCCGTCGTGAAGCGCCGAATTCTTCTTAAAGACGGTGAGCAAAAGACTCGTGGAGATGATCGCGTCGAGTTGAACGGATTGATCTATGATATCCTTCAGACTGTTTTCCCGCACGATCGCGATCAGGGAACCGGTTTTGTTTTTGGCCATAATCTTTACGGCTTCCGTGATTTCCTCCAGATCGGTCATCTGTTTTAAAAGAAAGGGCTGGAAGATCTTCATCCTGGAAAGATCCGCCGTGATCTTACGGAGTTCCGGCTGCAGAAGAACGATGATGGCGAATACGAGAGCGGGACGTATGTTTTCGATGATCCAATCCAAAAGTTCCAGTTCGAACGTGCTCGCGAAAATTCCCAAAAACCAGATGACCGCGACTCCGAGTAGAAGTTGGATTCCTCTGGTTCTGCGGATCGTGGTGTAGAATTGATAGATGAGAAAACTGACGATGAGAACGTCTATGACGATGACGAACGGATTTTTACCGAGAGGAAACAGGGATATGTTCTTAAAGAAAAACAAAACGCGATCCTCCGAGTCACAAACCTAAAACCGCGAACATATCATACAGACCCGGTTTGTGTCCCGCCAAAAATTCGGCCGCGTGCACCGCTCCGACCGCGAAGGTTTTACGGTCTTGAGCCTTATGCGTGATTTCGATCCTTTCTTCGGGGGTGAAAAAATAAACCGTATGATCCCCGATCACTTCTCCGGCGCGAAGCGTATGAATTCCGATTTCCTTGGGATCCCTTTCCTTTAAGATCCCGTGTCTTCCATGGACCACGTTTTTTTCGTTTCTACCCAAGGTTTCCAAAAGGATGTTCTTCAGTTTTTCCGCGGTTCCGGAAGGGGCGTCCTTTTTATGACGATGGTGGACGTCCTGGATTTCTATGTCGGAGATTTCTCCCATGACCTTGGCTGCGATTTCGGTCAACTTGAACAGCAGATTCACTCCGATCGACATGTTCGGGGAATATACGATCCCGATTTCCTTCGCTGCGATCCGTAGGGATTCCTTCTGAATTTCGGTCAGCCCCGTGGTTCCTACGACGACCGGTTTTTTATGCGTTAGACACGCTTGAACGGTCGTTTCCAAATTCTGATGCGTGCTGAAATCGATGACACAATCCGCTCCGGCTACCGCGGCTTCTATGTCCGAGGAAAAGTTCACTCCGTTCTGTTTGACCCCCGAGTGGAGTCCGGAATCCATTCCCAAAAAAACGGAACCACCGCTGACCACCGAAGCGGAAAGCGCCGATTTGGACGAAGTGGAAAGAACGGCGATGATGGCTCGCCCCATTCTGCCCGAACCGCCGATGAGAGCGATTTCTATCGGCCGGGTCGCGGCTCCGTCGGATATTTGCGAATTCATTTTCTTATTCGTATCCTTTTTGCCGAAGGGAATCGAGAACCGTTCTGAATTTCTCGCTCGTCGGATTTTGGGAAAGTCGGGTCAAAGGAAGACGGATCTCCTGGCCGCAGTGACCGAACCAGTGCATCGCGGCCTTGATCGGAATCGGATTCGTCTCCATAAACGCGAGCGCAAAGACGTCTATAAAATCGTAATGGATCTTTCTGGCCTCGGACGTTTTTCCTTCCTGAAAGGACCGAACGAGCCGGACCATCGTCTTCGGAAATAAATTGGAGATCACCGAAACCACCCCGACTCCTCCGATCGCAAGAAGAGGAAGCGTAAGATTGTCGTCCCCCGAAAGAACGGTCATTTTATCCCCCACGAGGGAAATCAACTTCGCCATTTGCCCGAGATCACCCGTCGCTTCCTTCATCGAACGGATTTGTTGGACCTCGCTGAGCCGCAGTACGGTTTCCGGCAGAAGATTCACCGAGGTTCTTCCGGGAATATTGTAGAGCATAACGGGTACGGAAGACCGTTCCGCGATCGCTTTGAAGTGTTGAAAGAGACCCTCCTGGGTGGGTTTGTTGTAATACGGATTTACGGAAAGGATTCCGTTTACTCCGTCCTTACAAGCCGCCTCGGTAAGTTCGATCGCTTCTTTGGTGGAATTGGAACCGGTACCCGCCACGACCTGAATTTTTCCCTGCACAGCCCGAACCGTTTCCCGGATCAGCTCCGCGTGTTCGGAATGCGAAAGGGTGGGAGATTCTCCCGTCGTTCCGCAAGGAACAACTCCGTCGACTCCGGCCTTGATTTGTTTTTCCAGAAGTTTGAAATAGCTGTCGTAATCGATTGAATCGTTTTTAAAAGGAGTGATGATCGCCGTGTAAACGCCCTGGAACATAAGGTTAGGTTCCCGGGTTCGGTCTGATTTGGCAATCAAAAACGTTCCGATTTCTGATTGCAGGGAGACCTCTTCCTTCTAGGCTGGATTGCCAGTGAGACAGATTTCTTATTTCTGGAATCCCGGGCTTTTATCACTTTTGGTATTCTCGTTCACCGCGCTTTTTTCCTGGATTTATCTGAAATCCAAAACGTTGGGAATCGCGGACGTCTCCAACGAAAGAAGCATGCACGTGGGAAGCGTAAAAAAATCCGGAGGGATCTGGATTCTTTTGTCGGTTCTGTTATGCGCCTTGGTCTGGTATGGAACGATCGAAATTCCGGAACGGAAAGTCCTGCTGTTTTTCGCGGGATTGTTTTTCTTTTTTGTGATCGGGCTCGCCGACGACCTGATCTCTTTGGGCGCAGGAATCCGTCTCGTTTTGGAAATCGCGTTTTTGATTTTGTTTTTCGGATTGGAACCGGTTCGATTTACGTTTTTGGGAATTTCCACCGAACCCTGGATCGGAGTTTCCACTACGTTATTGATCGTCTATGTGCTGTTCGTCGTAAACGTCTGCAACTTTATGGACGGGTTGGACGCGTATCTGTCCTCCCATTTTTTATTGGCGGTTTTCGTGTTTCCGTTTTTATTCCGCTCCGGATTGCCTCCGTTTTATCTTTGGATCGGAGCGGGAGTGCTCGGATTTTTGATCTATAACTTCCCTAAGGCGAAACTTTTTTTGGGGGATTCGGGTTCCTTGCCCCTCGGCTATACGATCGCAGTATTGCCTCTGTTGTTTATCGAGGAAAAAAATTGGATTTCGTTCGAAATCACCTCCTCTTTTTTTTTACTGCCCGTGTTTTTTGTGGACGGGGTCGTCACCATTCTGCTTCGAATTTCCAATCGGGAGAATATTCTCCAAGCACACAGAAAACATCTCTACCAACGGATCGCGGTGCGAACGGAACACAAGGGACTGGTCGCCTTCTTATTTACGCTCAGGAATTTACCGCGGAGGCGCTCGAACGAATCAACGTTCCCAATATCCGGAATTAAAAGCCGGTTTCGGAGGC
>NZ_NPEF01000200.1 GCF_002811955.1 Leptospira ellisii
ATCGTCCGTCAGCTTTCCCCGTCCGAACGCGAGCGCGTTGTCGATCGAAGTTTTGAGGATTTGGGAAGGCGTATGAAGCGTGATCTCGCCGAGCTGATCCATGAATTTTTCGTAACCTAAAATGTCGCCGTCCGAGTTTCTGACCTCGAAAAGACAATCCGAATGAAGAAAAAGCACGTCCCCTTTCCTGAGTTGAAACGAATAATTGACTAGTTCGGTCTCCGCGGTGATCAGAAGGATCCGTCCCGTCCCGTCCAGGGATACGATCCCGCCCTCCCGGAAGACGAGAATCGGATGATGTCCTGCATACGAATATTCTAATATTTTTGTATTCGGATCGAAGGAAAGATAAACGGCGGAAACGTGGTGGTTGAACACCGCGTTGCGGAGAAGTTCGTGTATCTTCTGCAGGGATTCCTTGGGAGAACCTTTCGTTTCACATACGAGCTGGAAGGATATGGACAACATTCCGGCGACCATCGCCGAGGATACTCCGTGCCCCGATACGTCCGCGAAAAATACGTCCAACTTCCCGTCGGACCGTTCCAAGGTCCGCAGAAAATCGCCTCCCACCAGTTCGAACGGCTGAAAATGGGAATGGAATTTGTATTTTGAACTTTCCGGAAACTTGGTGGAGATCGCAGAGGTTTGCGCGATTTTAGCGATCTCCAAATCCTTGCTGATCGCGGCGTAGATATTCTCTATCTTCTCCCTGGCTTCTATCTTTTCGGTGATATCCCTCAGGATGAACAGATATCCGCTTTCGTTCCCCGCTAACTCTATGTCGGAGCGTGTAAGTTCCACGCCTCTGCATTTCCGATTGAATACGGGCCTGTATTCCTTGGAGAGATGATTGGGGCTTTCCTGATATCCTTTGAGATAATCGGAAGGGTAAAAAAACGCGGGAATAGTATTATCGATTCCTAATATTTTAACCGCGGATTCGTTGATGAAAAACAGGGAACGATCCCGTTTTACGAGTATCATTCCGTCGTGGATGTCGCGGAAAAGTTCGACGGCCAATCCTTCTATGTTGATCCGCAGGAAGCCGTATCGGGTGATCGCGATGAATATCAGAAAGGACTGAACGACCACGCCTATGGGAGTCAAGGGTACGGAAATGAGTCTTCCCTGCGCGTCGGTCTCTATGATTTCGGAATAAAAACTCATAGACATTGCTATGGTGGAACCGAGGATCGCGAGTCCGATTTGTCTTCTCTGGTGTTTGCGTAAAAACAGAAAGGCTTTCGTCAGGATTCCGAGACCTAAAAATCCCGGGAACGCAACGAAGGCGAGTATCACCGCCAAATACAAAGGGCCGGGTTCGTTTTCGTATCCCCAATAATACGCGACCTTTCCTCGGATAACGAGATCGGTGGATAAGGTGAGAAGATAGGAAACCGGAATTCCAATCCTAAAAAACCAAAGAAAGGGACCGGGAGTTCGGTTTAAAAAAGCGTAGACGAATTCCAGATAAAGCGCTCCCACCGGGAGCCAAGTCGCGGAGAGGATTTTGAAGGACCAGGTCATCCATTCCTCCGGAGGCGAGGACCAAGTGAAGAGATAGGTACAAAGCCATGCGTTGAGCGAAATCGAATAGATAAGATAGGAGCGGATCACGGGGTTGCCGGTTCTTCTCGCGTAGACGAAGGCGATGAAGACCGTATTGGCGAACAACGCGGCAAGAGGAAAATAAAGGTAATAATTCATTCGAAAAAATCCGCCGAGCCGCCGCAAACTTTCCGAAGTCGGACCGTGCGTCCGCAAATCGGAATTCCTACCCAAGTATTGCTTTGGACGAAGTATTTTAAACAATAAAATACTTATTTACCGCCGGTTTCGAAATTCGTAACGTTCGGATCCGTTCGACACGGCGGAGGTTTTTGGGTTAAAAAAAGAATCGTCGTTCGGCCGGAAAAGGGTTTATGACAATCGACGATTCCGGGGTAGATCGGGAAAGAAGTTGTCCTTTTCGAGTCGCTTTAAAAACCTATCATCGATCGGAAATCGTCTTCGAGGTTAAACTTTAATGAATAGAATTTTTCTCTCTTTCCTAATCATCGGTTCGATCCTAACTTTAGGATGTTCCTTTCACGCTTCCCCCATCCTATCGGAGAAGTTTCTTCCCGCGGACGAAAAACGATTCCGCTCGACGAATTTAAACCGAAGTTGGGAATCGATCCGTTTTATCCTTTGCGGATAGGAATCGCCAATAGACCCGGAGCCGGTCGATCCTTGGTCGTCGGAGCGCGTCCTATGGTCGCGGACGGAATCGAGTTCGGAAACGGCTTTTTTCTGGATTCGGACTTGAACTTTTCTTTCAACGTCGCTCATCTTTTGAATCTGAAAAATAAGCAGAAGTTTTCGATGCAGTGTTATCGAGGAGAGGAGAAAAACGATTCGCCTTGGTTCACGTTCAAACGCGATAAAAACCGGTTCGAATACGAAAAATTCGGCGTCGGTTCGGGTAAGTTCGTTTATACCGCGTCTCCCGATAAGTTCTCGTATCAGAATGAAGATACGAAATACGAGGTTTCACTCGCTTCCAATAAATTGATAAGCTCGTTTTCCTCCTGGCCGCTTCCCTTGGAAATCAAACAGGAAGGTAAAAATTTCGTCTCGAACAACAAGAACGAAATCGGATCCGTGATCGATCATACGGAGGAAGGGGAACCGGTCCTCAAAAATTTGGAGGTCTCCTCCTACAATCACAAGGACGTTCTCACCTTTACGAAGAAGGACGGTAAGAGCGTTATACGCTGGAATTTCAGCGCGTCCATGCACGGCGATTTCGAATATATCCTGAACTTTTTTAAAACGAAAAACTCGGCCTTGTTGTATGATCGAAACGGCCGGGGATTTATCGTAAAGATACAAGGAAACCGGGTTTTCGTGGACGGCGCCCTGTACGAAAGGTTCTCGTATTTTAATTGCGAATGGAACTGAAACGTCTTCTCCCGGATTTCGATCGTGATCCGGGAGTGTTACTATTTCTTTACGGCGGATGTTTTTAGTCGAAGGACTTGGTAGCTCCGATGTTGACTGCGAGAATGGACGCCTCCGCGGAGTAGGAATATCCCGCCGAGTTGAATTGGGCCGGCCCGGTTTTGATCGAATGCGAAAGATCCCAGTCCGTTCCTTTTCCGCCGGTCACGTGGTTCTTGGGACCGTTGTAGCTGATTCCCAAATCCAAACTCCACTTGTCGAAAACGTAACCGATTCCCCCCGCGAAAACGTGGTTGAGCGAAAAAAATCCGCCGGTCGTTCCTCCGAGTCCGTTGCTTTTGATCGCGAGAGTGTTGTAGGAATATCCGAGACGATATACCCACGAGTCTCCTAACTTGTGTTCCAGTCCGATCAGAAATCCCGCCTGACTGCGGAAGTTGAGGTGCGCGTCCGCGTCCGCGATGTTTCCGAGCGGAGTGGGAAGCCAGGGATCCTCCAATTTCTGGTTGGCCTTCCTGAGATAGGATCCGTAGTTCGTATAGACGAGATCGACGGCGACCTTTAAGTTCTCCGGTCCATAAGAAAATCCTAATGAATGTTTTTCCGGAAGATCGAAGTTATACGAAACTCCGGTGCTGCGGTAATAGGTGGGATCGTTCAGTCCGATCCGGTAATGGCCGTTGAGGGGGATCGAAGAATGCGTCTGATAGGAATACGCGACCCGAAACCGTTCGGTTAAGGCGTAATTCAAACCCACCACACCTCCGATCGTAAAAGCCTTCTTGCTGCTTTCGTAATAATATCCCTGTCCCGGAATCTCCAGGGTTCCGGTGAGATCGTAATACTTCTGGTTGAGTTTTTGGGTTCCGTACACCGCCTCCAAACTCGCGCCCAAGGAAAGTTTTCCAAAACGGAACGAGATTCCGTTCACGAGTTTTACGACCGCAAACTGGTTGGAGTTGGTCTCTTTGATCTGTTTGGAATTTCCGATCGGATCGGGAAGATTCAGCCCGGCCCATTGATTGAGACTTTGACCGTTCGGAGTGTTGCGGGTGATCTCCTCCACGCCTCCTATGGCTCCTCCGGGAATATACAGCGCGACTCCGTAGTCGATCGTATCGGTAACGGGAAGTTTGAGCGCGACATACGGGGCGGGAGCCTGGACCGTACTTTTTTTATCGTTGGAATAAACGTAGTCCGGGTTCGGATCCAAAAAACGATCCTGATAACGATTGTAAATCGAGGAATTCCCCAAACCGAACTCGAGTTTTTTTCCTTTGGTGACGGAAAGATTGGCCGGATTTAACGCGACGTCCACGGGAGAACCGCCTAACGCGGTATTGACGCCCGCCAGGGCTTCGTATCTCGCGTTGATCGCGTTGCGGGTCAAACCGTCCACTGCGGGGAGGGAGGCGGCAAACCCGGAAATCGCAAGAAAAGGAACCGTAAGACGGAACCGTCTCGTCCATAGTCCTAACAGGCGTAGTTTTGAAATCATGGATCGCTCCGGAGAAAGAAATTTCTTTCAAGCTCCTCTTTTATTTTTTCGATTTCAATCGATATAATGGACTAATATTCGTTATATCGAATTAATTGTTAGAAAACGTATGTTATTTTATACAATCCGGATAAATTCTTGGAACGGATCGGATGCGTTTTCGTATTTCGCTTACTTCAGTTTATAAACTCGGAGGCATATTTTTTCGTTAACGGATATTCTTAAGGCTCGAAAAAAACGAACTCGGCGAGCCTAAAATGAAGATCAGCAAAGAACAAATAAAAGGGATCAGCGAATCCTTCGATATCATCAATTTGGAAAAGATTAAATTTGCCGAATTATTCTTCGCGTATCTTAAGGAAGGAAGTCCTAAATACGAAAAAATCTTCGAACTCGTCAAAATCGACGACGCTCGAAATTTTATGAATTCGGTTCGGGACATCGTCATCTCGGCTTCCCAGGAATTTTATTTCGACAAAGCGATTCAACAATTCGGATCCCATTGCGTTAAGATCTGCGGAAATCCGGAGGAAATCCTGGTTTTGGAAAAGGCTTGGCTCGTCGCTTTGGAGGAATGGCTGGGACCTTGCTATACTTCCGAGATCGAGAACAGCTGGCAGGAAATTTTCGGTCTTACCTACGCGAAATTTTCCGAATCGCTGCCGATGGAATCAGGAAGGGGCGCCCAGATTTTTTAAGATCTTTCTGCTTTGAATCTCGTCGTCCTTCAATTGGGCGACGAGCGCCTCTATCCCTTCGAACTTCGCCTCGTTCCGAATCCTCTCCGTAAACGTTATACGCACCTTTTTATCGTAAATGTAGTTTTGAAAGTCGAAGATATGCGACTCCAGAGTGAGCGGATTTTCCCCGAACGTGGGGTTGCGGCCGACGTTGATCATGGAAGGGTATTCGATTTCTTCGACGGTGGTAGTTCCCGCGTAAACGCCGATCCCGGTCAGGAGCAGATCCGGATCCGTTTTGACGTTGGCCGTCGGAAATCCGATCGTTCTTCCCCGTTTGTGACCGGAAACGACGATTCCTTCGACGGAATAACGTCTTCCGAGACATTTTTCCGCCTCGGAAATTCTGCCTTCCGCGATCAATCCGCGCAGGTAGGAACTGGAGAGTTTCACTTCCTCCAAATATACCGGCTCCACCTTTTCCACGGAGTAATTTAGTTTTTCAGAATATTCTAACAGAAGTTCGTAGTTCCCGCGCCTTCCCTTGCCGAAACAGTGGTTGAAGCCGATTACGATTTTTTTGGCCTTCAGATCCCGAAGAAGTATGTTCTCCAAAAAGGATTCCGCGCTCATTTCCGCGAGACGTTTGTCGAAGGGAAGGATCACGAGATAATCGATTCCGCGTTCGGCGATCCAAGCCGTTTTGTCGGAAAGGCTCATCAGACTTTTTAGTTCCGGATTTTTACCGAGAACCACGGCGGGATTGGGATCGTAGGTTACGACGCAGGAGGAAAGACCGGTTTCCCGGGAAACGGCGAGAACCCGATCCAAAAGAGCCTGATGTCCCAGATGAATTCCGTCGAAATTTCCCAGCGTGACCACGCAGTCGTTCCGAATCCATTTTTCCGGTTGTTCCAGGGTCCGTAATGTGATCAAATTCTTCCCGATCCTGTCGATATTAAAGTAGATGCTTTTTTATCGATTCGTTCTTATATTTCTTTGTCTGACTTTTACCAATACGGGGTTTCTACGGCCGGAAGAAAATCCGAAATTTAAAAAATTCATCAACTTCGATCATAAGGGAGAAGAGGGGGAACCGCTTCGGCCGGAGGACTTTCGGACCTTTGCGGAACTTTCCACTTGGGCGATTCATAACGGGATGCAGTTGGAACGGGACAGAGCCGATTCCGCGCCCGGTGCGGGGACGGGACGTTTGTTGGACGGGCTCTGCAGAATGATTCCAGAAGAGGGATTGCGTTTTTATCTGACTGCCGACCCTGCCCGGAACGAGCCGATTTATGTTCAGATGGATCTAACCCAGTTTACGTTCACAGAGCGACCCAAGGGTTTGAAGCCTAGGGAATTACGGATCTTTATGAACGGAATTTTAAAAACTACGATACGTTTTCCGGGAGGAGACGGATATTCGAACCAGTTTCCGGTTCGGTTTCGCGTCGATCCGGGGGAATTGATCGAGGGGAGAATGGATTTCCGACTTCTTCCGAACGCGGGAGAACTCGGTCGTTTTTGGGGAATCTGGGACGTTTTTTATCTTTCGAACACCCTATCGAGCGCCCCCTAGGAGGCGAGATAGCCGAAAGCACGCGGAGCACAATAGCGTCGGCGTTTTGCGTAGCAAAACTTAAAACCTCCCGCCTTCGTTGCCGAAACGTGGGAACTCCCCTCGAAAACATCTCTATCGGTCGGAACAAGATCGAAAATCGATCGTATACGATCGTTCGAAAACGGTCGAAGTGAATTCACGTCGGAAAAAAGAGAAACGGGTAATTTGCCGTTAAAAGAAACGTAGGAGGACATACATCCGTCCTGGTGCTACGGGAAATTCGGCGTTCGAAAACTTTGGAAATAAATTTTAGGGAAAATTGGACGAGAATTCTGCGGGGCTAATGGTTTTGAAATACGA
>NZ_NPEF01000201.1 GCF_002811955.1 Leptospira ellisii
AACCGACCGCCCTCAGTTTCCCCTCGTATTCGGCGAGTTCCGCGTCGTCGTTGTTCATCTGGGTTTCGGCTTCCACGAGATCCTTTTCGGTGGCGACCCTATGTTTGAACATGTCCTTGATCCGTTCGTTGTTTTTGACGGAACGGTTCAGACTGTTTCTGGAATGAACGTAACCCACATACAAATCGTTGAGTTCCGCGGATTCGAAAAGTATGATCCTTTCCCCGCCGCTGACGGAAGGAGAGGTGGAAGCGATCAGACGGGCGGGAGCTTCCACGTTGATGAATTCCCCGTCCTTACCGATCTCCTTCGATTTGATGATTTCCAAACCGGGGCTGTTTTCCTTAAACTCGATCCTTTCTCCATGATCGGATACGATCGGTTTGCTCGGGGGAAGTTTCGTTTTTTTCTCCCCGCGATTGGACAATCCCCAGATTGCCAGGGATACGACGGCGATCACCGCCGCCGATCCCGCGATTAAAAAAGTCCTTCTGCTAAAAGATAATTTCATATCATTCTCCTTTCTTCTCTTCGGTCGTCGGCGCGGAGAGTTTCGGAATCAAAACCCCCTGACCCACGGCGAGATTCACTCCTTCGATGGCGTCCATACGATCGGTCTGTAATTTCAGCATTTCCACGACGCTGGAACGGTAGGTTTCGAAAAAATCCGCGAATTCCAATATCGTAATATAACGTTTTTCGTAACTTAGAATCATGTCCTTGGAAAGATCGGTATACTCACGAGTATAAGTGTTTCTGAACTTTTTGTAAAGGTCGTCTTTGATCTTCGCCGTTTCGATGGAAACCGCCACCTCGTTCTCCACCTCCAAAAGGGTGTTTTTCAACTCCTGCTTTTTGGAGAGAATGGCTTTTTCCGAGGCTCTTATGTTCCCTTGGTTCCTGTCGAAGATGGGAATGTTCAACTGGGCGGTGATCCCCCAATAGTTTTGGAACGCCGTTCCTCCCCGGTTGTACATCGGACCGAAGGCCAAATCGGGAATCGCGTTGGCGTGTTGAAGTTCCAGGTTGGCCTCTTCGTAACGGAGCGCTTGAATGGCCTTTTTAAGATCCGGTCTTTTGTTGCGCGCAAGTTCCAGAAGATCCTCCCGTTTGAGTTTGGCCGGTTCCAGAATGTCGAGCTGGTCTCCGTAGATCACGGGGACGATCTTTACGTCCGTACTTCGAAAGGAATCGTCGTTTAACAAAACGCGCAGATCCGCTTCCTTTTCCAGAATTCTAATATTCAATTCCTCTCTTTCCTTTTTAAGGAAAAAATAAAGCGCCTTCAAACGGAGAACCTCCGCCTGTAGGATCGCCCTACGTTTGTAACCCATCTCCGCGGAAGAGACGGTTCTGCCCAAGGCCTCCAAACTTTGATCGTAGAAAGTGATCGCTTGTCTGTAGTAGTGGATTCCGTAGAAAAGTTTTCTCAGTTTGCTGGTCAACTCCCTCGAAAGATCGTAAAATTCCTGCTCTCCCATGCGGGCGTTCAGTTCGGCGACGCGGACCCGTTTGCCGATTTTTCCACCGAGCAAAAAGAGCTGTTGGATCTGGACGACGGTCTGACCGGATCTCGTAAAATCGAAATATCTCTGCGTAGGTTCCGCGAAAATACTCTGATCGATGAAGATGTTCGGATTCGCGTAGAGACCTGCCTGTTCGATTCCGGCTTTACGCGCGTCTATGTTGAACCGCGAAGCCAAAAGCAGAAGGTTGTTTTTCCAGAGTTTTTCCTCCGCGGTTTTGAGATCCAAAAATCTTTCCTTGTCGGAGGAAAGCGCGGGGGCCACCCCAGGAAGAATCGGACTTTGCGGTTCGGACTCGGTCAGTGTTTCCGTCGAATTCGGATTCTTATACGGAAGATTGGTCTCTTCCGGAAGAATCGGATGCAACGTAAGTAGGATAAATAAGGTAAGGAGCTTTCTCATAATGGTTCCGGCTGTATGTTTGCGTAGTACGTCGTGTCTCCAAAATCGTTTTGTTTTCCAATTCCGATCAAAGCGGGCCGAAAGAAACGTACGCAGCTTCGCCGAAATTTTGAATTATGGAATAGAATTCAAAAAAACTTATACGATTGGAGGAGGAAGATTGAGGAGTAAGGAGGAAAGTAGATAGGAATACTGGACCGTGGAAACGTGGAATTTCCGCGAATAAAATTGGACTTCGCTTTTGGAAAGCTGAAAGAATCCGGAAAACACAAGATCCAAAAAGTCGTAGCGACTCCGTAAAAAGATCCCGAAGTTCTGATCTTCCAATTGTGTTTGGAATTCGGATTTGTTTTCCTTTTTTTGAATGCGTTTGGCGAGATTGTGATGGACTTCGCTTTTTCCCAGATCCAAAAACGCAAGATCAAACGCCCCGTCCTCTTCGGAAGGAAGTATGATCACCGCGCTCAAAATCAGAATGAGCAACCTGTAAATCCAGCGGACTCGCATTGGATCCACGATTCAAATCCACAGTCGCAATGACAACGTTTTTTTAATGGAGCTGCCTAAAAAAAAGGCACTATCGGCTAATCCGTTGGGTCTAAGAGCACTTTAAGGAGCCACGTGTTCGACGCGCACTACGTTCCCGTGTCGGAACAAAACGCGGATCTCACGATCGGGTTTGGCGCCGGGTTTGAATCTGCTGATCGGTCTCGTGTAGATAAAGGCTTCCTGGTTGTTGGTTCTATACTGGATATCGTCCGGGGTTCCTAAAAATTCCTTCACATACAAACGATTTTGTCCCTGCAAGGTATCCTTGATTTCGGAACGCAGACGAAGACTTTTTTCTATTTCCGGATCGAGAACCGGTCCGACGGGAGTTTCCGCGGTGACGTTTCCCGAACTTTCCGCCGATTGACCGGAGCCCAATAATTGTTTGAGAACGAGTTGTTCGCACTTTTCCTTATCCGCAAAGGTTTCCATACAATCCGCATAAATTTGTTTTGCGGAACCCCTTGCGGGAGGAGCACTCAGACAGGACAAAAGCGTCCAAGTCGAAACACAAAGCGCGAACGTCGAGGACTTCAACGTTTTCTTCTCCGGCTCGTTTTCCGTTCGCTTCCACCGCCGGAACTCGTCGTGATCGAAACCGAAGCGCCGTTCGACGAACGTGAAGCGTTCCCGCCCTGAAGCTGTTCGAATCCTCCGGTGATCTCCTGACCCACTTTTTTATATTCCTTTTTCTCTTCGGGAAGTTTGGAGTTCTCGGTCACTTCGACTCGGAAGAGAAAGTTGACGACCTCGTTTTTGAGGTTTTCGATCGCGGTGTCGAACATTCTAAATCCCTGAAGTTTGTATTCCACAAGCGGATTACGTTCGCTGTAACCTACGGTCCAAATCCCTTCACGGAGATGATCCATCGAATAGAGGTGTTCCTTCCAACGATGATCCAGAATATCCAGGAAAATATTTCTTTCCAAAAGTTTCCAGATCTCGTTTCCGACGCGTTCCCCGCGGTCCGAATATTTCTGTTTTGCGGCGGAGTTGATCGTTTCGAAAAGCGCGAGTTGAGGATTTTTTACCTTTTTGAAATCCTCCAAATCGATCCTCACGTCTAGATCCAGACCGTCCAACCATTCGCGTAAGGAATCCAAATTCCACGCCGAAGGATTGTTTCCTTCGCAATAAGCGACCACCTGCGTTTCCACGGCTTCCTCGATAAAGTCGGAGATCAAAGGGGAGATGTCCTCGTTTTCGAGAACTTCGTTTCTCATTTTGTAGATCACGATCCGCTGGCGGTTCATTACGTCGTCGTATTCGAGAAGGTGTTTCCGAATATCGAAGTTGTGACCTTCCACCCGTTTCTGCGCGCGCGCGATGGCGTTGCTCACCATCTTACTTTCGATCTCCTGTCCCTCGGGCATATTGGCCCACTTCATCAGACCGGAGATCCGATCCGACCCGAAGATACGCATCAGATCGTCCTGAAGGGAAAGATAAAAACGGCTGGAACCCGGGTCTCCCTGACGACCCGAACGGCCCCGCAGCTGGTTGTCGATCCTGCGCGCTTCGTGTCTTTCCGTTCCGAGAATGTGAAGACCGCCCGCCGCCAAAACTTCCTCGTGATTCTTTTTCCAAATCCGAACGGACTGCAGGATTTCGGAGGCACGTTTTTGTTTTGCGCCGGAATCCAACTTGGATGCAAGCTCTTCGGCGAGATCTAGATTCTGTTTTAGAATAGCTTCCTTGAACTGACGTACGAATTCGTCCTCTTCCTTCCAGGATTCCAAATTTTCCTTATAGAGCTGGGCTCCTCCGAGAACGATATCGGTTCCCCTTCCCGCCATGTTGGTAGCGATCGTAACCGCTCCGGGTTTTCCCGCGTTGGCGACGATCTCGGCTTCGCGTTCGTGGAACTTTGCGTTCAACACGTTGTGTTGAATTCCCGCACCGGACAACATTCTGGAAAGAACCTCCGATTTTTCGATCGAGATCGTTCCCACAAGAACCGGTTGTTTTTTCGCTTGAAGATCGCGGATTTCGGAAAGGATCGCGTCGAACTTTTCCTTTTCGGTGCGGTAAACCCGATCGGGGGAATCCTTTCTCTGAACTCCTACGTTAGGCGGAATTACGGTCACGTCGAGATTGTAGATCTTTTTGAATTCCTCCGCTTCGGTGTCCGCGGTTCCGGTCATCCCGGCGAGTTTGTCGTACATTCTGAAATAATTCTGAAAGGTGATGGAAGCGAGGGTTTGGGATTCCTTGGCGATCGTGACCCCTTCTTTCGCTTCGAGGGCTTGGTGAAGTCCGTCCGAATAACGGCGACCCGCCATCAAACGTCCCGTAAACTCGTCCACGATGATCACTTCCCCGCCCTGAACGACGTAGTCCACGTCCTTCTGAAAGATCCTGTGCGCTTTGAGGGCCTGATGAACGTGATGAACCAGATCCACGTTTTCGGGGGCGTAGAGGTTTTCGATCCCGAGAATCTCCTCCACGTGAGAAACCCCTTTTTCCGAGAGAAGCACGTTACGCGCTTTTTCATCGGTTTCGAAATCCTCCCCTTCGACGAGTTTGGGAATGATCTTATTGATGCGTACGTATTTGTCCGTGGTTTCGTCCGAGGATCCGGAAATGATCAGAGGGGTTCTCGCTTCGTCGATGAGGATCGAGTCCACCTCGTCCACGATCGCGAAGAAGTGGGATCGCTGCACCTTATGATCCTTATGCGAAACCATATTGTCCCGAAGATAATCGAAACCGAATTCGTTGTTGGTTCCGTAGGTGATGTCCGCGGAATAAGCGGTTTTTCTCTGTTCGTGATCCATATCGTGTTGAATCACTCCGACGGAAATTCCGAGAAAATCGTAGATGGGCTTCATCCAATTCGCGTCCCGTTTGGCGAGATAATCGTTTACGGTGACCACGTGAACGCCCTTCCCCGCGAGCGCGTTCAGATAAACCGCGAGCGTAGAAGTCAGGGTTTTTCCTTCCCCCGTTTTCATCTCCGCGATGTTTCCTCCGTGGAGAGCGCTTCCGCCCATCATCTGGACGTCGAAGTGGCGCATCCCCATGGTTCGAAGGGAAACTTCCCGAACCGTGGCGAACGCTTCCGGAAGGAGGGAATCCAAGGATTCTCCCTTGGCGATCCGCTCGCGAAAACGGATCGTCTGCGAGGAAAGATCCGCGTCGTTTAAGGATTTCATCTTCTCCTCTAACGAATTGATCTGCGCTACGACCGGGATGAGTTTTTTGAGATCACGTTCGAATTTGCTTCCGAGAATCACTCGAAGAATACTTTGAATCATACTTATTTTCCGTTTACTTTCGTTTGAATCATTTCTGTTGTTATCGATCCGATCCTGGTCGAACGTAGTTCATCCTTACGTAAGACGAATCGCGATCCGTTCCGTTTAACCGGCTACCGCGGAACCCCGTCGTTCCGAAATCCCGTTTTGCGTTTGGGAAGAAGGAAGATCCAGGATCGCTCCGAAAATTTTACGACCGGCAATCTCCATCTGAGACCTCAACGATTCCGTTTCGGGTCCGGGAACCCAACCCGCGGAACGGATAAATTCCGCATGAACTCCTTTCCAAACCGAAAGCATCGACTCGGTCACCTCGAGATGACATTGAACGCCGAATATGCGGTTTCCGACGGAGAACATCTGGTTGGGATAAAGATCGCTTTTTAAAAGTCCGGTTCCGGCGGGGGGAATCGTAAATACGTCCTCGTGCAGATGAAACGCGGGAAAAGAGGAAAGACCTTCCAACACGGGATGCGGCTGGACGATTTCCACGTTCGAAAAACCGACTTCCGGTCCCCGCTCTCCCCGGGTCACCTCTCCGCCGAGAGCCTTGGAAATAATTTGTGAACCGAGACAAATCCCCAGAATCTTCCGATTCAAGGTCAAAGACGCATAACGCACAAGGTTGAACCAGGGTTCGAAAAATTCGGCGAGAGAAGGATCCGCCACCGACTGAGGACCGCCCAGGAGTATGATCAGATCGAAAACGAGATGCGCGTCCGGAATCGGCTGCACTCGCGGATCGTACGCGTTGTGATAGGTGATTCTATAATTTCTTTCCTTGAGAAGGTCGAGTAGAATTCCCGGACCTTCGCAGTCCTTAAACCGGACGATCAGGCTTCTCATGAGGAACCGGCCATTCTTTTGAAAAATAAAAGTTTTTGATCGGATGCGAATTTGGAAGGGTCCGTTTCCTCGCTGATCGGTCCGATGAAATTGTAATAAAGAACCAAAGGTTTGGTTTTAAACAGAAGAGTTTCCGGAGTACCGGTAACGATCGAACCCGTTCTGCTGACTTTGAACGGCCGTTTCATCAGAAGGACAGGAACCTGAATCCCGTAGTTTCGGATCTCCTCTTTGACCAAAGGCATCGCTCGTTTGAGAAGTTCCTCTTCGGAAAGGGAGTCCGGATCGTCGAAAAAAAGCGAAGGATCCACGACCATGTAGAATTGGATTTTGGGATCCTTTTGGATTTCCGCATTCAAATAATTTAAAGCGGGAATCTCTTTGATACAAGGAACACAATTCGGTCCGTAGACGTTCAGGATCAAACGGGGACTCGTGGAATCGGAAA
>NZ_NPEF01000202.1:0-3742 GCF_002811955.1 Leptospira ellisii
TGACGCGGGGCGACTTGGTAAGAACGTCGGCAGTGGAGGATCCGAAGACCGATTGGCTGGAGCCCCCTCCCAAAAGTCCTCCTCCTTTTCCCGTTTGAATCATGACGAGCAAAACGAGAAAGAGTGAAACAAATACGAAAAAGGTAAGAATGACTCCGTTTAACATGGCAGTTCCTAAAAAAAATTGAATCCTTTGCCAGATTATGGAGCCGCGGGGGGCTGACAATTAAAATACGTTTTCTTGATATACGAAACCGGACCGAAGCCCGGTTCCGCTTTGGTTTAAAACAAACCGGCGTAAGAATCGATCTTTTGGCTGGCTCCTCCTACCAATCCTCCGTCGATATCGGTTTCCTTCAGAAGGGCCTGGATATTGTCGGGTTTGACCGAACCTCCGTAAAGAATGGAAATCGACTGAGCCACTTCCGCGGCGCCTAAAAACAGACCGGCCACTTCCTTGCGGATAAAAGCGTGCACTTCCTGCGCTTGGGCCGGGGTGGCCACTTTTCCGGTTCCGATCGCCCAAACGGGCTCGTAGGCGAGGATCAATCTGGAAAAGGAATTACTTTCGATTCCCTGCAATCCTTCCCGAATTTGGGAACCGATGACCTCGAAGGTTTTTCCGGATTCCCGTTCTGCAAGGGTTTCTCCCACACAATAAAGCGCCGTAAAACCTTCCTTCAATAGAAAACGAATCTTTTCGTTACAGAAGGAGTTCGATTCCGTCAGAAATTGACGACGCTCCGAATGACCGATCATCACTACGTCGATCCCGAGTTCCCTCAATTGTTCGGGAGAAGTTTCCCCGGTAAAGGCGGCCAATCCGGACGGATAACAATTCTGTGCTCCGACGGATACGCCGCTTCCCGCTAAAACGCCCGCGACGGAAGCGAGATGGATCGTGGACGGAAATACGAGCGCCACTTTATCTTTGGATTTGGACGGAATTCGTTCTTTGATCGATTGTGCCAGGGAAATCGCTTCCTTTGCGGAAAGATTCATTTTCCAGTTTCCGGCGATCACTGTCTTGCGCATGGGTTCCTCGGAGAATATCGTAAAAGTTGGGAAGAGTTTGCGGGAAAGCTGCGGGGGTTCAAGGATTTTTTGGCGGGGGAAACCGTTAGGTTGTCACAATATCCGCGCGAAGATTCGAAACCTTTCCCGTTTTTGCCGATTCTAAAAACGGGTAAGAGCCGAATATGGATGCGTTGGTTTCCAAAAACCAGAATTCGTTTTTCCGGGTTGTCGCGGGAAGTCCGTTGTCTGCGGGAGGTTTACGTTCCTTAAGGGAAGATTTTTGTTCTTGCGAAAGGCGGAACGGGAGCGAAAAAACCGGTACCGGATATAAACTTTATATATTAGAATTTTTGAAACTGATGGAAAGGGGGCTTGAAAATTATTTCGAATGGAACGAGGAGGGGTGATCCGTGACGGATCCAAAAAAGCCGGGAATCGATTTCCCGGCTTTTCGATTTTGCGGATCCGATTTTATTCGGATTCTTTTTTCTTGAGGGCTTCCACTCCCGGAAGTTTTCTTCCTTCCATGAATTCGAGAGAGGCGCCTCCGCCCGTGGAGATATGGGTGATCTTGTCCGCTACTCCGGCCTTGTTGATCGCGGCGATGGAATCGCCTCCGCCTACGACCGTCTTTGCTTTGGACTTGGCGACCGCTTTGGCGATGGCCATCGTTCCGCTCGCGAACTTATCCATTTCGAAAACGCCCATCGGTCCGTTCCAGAAAATCGTCCCCGCATTTTTGATGATCTTTTCGTAGTTGGAAACGGTTTTAGAGCCGATGTCCATTCCCATCCAACCGTCCAAAATTCCCATCTTATCAACGGATTTCGATTTTGCTTTATCGCTAAACTGATCTCCGATGATATGATCCACGGGAAGTTGAAGATCGATTCCCGCGACTCCGGCCTTTTCGATCAATTGAAAGGCCTGCACTTCGAATTCCTTTTCCACGAGTGAATTTCCCACGGGGATCGCTCTGGACTTCAGAAACGTATAAGCCATTCCGCCTCCGATGAGAAGGTGATTCACTTTGTCGAAAAGATTGTTGAGGACCTTGATCTTCGTCGAAACCTTGGAGCCTCCGATGATCGCGACGAACGGACGGGCCGGTTTGGAAAGAAGCGCGGAAAGCTCCACGATCTCCTTGTGCATCAAAAGTCCCGCGTAGGAAGGAAGCAGGTGTGCGATTCCTTCGGTGGAAGCGTGCGCTCTGTGAGCCGCACCGAACGCGTCGTTTACGTAGACATCCGCGAGAGCCGCGAGTTTTTTGGAAAAGGCCGGATCATTCTCCTCTTCTTCCTTATGAAAACGGACGTTCTCGATCACGAGAATTTCCCCGTCCTTCAGTTCCTTGGAAAGTTTTACCGCGTCTTCGCCGATCACACTTTTGGAGAAGTGAACGTTCGCCTTCACAAGACCTTGGAAGGCTTCCACGACGGGAGCCATGGAGAATTCGGGATTCACTTGTCCTTTCGGTCTTCCGAGGTGACTCGCGATGATCACTTTCGCTCCTTTTTTGAGGAGAAGTTCGATCGTAGGAAGCGTCTTTTCGATTCTGGTTTTGTCGGTGACTTTTCCGTTTTCCACCGGGACGTTGAAGTCCACTCTCAGGAAAACGCGTTTTCCCGAGAGATCTACGTTTTCGAGTCTAGGTAAATCCATGAATTAACCTTTCTTCACCATGTAGCGGATCAAATCCAGAACACGATTGGAATATCCCATCTCGTTGTCATACCAGGAAACGAGTTTGAAGAATCTGGAATTGAGTTCGATACAAGCGTCCATGTCGAAGATGGAAGAAAGAGTGGAACTAACGAAGTCGTTGGAAACCACCATGTCTTCCGTATAACCGAGAATTCCCTTCATGGAACCTTCGGACGCTTCCTTCATCTTTGCGGAAATTTCTTTGAGGGAGGTTTCCTTCACGGTTCTAACGGTTAAGTCGACGACGGAAACGTCCGGGGTAGGAACTCTAAAAGACATACCGGTCAGTTTCCCGTTCACTTCGGGAATACAAAGTCCCACCGCTTTCGCCGCTCCGGTGGACGCGGGAATGATGTTCTGCATCGCTCCTCTTCCTCCGCGGAAATCCTTTTTGGAAGGTCCGTCCACGGTGGGTTGTGTCGCGGTCGCAGCGTGGATCGTGGTCATCAGACCTTCTTCGATTCCGAAGTTGTCGAGAACCACTTTCGTGATCGGCGCAAGGCAGTTCGTGGTGCAGGACGCGTTAGACACGATGTGATCGGCGGCGGCGTTGTATTTCTCGTTGTTGACGCCCATTACGAAAGTGGGAATGTCCTTGTCTTTTGCGGGAGCGGAGATCACCACTTTTTTCGCTCCGGCTTTCAGATGTTTTTCCGCTCCGACTCTGTCCGTGAAAAGTCCGGTGGATTCGATCACGTAGTCGACTTTGAGGTCTTTCCAAGGGAGTTTTTCGGGATCCCTTTCGGAAACGCAGAGGACTTTTTTTCCGTCCACGATGAGTTCCTTATCGGTGTGTTCTACGGTTCCTTGGAATCTTCCATGTGTGGAATCGTATTTGAGTAAGTAGGCCAGGTTGTCAGGAGTAACTAAATCATTGATTGCGACAAATTCCAGATTGGGGTCTTTGATTCCTGCACGGAAAACGAGTCTTCCGATTCTTCCAAATCCGTTGATGGCTATTCTGGTCATTTTGTTCCCTTTTATTGTGTAGATTTATTCAAGATCTCCCGGTTCGAACGAA
>NZ_NPEF01000202.1:3757-7017 GCF_002811955.1 Leptospira ellisii
TTCCAAAGGAGAATTTTTTAAGATTTGATTACAGTATTTTCCCGGACAACTCTCTTGAAAATCCGTTTTTTGGGGGGAATTTGAAGGGAATTTTAAAAAAGAAGGGGAAACGGAAATTCGCCGGAATTACGACGAATTTCCGTGAAACGCGCGCTCCCCACCCGCGTTTGGGTGGTGGAGGCGGGTCCGCGGGAAAAACTTTGCGGCGAAATTTCCCTTTACCGGAAATTTCCGAAAAAGGCAATCGTAATTCGCGTCGCCTTCGAGTAGGAACTCCCACTGGATCCTAAAAAAAGAATTTTCGAGCGGGGAACAAGATCGGAACGCAGTTCAAAAAAAAATCTTAAGATTAGAGATTAGAAATATTCCCCTAAAATATCCCGAAGCATCACGTCCGTAAGCGGTTTCGTTTTGAAATCGGAAAGGATTCCGAAACGTTTCGCTTTCTCCTTGTCGTCCAAGTTATCCGAAGTGGTCAGCATCACCACGACGATTCTACCTTGCGATTCGGGTGGAAGATGATTGTATTCCTCCAGAAATTCCCAACCGTTCATTCCAGGCATGTTGATGTCCAGAAAGATCAGATCGGGGCGCGGATCCCGGGAAGGGTCGCGACCTTTTAGATAGTCTAACGCCGATTCGGCGGATTGTTTGGAGACGACCTGTTCGGCGTAGTTTCCCTTGCGGATCACCCGTTCGTGAAAAAAGTTATCGTCCTGGTTGTCGTCGATCAAAAGGATGCAGTTCAGTTTTTGAATCATAAGTTGATGTTGGGAATGGTGAACGAAAACGTACTTCCGGTTCCGGGAGTCGATTCGATCCAGATTTTTCCTCCGTGTAATTCTACGATCTTTTTGCAGTTTGCCAATCCGATTCCGTAACCTTCGTATTCGTTTTCCAGATGTAATCTCTGGAAGATGTAAAAGATCCGGTCGAAATGTTTGGAATCGATCCCGATCCCGTTGTCGGTAACGGAGAATCTCCAAAATTCCCCCTGTTTTCCGCATTCGATTTTAACGTCCGGAGTTAAATTCGGTTTTTTGAATTTGATCGCGTTTGAGATCAGGTTCTGAACGAGTTGTCTGAATTCGACGTCGTATACGTTCAGAACGGGGAGTTCCTGCGTGGAAATTCTCGCTCCCGATTTCGAGATCAGATTCTCCAAATCGGAGATCACTTCCGCAAGAAGAAGATTACAGTCGGTCTTCACCAGTTTCCGATCCCTTCCGATTCGGGAATACAAGAGAAGCGCCTTTACGAGAGCACTCATCCGTTTCGTGGCGAGATCGATCGTTTTGAGGTGTTTGGTTCCCGATCCGTCCAGGACTTTTCCGTAATCCTCTTCCAAAATTTGAATGTAGTTGGAGACCGTTCGAAGAGGTTCCTGAAGATCGTGCGAAGCGAGATACGCGAATTGTTCCAGTTCCTTGTTCTTTGCTTCCAATTCGTTCTTTCGTATCAACGTCACTTCCTGGATTTTTCTTTCCGTGATATCGATGATGGAAGCGAGCACCATCGTACCTTCGTCCGAATCGATCGGATTGAGGCCTATCTCCACTTGGATTTCCGAACCGTCCTTTCTCAACGCGAACAGATCCCTTCCCGCTCCCATGGAACGTACCGTCGGAGACGTGAAAAAATGATTCCTGTGATTGGGATGATTGTTCCGAAAACGTTCCGGCAGCAGAAGCTCCAATTTATTTCCGATCAATTCGTTTCGTTCGTAGCCGAATAACCTTTCGGTTTGGTTGTTCACCAGAGCGATGGTTCCTTCCCGATTGACCAGCACCATCGCGTTGGGGGCCGATTCGACCACGGAACGAAACCGTTCCAGCGCCTTTTTTCTTTCCGTGATGTCGATGATGGAAGCTAGGACCAAGGTTCCGTCCGCGGTGACCACGGGATTCAAACCGATTTCGATCGGAAATTCCGCGCCGTCTTTTTTGAGTCCGAATAGATCCCTTCCCGCACCCATGGGACGAACCTGCGGAGATTGAAAGAACGCGTTTCGAAAGTCGGGATGTTTTTTCCTGTAACGAACCGGAATCAATTCCTCCACCGCCTGGCCGATCAGTTCGTTACGCGCGTATCCGAACAATCGTTCCGTTTGAACGTTGACGTAGACGATTTTACCGTCCCGATTGACGAGCAGGATCGCGTTCGGCGTCGATTCCACCATCAATTGGAATGTGAGTTCGGATAATTTCATTCTGGGCCCTTAAACGGAATTGCGAAACGGACGTACAACCGGAATCGATCGAAGGAAAAGGAAAGAAACTTCGGGGAACGTTTCCTAAAAAACGGAATTCGATTTCTTTCCGAAGAAAACGGAGAAGTTATAACATCGATCGGACCGGGAGTCAAATACTAAAAAATACGAATTTTCTAATTTAAAAAATCATACATTAGAATATTGATTTTCGGTGATGGACTCCCGATGTTTTCGGCGGAATGAAATTCCCGGGACTTTCGAAGGAGGGGGAAGAAGAGGCGTTCCCGAAAAGCGTCAGAACGCCTTGCCTACGATATTCTCGATCGGAACCGGACCGAAGTCCCTGGAATCGGAGCAGGAATCGCGGTTGTCGCAAAGAAGATAATAATCCCTGTCTTTGAGGATGATCGGCTCTCCGTTGTCCCTTCCCGAAAAACTCGCGGGAAACGGACCTCGTTTGTCCTCGAACTGTAGTGTGAATCCTTTTCCGGAACCCGCGTCGTCTTCCGGATTCTGATTCCGAAACAGAACCTTGTTTTTCATTTGAACCGTATCCCCCGGCTTTCCGGAGATTCTTAGGAATACGACCGTTTCGGTTTGTGTGGGATGTTTTGCCAAAACCAGATCGCCCAAATAAAGATTGGTACGGTTGACGAAACGCGATACGTAGATTCTCGTTCCGGGGGAATATTGCGGAAGCATATCCTTGTTTTCCACGTTAAACGGAAAGAACAAAAAATGACGGACGCAAAACGCGACGATGGCTCCGAGGAAAAGGCCGATTCCCCCCTGTTTGAAAAGGGTCCGGATTTTTTCCCTTCTTTCTTTTTCCTGATTGGAGGACAAGCGACTCATGCGTGCATTCTTTTCGTTCGGAGAATGGGGTCAAAAGAAAATCTTTTTTTAGACTTGTTTTGCGACCTCCCGAGGAGAGATCTGGAAAGAGATACGAGAGGGACGATGAAGTCGAATTATCAGATTTTTTCTGACGGATTTATGCAATTCCCCTTCTAAAACAATTTCGTGTTCGCATTCGCCCGCGCGAAAC
>NZ_NPEF01000203.1 GCF_002811955.1 Leptospira ellisii
TACGACGGAAAATAAATTTTATCTTTTGAATATTCTAAATTTTGAATTTATTGAAAACGTCTTCGTGTTTCGGACGCTGCGACGAATCCCGTTCGGGGAATACGTCCATACGTCCGGTCAGAACTTTTTCATAAGAAGGACGAGATAGATCCTTCCCAGATATTGTTTGGCCTTCGGGTCCTTCAGAAAATAGATGAGTATGTATTGACGGTAGGTTTCCAGATCGACCGGAACCAGTTTGTGGTTGAGAATCTCGGGCGGATACAATTCGGTTTCGAAACGCCCCATTCTCATTTCGGAAATGAGGGCTCCGCAGATCTGATTGGCGAATTCCATCAGAATCGAAGGAGCGTCCGCCCTCACCGTGGGATCTATGTGGAACGATCTCGAGATCATCGGTAGCAGCTTCAATTTCGTATATCCGTCCATCGCAAAAAACAGTTTGCCTTCCACTTCGCCGTGGAATTCGACCATAGTGCAGTTTTCGTAACAAAGCCCCTCGTTTTTGGAAGGTCCGAACGCCTCGCGGATCGCGCTTACGTTCAACGTCTTATCCAGATATTCCGGGAATATCTGGGAAATCGTAAGGATGAATTTTTCGTCGAGTAAGGGATCGATGCTCACAGACAGATATACCGGTTCGGCCCTTGTTCGACGGATTCTGAAAGCGCCTTTCTCGCGTTAGTCGTCCATTCTTCCCGACTTTCCTCACGGATCGAAACCCCGAAGTTGAGCGCGACCGAACCGTTTTCGCGCCGCAACGATTCCACGAGTTCCCCCAAACGTTCGCAGAACGTATTCCATTCCTCCGGCTCCAGAAAAAACGCGACCCGATCCTTTCTAATCCTGTAAAACCGGATCTGTTTCCGGAGAACTTTGGAGGTCCATAAGGAGATCCATTTCAGAACGTAGGGAGCGGACGATTCCGTGGAAACGTGCGCGAATATTAGAATTTCCTCATCTACTCTCGCCTTATCCAATTCGAACGCGTGCAGATTTCCGAAACCGGTCTCAGGATCCGAGGATTCGAATTGGATCGAAACCTGCTCCTCGTATTCCTCCTTCCAGGTCCGGAATTCTCCGGGAGGAATTGCCTCCCAATCTTCGCGTCCCACCCTAAGATAACCGAACGGAGGACTTCCCGTCGATAAGGGAATCAGAACGCGGTTTTCCTCCGCGGCGACGTTTCCGGAGAGGATACGATTTCTGTTTTCGCCGGATAAGGAATGTTCCTGGGGAGATTCGGGAAGATGAAACACGCGGCCGTTTCGCGAAGCCAGAAGAAGCGAGACTTCCCCGCATAAGAAATAAATTTCCGCGTCCGCGATACGCGGATTTAGGTTCGTCAAAAAATTGCGGTGTGCCGAGATCAGTTCCGGATGCGCGGGCACTTCCCGTTTCCAGATCCTGCGCGCTTCCACGCTCGCGCTCTGGGCTCCCGAAAAATAATGCGACTTCGTATGAATACGATCCTGCGTCGACGGATCACCGACCCCGTTCCGATCCGCGGAAACGATATTCGCCGTTTCTTTCGACGAAGACCCCGTCTCTTCCGAACGAATCGGCGACTCCGAAGTTTCCCGAACCTCACCCGATTTCCGGACGCTTTCCTTTAGGACCAATCCGAAAAGAAACAGAAGCGAAATCGAAATTCCGCCTAAGACCAACGTGTCTCCCGAAAAAAGATCCTTTCCCACGTTCGAAGTCCTGTTCTGGGCGACCGCGGAAAGATTAAAAAAAAAGAAAATGATTCCGAAATGTTGGATTTTCATGAGCCGAGTGCCGTTAATATAGTTAACGGGCGAATTTTGATACCTCTAAACCAATTTTTATGAAGTTGTACAACGAACTCGCAGAATTCTATTTCGACATCGAAAAACCCGCCCGCAAGATCGATTCGGAAGCCCGTTTTTTGGACCGGCTTTTTCGAAAACACAGGATCATGACCATACTCGATATGGGATGCGGAACCGGAGAACACGTGCGTTATTTCCAATCGCTCGGTTATCGTCCGAAAGGAATCGACTCCTCTTCGAGAATGATCGACGTCGCCAAAAAAAGATATTCCCATTGTAAGTTCGACGTGGCGCCCATGCAATCGTATCAATCCTCCGTTCTGATGGATTGCGTCGTGAGTCTTTTCGGTTCGTTTAACTATCTTTTGACGAACGAGGAAGTGGACTCGACTCTCAAACTCATCGAGCAGAATCTGAAGCCCGCGGGACTCGCGGTTTTGGAGGTCTGGAACGCGGAACCGCTGCGGGCGATCAAACGTAAACCGATCACGCCCGTGGCCCAGATCAAGTCGCAGAATGCCACGATACAAAGAAACAGGGGATTTCGGCTGGTCAGGGCCGATACTTCGACCATGGTGGAGGTGAATTACATCTATCAGATCAACACGCGGGAGATCAGAGACAAACACGTTATGCGCGTTTTCTATCTACCGGAGATCGAACGGATGATCCTCAGACATAAGTTCGAAATCATGCACGTTTATTCCGGTTATAACGAATCCAAATTCAAAAACTCCGCCGGGAGAATGCTGCTCGTCCTGAAAAAGAAGAGCGTCTAACGCGGGACCGATCGAGTCTGCGGAATCGCGACTTCCCGACGTTCGAGCCGGGAACGGACTCCTCTAAAACCGAAAATCGCAAACGAAACAAGTCGGACCGGATCGAAGGAAAACCGGATTGCGCGCGAACATACGGCCATCTTCGACGAAAAGCCGCGTTTTTTTCGATTAAAATTTTAGGAATATACCCTTCGCATCAAAAAGTCCTTGCCCATCCTCCGCAAAACCCTATCCCATAATCCCGGAGAATTTTATGCCTGAAAGCTATGATTTGACCGTGATCGGCGCCGGACCCGGCGGATATGTGGCCGCGATCCGCGCCGCACAATTGGGGATGAACGTATGTATCGTGGAAAAGGAAAGACCAGGCGGGATCTGCCTGAACTGGGGATGTATTCCGACCAAGGCGCTTTTGGAATCGGCGCATCTCCTGGAGAAGATTCATTCGTCTCGTGAATTCGGAATCGTATCCGAAAACGCGAGACCGGATCTTCCTTCCATCGTAAAACGCTCCCGGAGCGTGGCGGACGGAATGGCTTCCGGAGTTGAATTTCTCCTGAATAAAAATAAGATCGTCCGAAAAAAAGGGACCGCATTCTTCAAAGATCCTCATACGATCCGCCTTCCGGACGTTTCCAAAGAGGAAATCGTGTCCAAATATTTCATCGTCGCCACCGGAGCCAGGGCGAGAGCGTTGCCCGGTCTGCCCTTCGACGATCACACCGTACTTTCCTCCCGTAGCGCGATGGTTCAGGAGAAAATTCCGGAATCGCTTTTGATCGTGGGTGCCGGGGCGATCGGCGTGGAATTCGCCGATTTTTACGCCGCCATGGGCACCAAAGTCACGTTAGTCGAAATGCTCGATCAGATTCTTCCCGTGGAGGACGTAGAGATTTCCGGCTTCCTCGAAAAATCCTTCGTCAAACGGGGGATCCGCGTTTTGACAGGAGTCGGGGTTCACGATCCGAAACTGGAGAACGGAAAGGTGAAGGTTCTGTTAAAAGGCGAAAATCTTCCGGAAACGGGAGAGGTTTTGGAGGCGGAGAAGATCCTAGTATCGATCGGTCTTGTTCCCAATACGGATTCGCTTCATCTGGAGGAGATCGGAATTTTTCTCCAAAAAGGATTCGTCAAAACGGATACGAAATACAAAACGAGCGTGCCTCATATCTATGCGATCGGCGATTGCAACGGTCCACCGCTTCTGGCGCACGTCGCTTCCATGGAAGGGATCAAGGCCGCGGAGGCGATCTCGATCCATTCCGGAAATCCGCACGGCCTCAGTTATGCGCCTTTAAACTACGACGCGATTCCCGGTTGTACGTATTGTCACCCGGAGGTCGCTTCCATCGGTTTTACGGAAAAAAAAGCGTCTGACAAGGGTTATACGATCGGAGTCGGAAGGTTTCCCTTCACCGCAAGCGGAAGAGCCAGGGCGATGGGAGACGTCGGCGGATTTACGAAAGTCGTCGTGGACAAAAAATCGGGTGAAATACTGGGCGCGCATCTGATCGGTCCGGGGGTTACGGAACTTCTTCCCGCGGTCGCGTTGGGAATCACTCAGGAATTGACCGCGAAAGACATCGCTTCCACGATCTTCGCCCATCCTACGCTTTCGGAAACCGTAATGGAATCGTTCGCGGCCGCGCTCGGAGAGGCGATCAATCTTTAACGGAGGAATCTAGATTCCCGCTCAAAAGGATATCCGTTTTATTGACCTGAAACTCGGCGGGAAGGTTGGAACGAAGGGACAACAAGGACGGATCGATATCGTGGAATTTGCCCGTCGCCTCGTCGAAAAAATGATAGTGATCCACGATATTGCTGTCGTAGACCGATTTTCCCAAACAGGAAAATTTGAATTCGCGTAACAATCCGGCGGAAACGAGGATATTGAGGGTATTGTAAACCGTGGCGAGACTCATCTTAAAGGAGCGGCTGTCGACCCACTCCTTCACCTCTTCCGCGGTGGGATGATCCGCTTCACAAAGTACGTATTGACAGATGGAAATCCTCTGCATCGTGGGTTGAATGGAAACCGACTTCAAGCGTCGTTCGATTTCTACAGGCGTCAAACATGCCTTTTTTGAAAAGAGTGCTTCCATTCGTTCGATCCCTTAGAGGGAACCTTCCCTCTAACCATCTGACACCCGTAAACCGCGTTTTTGCACGATTTTATCAGGAGAGTTCTCTGGAAAACATCTCTTTCTTGAAAAATTCTGCAATCCAAAAAAGTTCGCAAAACGGCCCCGTTGTAGTCCGCAAAAAAGAGACGAAAAAGAATCTTTTTCCTTTTACACTTCGTTTTCAATCCCGAAACTGTCTAAAAATTCTTCAGAAGATACGAGCAATGAAACAAAAACTGATTTCCGTCTTACTGGCGATTTCCCTTTTCCTGCCCGCAGCGGCGCTCTTGGCGGACGAACCCGCGGGAGAAACCCAGACACCGGTTCATACCGAAGAAACGCAGAGCGCCCACGAGGAAAATTCCTCCGGGCATCATGAAACCATCGGAGAAGACCTACCGTATTGGAGCGTAATTCCGTTCATATTAATATTACTGAGTATCGCGCTTTTGCCGATCGTTTCCCATACGACCTCGCATTGGTGGGAAAGCAACACGAACAAACTCATCCTCGCTCTTGCATTGGCGGCGGTGTCGTTTATCATTTTGGTGTTGCACGGATGGTTCGGAAAGATCGTTCACACGCTCGTTTTCGAATACGTTCCGTTTATCATCCTCCTAGGATCCCTGTTTTATATCTCCGGGGGAATCCGACTTAAGGGAGACATCGAAGCTACCCCGTTGAATAATACGATCTTCCTGATCATCGGAACCTTTTTGGCGTCTTTTATCGGAACGACCGGCGCTTCCATGTTGTTGATCCGTCCGATTTTGAAGACGAATTCGGAACGTAAACACGTGGTTCACACGGTGATTTTCTTCATCTTTTTGGTTTCGAATATCGGCGGTTCCCTGACTCCCCTAGGAGATCCTCCCCTCTTTTTGGGATATCTGATCGGAGTTCCGTTTACGTGGACGTTCAAACTTCTTCCGGAACTGTTAGTGGCGGGAGTCATTCTGCTGATTACGTATTTTATCTGGGACACGATCGCGTATGGTAAGGAAACCGGAAAGGATCTCAAGAAGGATCACACCCGCAAGGAAAAGATCAGCCTGGAAGGACAGGTGAATTTTATCTGGTTGTTGGGCGTGGTTTTGTCCGTCGCGTTTTTAAATCAGAATTATATCCCCGCGATCAACAATAATCCGTATTTGGCGTTCGTGCGCGAAGGAGTGTTGATCGCGCTGATTCTTGCGTCCAAATTTACGACGAAAGGTCACGTAAGGGAACACAATAAATTCACGTTACATCCGATCCAGGAAGTGGCGTATCTGTTTATTGGAATATTCATCACGATGATTCCAGCGCTGATCCTGCTCGAACATCACGGAAAAGAATTGGGCGTCACCGAAACTTGGCAGTTCTTTTGGGTGACCGGACTCTTTTCGGGAGTTTTGGACAACGCGCCCACTTATCTGACCTTCCTGTCGTTGGCGAAAGGAACTTTGGGCTTCAATAACGTCGCGCAGATCCTTGCCGATTCTCATGCTGAGGAAATTCTGAAGGCGATCTCCGTCGGAGCCGTGTTTATGGGAGCGTTGACGTATATCGGAAACGCACCTAACTTTATGGTGAAATCGGTGGCCGAAGAGAATAATGTGAAAATGCCAAGCTTCGGGGGATATGTTTTGTATTCCTTCGGAATTTTGATCCCCACGTTTATTCTTTTGACTTTCATATTCTTTCGTTAAAGAGTAACTCATATTCAGCGTGCGCCGTCTTCTTTTAGAAGGCGGCGCGGCGCATTTAGAGCGCGCGAATACGATTCAAAAAAGCGCGGACACTCCTTCTTTCATTCTCTATAAAATTAATATTTTAGAATATATCTATATTCCTTCCTTCTCTCCCAATCATCGCCGTAAGGAACCTCGGCAAAACGCGTCGACCAGAGATCAAGTTTCGGGCGTGCCTCGTAGCCGCCGCAATATTCCAAAAGATGAATGTGTTTTGCGTCGGTTGCGGCGGCTCCGAGTCGCGTGACTCCGGGCTCGCGGATTCCCGCTCGTCCTCTTCGAGGACGCTTGAGCGCCCTGCGGCCCGCTCACGCAAAAGAACGTTGTACAATGTCAATGTTCCGCCGTGCAACGCAATGCAGGAAGCAAGCGGATCGCTTCACGAATCAAAAAGAAAATCGAATCAAGCCGACTGTTTTCGCTGTAGTTGCGCTGTGAACTTGGAGATTGTGAGGTTGGTTCGTTCCTTCCTTCGAGCTGGATCGGGGAGACGTATCGTGATTTTGCGAGCGCAGGTTATTTTTTCTGACTTTATCGGATTCACTTCTGA
>NZ_NPEF01000204.1 GCF_002811955.1 Leptospira ellisii
CGCCGCTTTGGAGAGCGAATCGGCGATCAGTCGGAATTCTCCGGAATCAAAATCGGGTGCGTTGAGGATCAAATCATCGTCGCGGTCAACCTCGGCCAAAAGCTGAAAAAGCTGGGTTACGAGCTTGTAGGAATTACTTCTTCAGGCGAGGAAGCGATCCAAAAGGCGGAAGAAAACCATCCCGATCTTGTTTTGATGGATATCAATATCGAGGGAAGTTTGGATGGAATCGAAACCGCAGAAGTTCTTCGAAACCGTTTTCATACCCCCGTCATCTACCTCACCGCCTACGCCGACGAAAATACCTTAGACAGAGCCAAAAAAACCCAACCCCTCGGATACATCGTCAAACCGTTCGAATCCGATCAACTCCGTTCTTCGATCGAAGTGGCTCTTTATAAAAACGAAATCGAACAAAGAAGCAAACAAACGGAAGAAAAACTCAAAGGCGCCCTGGATCAACTCGGTGCGGGAATCGTGACCACCGACGAAAACGGACTTCTTCTTTTTATGAACCCCGCCGCAGAAAAACTGACCGGCTGTAAGTACGAGGAACATTTGGGGAAACCCGTAGGCGAGGTGCTTTCCTTTCAGAATGGAAGCGAAGGGAAAACGGGAAATCTCGTCGAAGAAGTATTGTACACGAGGCTTCCGAAGGAAAACGGAAATCTAATTCTGATTTCCAAAGACGGAAACAGTCAAGAAGTGCAGTTCCAAAGTTCGCCGATTTTAGGAACGGAAGAACGACTCACGGGAACCTTCAACATCATCCGCACCAAAGAACAGAATACGACCGCCGGAGAAAAAGATACGTATCTGAAGGAAATTCATCATAGAATCAAAAACAATCTAACGATTATTTCCTCGATTTTCAGCCTTCGTTCCGGTCAAAACAACGGAGAATCCAACGAGGTTCTTCGAGAAAGTCAGAACCGCCTTCGGGCCGTTGCTCTATTGCACGAAATTCTTTACGAAAGCAAGGATCTTTCTTCGATCAGCTTCGAATTGTATGTCAAAAAATTAACCGACGCATTGTTCGAAATCTACCGGGTTGATCGGGAAAAAATCCGTTTGGAACTGAATATCCGGGAAAGCAAGGTCAAAGCGGAAATCGGCATGAACCTGGCCTTAATCATCAACGAACTTATTACGAATTCCTTAAAACACGGAATCGGGAATCTGCCTTCCGGTGCGATTAAAATCCATTTTACGAGAGAGGGCGAGACGCTGACCCTGGAAGTTTCCGACAGTGGAAAAGGTTTGCCGGAAGAATCGTTACGCAATCGAAACCCGAGCGCCCTCGGTCTTTCTCTTGTGGAATCGTTGGCGAAACAAATCGGAGCTACGGTGGATCTTCTCAATCGGGAAGGCGCCTGTGTGAGATTGCGTTTTCCTTCTACACACTAAAACGTAGGAACTCCTCAAAGTAAACGTTCGAAGGCCGGATTTTCTCGTATCTAAATACCGATCGAAGCGTCCGCCCGTGGTAAAACGGAATTCGGGAAAAAGTGTGGGAACTCCCCACCATGTTTGCTCCAAATAAAAACGGTCGCGTCAATCTTTCCAACGACCATTCCCTTAGTAATACCGAATTTTGTAGGAACTGATACCATCGCTCCCTAAGTCCTTCCGAGCAAACATCCTACTGCCCGAAAAAACGTGGGAACTCCCTCCCCCGATCTCTTCGGAAATATCCACCTTGCGTAACAGTTCCTTCCATTCTTCTTTCGGATGGGGATGCCGAATTTTTTCCCAACTGATAATCATAGACAGCCCTTTAAGATAATGAGAATCATTCTCATAATTAAAAATCTGTCCACCATTTCTTCAATCTAGGAATGACTTGTAAGATTTTTTTTCCCTCCCAAACTGACCGAGATGAAAACTCATTTCGAATTCTTTGAAATCGTAGAACGCCCGGAAGACCATACCGCCATACTTTATCTCAATCGACCCGAAAAGCGGAACGCAATGAACTGGCCTTTTTGGCGCGACCTGCCGGATGCGATCGCGGAAATCGACGCCAATCCGCGGATTCACGCGTTCATAATCGCGGCCCGGGGAAAATCGTTTTCCACCGGACTGGATCTTGAATCATTTTTTCAGGAATTCGGCTCCGTAGTCCAAGCACCGCTCGGAGACGACCGGAGAAAATTCTTCGATCTCATACAAAGAATGCAGAAAGGAATCAACGCCGTTTACGATTCTCCGAAACCCTCCATCGCCGCCGTACAAAAACATTGTATCGGAGGAGGATTGGATCTGATCTCCGCTTGTGATATCCGTTACGCGACCGTGGACGCTTCGATCTCGTTACGGGAAGCGAAGGTGGCGATCGTCGCCGATATGGGTTCCATCAATCGACTCCCCGCGATCATAGGACAAGGACACACTAGGGAATTGGCCCTGACGGGAAAGGACATCGACGGTCCCGAGGCCGAAAGGATCGGACTGGTAACGAAAGTATTCCAAACCGAAGAAGAGATGATGCAAACTGCGATCGCCACCGCGAAGGAAATCGCGGAAAATCCGAAACTTGTGGTTTCCGGAGTCAAAGACGTGATGCGTTATTCGGAAGGAAAAACCTTAGAGGCGGGTTTGAACTATGTGGCTCTTTGGAATTCGAGCTTTTTGGATTCCGCCGATTTCAGAGGAGCACTTCAGTCCTTCAAAGAACGCAAACGCCCCGTCTATAATCAAAACTGAATTTACGCGTAGGTATCCAGAAGTCTGCTGCCTGCGCCGATCTGCTCGTCCAAAAGTTTGTTTTCCACCAAGTAACGAAGCATCTTTCGAGTGTCTTCGTTTTGTGCCTGAAAAATTTCCTTGGGCATATTGGCGACTCGTTCCAAAAGTAAACTCTGGTTTGTGGTTCCGTTGATATTCATGGTCTGGCCCTCGCATGAGGATTTCGGGTTTTTCTTTCTTTTTCCCCCAATTCTATTCTCGGTTGATAAATAGAAAACTTGATTATTTTTTGAAAATTTTTACCCTGTCCAAACCGTGAGTTTCCCTAAACTGATCAGATCTGCGATTCAGAGGGAGAAACAAAGAGAATTCACCAAGGCTTTCAACCTCTACAAGGAGGCGCTTTCTTTCACCGGCAGTCCGAAAACCATTCTCAAAATCCGCAACCGCCAGGCCTGGTGCCAATATCATATCGGAAACACCCGCGAGACGTTGAACCTCTTTCAGGAAATCATAACGCAGTATCCCGACGAACCGGGAAGTTATCTCTATTATTCCAATTATCTGATCAAGGTCAGCAACTTCAAACAGGCGAAAAAGATTCTGTCGAAAGGAATCGATTTATATCCGGATCAACTCGAATTATATCTCACGTTAGCCTCCCTACTCAAGGACACGGATCGATCCAACGAAGCTATCACGGTGTTAAAACAGGCGCTCGCTCAGGAAAAGTTGTCGAGAGGAAGGGGAATTCTCAGAAAGGACATCTGGGCCGAATTAGGACATCTATATTATCAAAGAGGCAACTACAATTCAGCGCTCGCCTCCTTAAAAACCTCGATGAGGATGGATAGCGACGAGAATTTTCTCCATTACGATATGATCGCGCAGTGTTATCTAAAAGTCGCCGATCATAAAAACGCGTTAAAGTTCATCGACCTGTATATTTTGTATTTCGGGGAATCTGACGCGGATATCCTCATCATCAAGGCGAGAGCGCACGCACAACTCGGAGAAAGCCATTTGGCCTGCGCGTCCCTTCTCCAGGCGTATTCGATGGAAAACGGATTAAAACTCAACGCGGAGGATATGGTGGATTTTGCTCCTCTACTTCAGACCGGTTTTTTCGATACTCTGGAAAACGTGGAAATAGAGGATCCTTGATCAGCGTTCTCATCCCGTTCTTTTCGAACATAAATTCCGCAATCTCGCCGCTTTCGACCGGTTAAACCTTTATCGCACTTCCAGATAATAATGTAGAAAGGAATCCTCGTTCGTAAAACCGAAACCTTCGTAAATCTTACGCGCGATCGAATTGGAAGCCGCCGTTTCCAACGCGATTCCGCGAAATCCGTTGTCTTTGGAAAATTCGATCACGTGTTCGATGATCTTCTTGGCCGCGTTCTGTCCTCGAGAGGAAGGCGCGACGTACAAATCGTTTAGAATCAAAATCTTGCACATGCTCAATGAGGAAAACGTAAAGTAGCATTGTGCGAATCCGACCGTCTCCCCTTTCTCGTCGCGCGCAACGCAGAGATGGGAATCTCCGGCTTCCATCCTTGCGAGAACGTAGTTTTTTTCGGATTCCGGCTCGGCCTTCTTCCCGTAAAATTTCCTATATTCTCCGAAAAGACGGACCAGAGCGGAAAGATCTTCGGTGCGCGCGGTTTCCACTTTCATTGCGGAATTTTCGGTCCCAATTCCAGAATCAATTGTTCTTCCGGAACCGTGAGGTCGATCTTATCGACCTTATCGGGAACCCTTCCCGACAACACGTCCTCAGTCAGATTTTTGATCTTCGCCAGAATCGCCTCGTCCGTGCAGTTGGAGATCGAAATGATATTGGGAAGATCTCTGCCCCAGGAAAAACGTATCCCGGGACTTTCCACGAAAAAGGATTCGGTAACGCCGTCCCCTTCCTTATCGATCATGGTGAAAACGGTGGAATCTCCGGTCACTACGACCGCCTTTTTCCCTTTTTTGACCTTGTCGGCCTTGACCCGAGTGTTGGTCATCTCGCGATTCCATAAATAATAGTATAATTTTCTAATTTGCGAATCGATCAACCGGTCCCTCGCCGTTTTGAAGAGCTCCCCGTATTTTTTTCCCACTTCCTCCTCTCCGTACATCTGTCCGTCCTGTTCCCGGGGCGTCGTGGAATGAAGATAAAAATCGGGAATGCCGTTCACCGCATTCGTATAAAAGGGCTGATCCTTGCGGTCTCCGGGATAAGGATTGTTAGTCGGAGCGGGATTTTTCAGGAAACCGAGCAGAAAGTCCCTTCGTTCGTTGACTTTTTTTCTGAGTTCGTCGACGCGAAATCGCAGCGTGCTGGTTTTCGGGGAATCCTTTCCGTAAAAACGTTCCGAACGTTCCAATTCCCCCGAGGCCGCCCTCTCCGCGGAGTACGCCTTGAGAAGTTCCTCGTCGTATTTCAAAAGAAGATCCGATTCCTTGGAACGTTTGAGCGGTTCTCCGGAAATCTGTTTCGCCTCATCCTTGTTAGGCGAAGCTCCGTCGGGAGCGTTTTGCGGGGATTGAGGCGGGGAAGTCGAACCGGCCCCGGAAGGGCTCCGCTCCGATTCGGGAAGACGGAAATATTCCGTCTCCAATTCCTTCAAACGCGCGTAATTGGAGATTTTTACGAGATATTCCCTTTCCTTTTCCCGGACGGAATTCGGATCGTCGTAACCGTCCTTCAACAGGGTAAGCTGGCCTTTGTAGATGATCAGCAGGGTCGCCTCGGAGGAATCCCGATTCGGGTTTCGATCGGGAAGCGCTTTCCCTTCCTTGTCCACGAGTTGGATGAAGTGAAATGCCAACCGATCCGTTCGGAAATCGGTTACGTTTTGAATATCCGGCGAAATCTGCAGATCCGCCGCCGACCAGACGGTTCCGTCGAACAAGGATAATACGAGAATGAGAACGAGGACCGTTCCGCTTTTCGCCGTGAACGGGAGATTCCAAAAATCGGATTTCATCTTGTTTTTAGTATCGGCGGAATACCGCCGTAAAAACAGGAATCAGTTTCTTTTATGTTGCGAATCGAGGGAATATTCCATTCCCGGAATGGCCTCCGACAAACCGTCGAGTTTATATTCCACGCTTTGAACGTCCTGAAAATTCTCGAAAATCGTCTTTTCCAAAGCCAAAAACGTGGAATCCAACAACGCCATTTTTTTTCGGACGATCTCCCTCTGTTTTTGTTCTTCGCTCATCTGCTGCGCGTACGTATAATCGATCCGAAACTTCATCCCGGACACGATTTCCTGAAGCGTGGATTTTCTCAGATCGAGGATCAATCCGTTCCCGCGTTTCCAAACCGATTTTACCGCGTATTGGATTTCGGGAAGACGTTTTAGATTTTTATAATGTTCTCCCTTTCCGCTTTCCACGGTTTTATCGAAATAGGAAGACTCTCCGATCTCTCCGATCAAAGTAAGCGTCTTATGGCGGAATTCGTCCCCTTCCCAAAGAACCTTTCTGCGGACGGGAAATACGTTCCTTTCCCCGTCCGAACCGTAGATCGTGATTTCCGATCGGGGATCCCGGTTGGCGACCTCGTATAAGGAAAACGGAACGAGAGTTACGAAGGGATTATGACCGGCAAGTATGAACGAAGTGAAAAATAATACGACACCGATCCAGGAATACGTCAAGAAGACCGTCTTACGGGAAACACCGTCTTCGGTTGCGGTGCGGAACAACCACTGATAACCGAGATTGATTTTTTCTCCGGCGATTTTGAGGGCTTCCCAAACCGCGTCCCGGACGGCGATCCCCGATTCCTTAATTTTTTGCCAATTCATATCCCCGAATTCCTTCTACGATGCTTTTCGCGATCTTGACTTGTAAATTTTTGTTCTGAAGAAGTTTGGATTCTTTTTCATGCGAGAGATAACCCATTTCCACGAGCACCGCCGGCATCAAACTTCCGCGTAGGACCGAAAAATCCGCCTTTTTCACTCCCCTGGACAGGATCTGAGGTTGGAGCTTTTTTTTCATCTCCGATTCCAGGGACCGCGCCAAGATTCTGCTCCTTCTTTGGATGAGAGAGGACATCATTCCCGCCTGGATCTTTTTGACCGCGGCCCCCCCTTTCGGTTTGAGAATCCGGTTTTCCAGCAAAGCTGTTTCCCGCGCCGCTTCGGTGGAGGGAGTCTGCGAAAGATAATAGATTTCGATAAAACCGTGGAAAGCGGAAAGGGAGAACATTATAAAAATCTAAAACGTCTTCCCGAAATCCAATACG
>NZ_NPEF01000205.1 GCF_002811955.1 Leptospira ellisii
ATCCAAGGATACGAAACGCGGCTCCTACTCCAAAAAGGAGTAAAAATCCTCCGCTTCCTTTTCGAAAAGATCGAACTCCACGTAACCGTTCCAATCGTTCTCCAAGCCGTACCACGTGAAGTTGCCCGATCCCAAAAACACCCGTTGTCTATCGATTATGAGTATTTTAGAATGTTGTAAACCGGATCGTTCCCATCTCCTGAAAAAACCCAGGTTCGTCAATTCGGCGGGATATTCCTTTTCCGGATCCGCGACGATGCGGATCGTTACGCCCCTTCCCGCGGCGTTTTTCAATTCTTGAAGGATTTCAGGATCGTCGAAGGAATAAATCCATAGATCTGCGGAAAAACGAGCGTTCCGGATCAGACGCAGAATTTCCTCCCTTACGTTGCGTTTTTTCGAAGCGGGAACGTATCTCCCCGGAAACGAAAAATACGATTCCGTTTTTCTCGGTCTAAAAACGTCGAACCAAGGATCTTTCGAAGGTTCTTCGACGGAACAAAAAAGACAAAACGAAAGGATCGAAAAGATCCGTAAGTCCTTCCTCATAAGATCGCTCCCGTTTGAATCTGGAAGAAAATCTCCCTTTGTTCGGAACCCGCGTTTCCGATCCATCCTCCCACGGAAAGTTTTAAAAACGAAAACGGAATCTTAGGATCTTCGGAAGGAAAATAAAACGAACCTTGAAGACAAAACTCCCGAAAATAGTTCTTTTGAAACGTTTCCTTTGAAATCGTCAAAGCGCCCGAGTTCTGCCCGGTCTCCGTAAGAAACGCGTAGGACGCGAAATACAGACGGATCTTATACAGTGATTCCTTATATTCCAAATCGGCGCCGAACCAGGCCGATTGTCTTCTTCCTCCTTGAAGAGTATTCCGTTTTTCCAAACCTCGATCCGTGATCCAGGCCGAAGGATAAAAGTCTAGACTCTGAGCCGTGGCGAACACGGGAGAAGGAGAAGAGCCGGTTCCGATAAAACCTAACTCTAAAATTTCGTTCTGAGAATTCCGTTTGTCCCGATCAGGCAGAAATCCGAAAAGATTAAAATTCCAAAACGGAAACGAGACGCCCAAGGAAAGCAGAACCGCTTCACCGGAAATCGGAATCGATGCCGAATTCCGATTTCGATTCCAATCCGTTTTGTCCTGCCCCCGCGCCAAAATTCCCGATAAAAAACAGTACAATCCGTTCCACTTCAGATTCAACTCCACAGTGGAATGGGTCAGATAATCCCGATCGCCGGAAGAATCGGCAGCGCCAAGGTCGTTCGAAAAATTTCCCCAATTCTGAAGATTCAGATATTGAAATCGAAGACCTGCGTCCAAAAACTCCGAATTCCAACGATAGGCTACACCGCCTCGATATCGGTTCCTGAATTCGTATTTTGAAATCGGATCCTCCCCGTCCACCGACGGAGATCCCTTTTCCGAATCGATTCCCGACTCCCGTTTCGTCTTCAAAATTTTTTCCGAAAACGACTTCTTCTCGAAAAGTGGATATCCGGAATAAAAATCGAAAAGATCCAAACGGACTTTTCCGGCGTCACCAAACAGTGACTCTACGACGATCCCTTCCGTTCCGTCGATCCAATCCCGAAACGCAAGACCTCTCGTTTCCTCCTGTTTTCTTCCCAAAAACAGAGAGGTTCGATCGAACTTCGTTTCCAGAAAAAGGTTCTTTCCGGCGAAAAAAAGGAATTCGGCCTCCGGAGAAACCGAAACGTCCGCTTGTATTCTCCATCGAAACCGATCGGAATCGAAAGTTTTATCCGCACCGAAACGGAACGCGGAAGACAGGATCCTCGTCTCCTTTCCGCGGGAATATCCGGAATCCGAGGCTCGGGAATCCACGTTTTTTTCGGAGGATCCCAAACCCCAACCCATCCAACCGAAATCGTACCAACCCGAGTTTTTCGAAACGGGGAAGATACAAACGGGAAAAAACAGAAAAAACGAAAGAAGGACCGTCCTCATAAGGATTCCTTCTTTAGAATTTCATAATCTTCTACACCGTCTCCCGTCCTACCCGGTTTAAGACGCATCACGTCGCCCGTTTCCGCGTCTATGACGGCCGGTCTCGGAGAACGTTGATTCCCGTAACTATGAACGTGCGAAAAACCGGAGGAACGTTCCTGAAACAGATCCAGTCCTTCGTTTTTAGAGATCCCGTTTCCGATCGTAGTCGTTTTATCGATCGTAAAAATCTTTTTATGACGCGCGTCAGCAAACGGAAGGGTTTCGTTTTTAAAACCGGGCGACAGCACGTAACCGCATTCACCCGAATGTAAAAATCTGTCTCCGAAGATCCAGGTTTGAGGGTTCGGATACAGTGAATTCCAACCTTCCGGAAGAGAGTTGCCGAATCGCGCCGAATATTCCACGATGCGGTCCGCGGCGGAAGAATCCCGTATCTCCAAGGAGCGAACGTCGACTGAAAGATTTCCCCTGTTGCAGAGCGTGAACCATTCGTTCGAGGAAACGGCAGGATGCGGATAAACCGAATCGATCAAAATCCCGGTGGAAGCCGGAATCCCGATCAGTCCCTCTCCGAACGAAGGAAAAAGATACGTCATCGTATCCTCGGAAAAAACGGAATCCCCCTGCAAAACCGGTTTCAACGAATTCCAAAAATCGACGAAACGACCGATTTCCGTATTTCGCGGAAACTGAGTTTGCCCGGAGGAAATCTGTAATAGGGAAATTTCGGATCCGTTCAAAAAAGGGGGAAGGTTCCAACTCAAACGAGGGTTGAAAATATCAGTAATCGAGTTACGATTTTCTTTATATAAGAAAGGTGGAATACGATTTGTTTCACCCGGGCTCGCCTCCGTCCCGGTGCAACTCTGTTTTCTCCGATCCGGATTAGAAAGTCCGCTGTTTTTCCAGATTCTTTCTCCGCCCGAGCTATAAACGGAAACAGCGGAACGTCTCGTCTTTTGCGAAACCGAATTCACCCCGGGTCCCGACTGCGAGTTCCAATCCAACCGATCCGAAACTGAATCCGCATCGTTCGAAAGAAGTCGAATCGTTCCCGAAGATCCCAAACTCAACTCCGGCAAAATCCAAGTCGTAACGTCCGGAAAACAAACGAGCTTCCCCGACGAAAAAACGTTCTTTCCTTTCCTAAGCGGAATCAGATACGAAAGAATCTGCGAACCGTTGACGATTTCCAGAAACCGAAAACCCTCCTCTTCGGAATCGAGTTCGACGAAACGATCGGCGCTGATCGCGCTACTTCCTTCGTACGAACCCATCCAGGAAATTTCGGAAAGTTCGGCGGAAAACGATACGTTTGAAAATCCGGATTTCGTCGCGATACCGGGATCCATCGCGTTTTTAAGACGAAGATCCTCCAAGATCGTCTCCGACGCGGAAAAAGGATGCGGCCTCCAAACTCCGTTCCGGAACAAAAGGGAAGAAACGTAACCGTCGCTTTTGCGAAGTACCGGTATCCAGGAAGGCGCGGGAAAGAGCGTCACTTCCCGTCCCGATCCCCTGTCCAAAAGGGAAATCGAATTCGAATATTCTAATTTTTTTAAATTCGCTTTGGACAAAAGTACGTTTCGTTCCAAAAAGTCCCCGTTTCCCACCGTCAGGATCCGGCCCGGGAGAATCTTATGTTCCGAGGTCCGGATCGGAACTTCGAAACCAGCGAATTTGAGAGATAACGAATCCGGATTACAGGAGGTTTTTCCGAGGAACTCCAAATCGGCGAATTTACCGCGGTCGTCCAATTTTCCGGAAGTGAAAATGCCGTTGAAATTGATCTCCTCCAATCGGAAGGATTCGAGGTCGCAAAACTCTTGTTTGTCGATCGGATCGTTCCCGGTCTCCAATCGACCGGGCGAACCGCAGAACCGCTCCGTCAAATCGGGCCGTATTCCGGAAGAACAAACAGAATACGTCCCGTTTCGTACGGAGTAATACGAATCCCCTTCCTCGAAGGTTCGATCCGAGAGAGTTACGGTTTTCGTCTCGATCCCGTCGTTTAGGGAAATCGAACCGTTCTTTTTTAGGACGGACCAGGGGAAATCCACGAGTACAGTACCGAAACCCGGTTTTTCAGCCTCGATCCGAAGAAGTGTTTCTCCCGGAATCAAAAAACCTTCCTCTTTCCAAAGCGAATAAACGGCTTCCCCGAGTTTTAAATCGGTTTTCCGGGTACAAACCGCGTATTCCTTCTCGTTTCCGAACTCCAGATAGCGACCGAGCGGCGCCTCCGTTCCCGCAAACCACTCGGAGAGGGAAGGAAGTTCGTTTTTACAAAGCGCCGAAACATCCCGGTTGTGCTCCTCGATCGAAGCGAAAAAATCCGAAAGAACGGAGACGTCGCCGGGAATCTCCAAAACCAGAACGTTTTCCGAATTCAGAATATAAGGAGAATGAAATATTATTCTGACCAAGTCAGGACCGGCAAAAACGCTGAATCCGTTCCAAAGGCGTGTCGAATGAGGTCGCGATCCCGAATTCCCTTCGAAAACGGATCGGCGCGCGGAAGCCGGAAATCCGATTCGGTCCAACGCGGAATCGAGACCGGAATCTCCGGAAAGAACCAACCAATTCCCGTCCAAATCCTCGACGAGCGTTTTGAAAAGCCGGACGGATAACGAAGCCCCGCCCGTTTCCGCGAAGGGAAAATTCATCCGTTCCGATCTGGAATCCGGGTTCTCCCTCCAAAATGTTAGAATATTCTGAAGTTCTAATTTTTTAGATCCGAACGCGTCGTCCGGAACGCAGACGGAAACTCCGAACGCCGGAATCGGGCCCGCCGAAAGACAAACTCCCCTTTCGACCGTTTCCAGACGGACGTCCGTTTGATCCCAGCGTTTCGAATTCTCCCGAACGATTTCAGGATCCAGCGAAGTCTCGGGTTGATACCAAAGTCTGAATTGTCCCGGGTAAAAAAGATCGGCCCATACGGGCGATTTGCCGTTTCCGGAGCAGACGACGAACAACGACAGCAGCGAAACGAAGATCAAAGATTTGAGTTTCATGTTTCCTCCGTTGGCAACGGTTCCGGAAACGATCGACTCGGAGTAAAGCGGGCCTCGTTTTTACTCTTTTTTTCGAAGGGAATCGAGAATTTTTTCGGCCAAGGTTTCCCCGATTCCGGGAACAGACATCAGTTCCTCCTTATCGGCCTCTTCAATCTTCTTTTCTCCGGAGAAATGCTGCAGTAAAAGTTTACTCCGTTTGAATCCTATGTCCGGAACGTCCTGAATCAGAACCCGCATGGTTTCTTTGTTCCTTCGCGAACGGTGGTGGGAAACTCCGAAACGATGCGCCTCGTCCCGGAGATGTCGGAGCAACTTCATTCCGGGGGAATTGATATCGAAGATGAACGGTTCGTTGTCGCCCGGGAAATAAATCTCTTCCCGTTTTTTCGCCAAACCCACCATGGGAATATTCTCCGCACCCGCTTCAACCGCGGCTTCGCAGGCTTTGGTGAGTTGTGTCGGTCCTCCGTCGATTACGATCAGATCGGGAAAAATCCCCTCTTCGTTGATGATCCTCTGCAAACGTCTGGAAATCACCTCGTGCATCATACCGGGGTCGTTGATTCCCTCGTAACCTCTCATATTGTATTTGCGATATCCCTGTTTGAACGGCTTTCCTTCCACGAACATCACTCCGCTCGCCACCGGTTGCGAACCTTGAAAGTGACTGATGTCGTAACACTCTAGAATATGCGGAGGTTTGTCCAAGGAAAACATTTCCTGAATTTCCTTGAGTCCGGCGGTCTGATCCCTATAGTGGGTCGCCAAAAGACGTTCTGTCAGACCGAGCTCCGCGTTCTTTTCCGCGAGTTTCAAAAGCGAACGTTTGTCTCCGGAACGAGGAGATTTGAGTTTTGGTCGAAATCCGGTTTTTTCCTGAAGGATATCCACCACCATCGAGACCTCTTCCTTTGCCTCCGCGGGAAGAAGAATCACGGGAGGCACAAGAACCGCGTTCAGATAATAGTCCCGAAAAAAAGCCCCCAAAATTTCTGAATCCTCCGCGTCCAACACCCCTTTGAACGGAAAGGATTTTTTGGTTTCCAATCTTCCGCCGCGCACCTCCAAAAGAACGACTTGCCCTTCGTCTTCCTTTCTTGCGAATCCGAGAACATCCTCGTCCCCTCCGTCCGTGCTGACCACGGTCTGTCTTTCCCGGAAGTTTTGGATTCTCTGCAACATATCCCGATAACGAGCGGCCTTTTCGAATTCCAACGCGTCCGAAAACGAATTCATCTTGGAACTCAAATCGTTCGCGAGGGATTCCTTTCTCCCCTCCAAAAATTGAATCACTTCGTTCACGACGACCTTATATTCCTCTTCGGAAACGGTTCCGCGGCAAGGGGCGAGACAACGCCCCATATCGAAATTCAGACAAGGTCTTCTGGGTTTGGGAAGGGGAAGAACCTGTCTCGTTTTGCGGATCGGAAAAATTCTCAGAATGATGTCTAACGTTTCGCGTGTGGAACGGACGTCCGAATACGGCCCGAAATACCGATCTCCGTTGTCCTTAAGTTTCCTCGTCACATAAACCATCGGAAACGGCTCCGAAAGGGAAACGCAGATATACGGATATTTTTTATCGTCCTTAAGACGGACGTTGAATCTGGGATTGTGTTTTTTGATCAGGGTCGCTTCCAGGATCAGCGCCTCTTTTTCGGTCGCCGTGGCGATCCAATCCAGATCGAAAATCTCCCTTTGTAAGGCCCTCGTTTTTACGTCGGGATGATTTTCCTTGAGATAATTGCGTACGCGTTTTTCCAGATTTTTGGCTTTGCCGACGTACAAAACCTCCCCCTTTCTGGATTTCCAGAGATAACAACCGGGGGAAATTCCCAGGTTCTTGATCTTTTCCAAAATCAGGATGTGATTCAGAATTTCGGGCATGATAAAACTCTAATTTAGACTCTGAA
>NZ_NPEF01000206.1 GCF_002811955.1 Leptospira ellisii
AATCGGGAGAATTCACTGACTCAAACGGAATCTCGATCCGATATTCTAAAGGAACCAACCAGGCCCCGTCCTTGGTCCAGAGAATGGGTTTGACCGAATGTCCCATAGAATACAAAGTCTTACAAATAAAACAACCGGTTCGAATCGAGATACTGTGTTCCGTAGAACTGCCACCGAAAAAGACTGCGATCTTAGCCAAAAAAAATTCTCCCCGAAGGATCAAAATCGAAGCCGTGATCGGTTTCGGTTTTTTTTCCAAAAAAAATTTAGAATCCTTTGCACCGTAATTCTGTTGCTTTCCTCTGAAAACCTATTTTCGGAATACCCCTCCAAACCGGTCGGAGAATTCAAATCCGAATACGATCAATTCTGGTTTTTGTATCAAAAGGAGTTGAGACCGGGCGAATCCGAACTCATTCTTCGCCCGTTTTATTCCAGTTATCGGGAGGAAAAATCGGCGTACAGATTCCAAACCGTACTGTATCCGATCTACTACAGCGAAGAAACGAAATACTGGAAGGTATGGACGTTCTTATTTTTCTTTTCGGGAACCAGCGCGGTGCACGAGGACACGGGAGAGGATTCCGACGTTCTCACCCCCCTTTTGTTTTGGGGATCGGGGGATACGAATCGAGAAAACTACTTCGGTTTTTTTCCGTTCGGAGGAAAACTGCGGAACAAGATCGCCTATTCGGAATTGAGTTTTTATCTTTTTCCGCTTTATACCAATTGGAAATACAAGGATTACGAAGCGCACGCGGTTTTATGGCCCTTTTTTCTTTACGGCTCATCGGAAACGAGGGAGGAATTCAGGATATTCCCCCTTTTCTCCCGTAAGATCCACAGGGGAAAATACGAACGTTATTCGTTCTTATGGCCGTTTTTCCAATGGGGAACCACGTATCAGGACAAACGCGAACCGGTTCACTACAAACTGTTTTTCCCCTTTTACGGAGCCAAGGACGGAGAATCCGGCAATATGAAATCCAGAGCATATTTCGTATTGCCTCTTTTAGGCTCCTTCTTAGGATACGGATACGACGACAGAACCGGGGAAAAGGATTTTAACGTGTTCTTCTTTCTCATCCAATACGGAACCAATCAGGATGAAGATTACAAAAAACTGATATTATTTCCGTTTTTCGGAAGATACAGATTCGCCTCAAAACAAACGACGTTCGTGACTCCGCTCTACTTCCACCTTCAATCGGACACGTATCATATACAGTCCGACGACACATTTCTCATACCGTTCTACTTCAACTCGAAACGGCATTACGTACAATGGGATCGGGACGAATCCTATCTCAAACTTTGGCCTTTGTTCAAATACCAGAAGGACCGGGACGGCAACGTAGTATGGAACCTATTGTCCCTATTCCCGATCAAATCCGAAGTGGTCGACCGGATTTGGGATCCGCTTTGGTCGATCGTGGAATATCAAAAACTTTCCAACGGTGAAAAAAGGGTATCGATCCTGATGAGGGCATATACGCAGAGATGGACGGAAACCGAATTTCACGCGAGCGTGCCGTTCCTGCTGGAAGTCTCCCTAACTCCCGAAAAAACGTCCTGGAAATTCCTTTACGGTCTTATCGGTTATGAAAGAATCGAATCCGACCGCAAACTACAACTGCTCTGGTTCATCAAAATATGATAGAAACCCTGAAATCGAAATCGACCGAATTCTTCTACGCCAGCGGGTTCACCATTCTTTTAGTATATGAAAGTATTCTAAATCTTCCTTACGGATTTTTCAAACGAAGGGAAATCCTGGATCAGATGTACATCACCGGCGTGGGAAGCATCTCCGTAGTTTCGATCGTAGCCGTTTTTACCGGAATGATCATGTCGCTTAACACCGGATTGGGATTAAAGGACTTCGGCGCGGAGGGTCAAATCGGACTTCTAATGACGATCACCCTCACGCGGGAGATGTCCCCTTTTATGACGGCGTTGATTCTCGCGGCGTCGATCGGTTCCGCGATGGCGGCCGAAATCGGAACGATGAAGGTTTCCGAAGAGATAGACGCGCTGGAAGTCATGTCCATCGATCCGGTGCGTTATTTGATCTTTCCCAGAATATTCGGTTTTTCGGTGATGGTTCCCGTTTTGTGCGTCTATTCCACCGTACTCGGAATTTTAGGCGGAGCCATCGTTGGATATTTCCAATTGGGAATCGATTATTTCACTTACTTCCGCGACGTGTTCGATCGTGTCGCGTCCATTCCGGGGCTCAAGGATTTGTATGTGGGAATTTTCAAGGGATTCATATTCGGAATCATCGTATCCGCGATCTCCTGTTCGCACGGACTCAGAACCTCCGGCGGAGCGATCGGAGTGGGAAGGGCGACTCGGGAATCCGTGGTCGCGTCTTTTTTGATGGTTATCTTCACCGGATATATGATCACTGCGCTATTGTATCGGGAATAAGATGGAAACGTTTGCGATCGAACTAAAGAACGTGCATAAAACCTTCGGGAAACGGCAGATTCTCGCGGGAATGAATCTCCAGGTTCGCAAAGGTGAAACCCTGGTGATACTCGGTCCGTCGGGAACGGGAAAATCCGTGACCCTGAAACACATCACCGGATTGATCGAACCCGACGCCGGAGAATGTTTTATCTTCGGCCAAAGTATATCCCGTGCGGATTCGAAGACGAAAAAAAAGCTCCGCGCCAGAATGGGGGTTCTGTTCCAATCCGGCGCGCTGATCAACTGGTTGACCGTCTTCGACAACGTGGCCCTTCCCCTCCGCGAGCATAAATTGGCGGACGAGGACGAAATCCGAAGAATCGTATTAGAAAAATTGAAACTCGTAGATATGCTCGTGGCGAAGGAAAATTACCCGAACGACATTTCGGGCGGAATGAAAAAACGGGCCGGAATCGCGCGGGCGATCGCCGCCAACCCGGAAATCATCCTGTACGACGAGCCGACCTCCGGTCTGGATCCGGTGATGTCCAACGTGATCAACGAGCTCGTGTTAAAGATCCAGAAGGAGACCGGCGCCGCCCAAGTAGTGGTCACACACGATATGGAAAGCGCCTATATGATCGCGGACCGAATCAGCTTCGTGTACAAAGGCGCGGTCGTATTCACGGGAACTCCGGACGAGATACGGAATTCACCCAACGAATTGATACAACAGTTCATTCACGGAAAAACCAAGGGACCGATGATCCTGGAGACAAAATGAAACGTTTCGCAAAACGCATAAGGAGATTCTAATATGAGTTCGTTCCGCTATCTTCTCGTAGGGATCATATTCACCGCCGCCGTCGGAATCGTGGGGTATTTCACCATCGTAACCGAAGGAGGTCCCGTGAAAAAACGGGGCGAATTCATGAAGATCACGTTTCGAAACGCGGAAGGAATCAAGGTCGGAAATAAGGTAACCGTCCAGGGAGTTCCCTTCGGATACGTTTCCTCCATTCGATTGATCCAAATCGACGAAAACGGAATCGAAGTTCCGAGCGGAGAAACGGGAATCGCGACTCGAGTGGAAATCACCCTGCTCCTGCGCGAAAAGATCCGACTTTACGACAACTACGACGTGATCATCAAAAACGAAAGTTTGCTGACGGGAAGGGTCATATCGATCGATCCCGGAACGGCCGATCCGGAATCCGACAGACTGAAATCCAGATCCACTCCGGTGACCCTCGTGGATTACAAAAAATCGGGAGCCCTCAAAGGAAGGGTTCTGCAGGATCCTCTCGTCAGTCTTTCCGAATTAATCTCCGAAAACCGGGGCGATATACGAAAAACCTTCTCCAACATCGCGGACATCACAACCAAAATCAACACCGGAGACGGAAGTTTGGGACGTCTGATCAACAACGACGACGTGCACAAAAACGTGAACACCGTGTTGACGGACGCGCAGATCGTCCTGCGGGAACTCAGGGAAGGGCTCGAGGACACGAGGGAGCAGGCGCCGGTCACGAGCTTCATACGAGCGGCGCTTAGTGCTTTTTAATATACTAATTTACTTTTATTTTATATTCTAATGAACAAATATACGGTATCGATAATAGGAACCGGAATCATGGGTTCCGGGATGGCACGAAACCTGGCCTCAGCCGGTTACGCACCGAAACTTTACGCGAGAAATCCGGACAAAATCCGGGAACTGGAGGCTCTGGGATGCGAAATTCACGCGAACCCGGCCGAGGCGGCCCGTAACGCTGATGTTGTCGTCCTTTGTCTGACCGAGGATTCGATCCTTAAAAAAGAGGTTCTCGATTCGAAGCTCCTCGAAGGTAATCCGCGGATCCTGTTGGACTGCGGCACCACTTCCCTGCCGATGACTCAAATCCTTTCGGAAGAATGTTCCGCGCGAAAGATACGGTTTTACGATTGTCCGATGACCGGCTCCAAAAACGCGGCCAGAGACGGGCAGATTCTATTTATGATCGGTGCTACGGAAAAAGAAACCGAAGATCTGTGGTTCTTTTTGGACGTCTGCGGAAAGGATACGGTTTACTGCGGCGGAATCGGCTCGGGGCAAAAAGCGAAACTGGCGCTCAACATGATCCAAGCGGGAATCTTTCAGGTTTATATGGAGGGTTTTTCTTTGGCGCAGAACTCGGGAGTGAGTCCGGACATTCTGAAAAACATACTGTTGCAATCCGCGGCAAAATCCGGGATCGCAGAGTTCAAATTTCCGTTCGTATTTTCCGGAAATTACGAAACTCATTTTTCCCTGAAGAACATGAGAAAGGACGTCTACCACGCGATGGAATTGGCGCAAACGCACACAACGTCCCTTCCCCTCTGCAAAAATCTCCCCGCGATCTACGACTCCGGAATGGGCGCCGGTTACGCGGAGAAAGATTTTTGCAGTCTGAACGAGGTCACAGCGAAGATCCGTCCTCCCAGATAAGAGCGTCCGTAAGCGCCTTGCCCTGCGGGTCGACCTTCAGACGAATGTGCACCTTTTCGTTTCGCAATCGATCCTCGTATTCTTTGGCCCTTTGTTCGTTCACGTAATAACGTTCGTTCCCGATTCGAAACCTTCCGTAAACGCAGCTCCCTCTGAGATAAACGCGGCACAAATTTTTATCTTTAAGAAAGTCCTCGTTGCACTCCTTCACGAAATATCCGTCGTTTTCGAAAATTCTACCGGAACGCGGATAACAAACGCAGTGCTCCTTTTCCTTGGAGGTTTTCAACTCCTCTCCGGTTCCGTCCTCCTTACAAACGGCGTCGCTCTGAAAAACGATGTTATAACGTAGATAATGACCCGCCAACAGATCCCGCGGATCGTATCCGGTGACGGGAAGAATCACTTCCTTGCCCTTATTTTTGAAAGTTTCCAGATATACGATCTCCGCTGAAAAAAAGCCGATCGGGATCAAAAACGCGAGAAGCAAAACACGATGAAACGCCTTCATTCTTTTTCCCCCAATAAGGTTCTCATTTTTCCCTTCAAACGCAGATAACTTACCGTGACTCCGATGATCAATAGCCCGGAAAAGATCAGACCGAATCCGGTGTAGGTTAACGTTCCGAACACGTCGAAGTAATAAAACAGGAATCGGACCCCGATGATCGCCACCGATAAGTCGAAAATACGTTTGTGTGAACGGAAAGCGGAGGCGATTCCCAGCCAGAAGAAAATGAACAACAAGGATGGAATCAAAGCCAGAAAATAATTCCACACGTGTCCCCGAATCGAATAGGCCATCACGTATTGAAACGGAAGCGGGAAATACAATAAGAAAAGAAAGAAGAAACTAAACAATAGCGATTTTCTCTGCGTAGATGTTACGGAAGCGTTCGCGGACAAGAAGTAAAAAAGGGGAATCAGAACCGCGAAACGAAGTCCCACGTTCCACCAGGGAAACCGATATTCGGAGGCGAGCCAGCTCTGGTCGATCTGCACCTCGTACGGTCTTCCTTCGAAAAAACCCCGATAACAACTGCCGACGATCAGAAACAAGACCGTCCATTGAAAGAGACTTCCTTTTCTAGATTCCCAGGAGAATCGTTCCGCCATTTGCCATACGATAAAAAAGATCACGGCAGAAAGATAAAAGTATTCGGTAAAATACACGGTAATCGCAGCAGGAAACTGATGTTCCTGTTCCCAAATCCAGCCGGTCACAAAAATCTGAAATCCGACGATCCAAAGATGTAAAAACGTCTTCGAATCCGTGGCCCATAAAAAAAGCGCGTTCAACAAACACCACAAAAGGGCGGCTTCGTAATACTTTCCCTCCAGGTTGTAGACCTGGGAAATCAGACCGATCATTCCCAAAACTAGGATGGAATACAAAACGATGAACACGGTCAACAGGTTCGGATTTTCCCGTTTCAAAAATGCGATAGCGCCCGTGGCGGCGAGAAGAAGAAGCGCGAATCCGAGTTTAAAAAAATCGGATATGTCCTCCCAATTGGCCGCTACGATCGCGATGACGCCGATACCGATCACGGAAGCTCCGAGTATCAGAAATGAATAATATAGATACGGGGTTTTCTTTTTTTCCTCGAAGCCCAAAATGGCCTCGGATTGATCGGCACGGATCAATCCGGCGTCCACCCACCGCTTTAATTTTTGTTCCAAACGCATAGATGCAAAAAACTAACTTCGACGCGAGGAAATACAAGAAGTTTTCTTTTTTACCTCCGATTCCGTCTCCGGAGAAGGTTTCCGTTATTCGGAGTCCTTCTCTCCGAAAGCCTTCGCCATCGCGGTTCGATAACGTTCCCGATACAGAGTTCCTGGAGTTGGTTTCGGATCGCCGAATTCCTTTAGCCGTTTTCTGTTTTCTTCGATTCTTTCCTCGTTTAAGGGGTGCGTAGAAAGGAATTTTATCATCCGTTTATCCGGTCGAAGCATATCCGCAAAAGATCCAGTCTCTGGCTCCCGAAAAAAATCCGGTGATCGAGGACGTTTT
>NZ_NPEF01000207.1:0-3895 GCF_002811955.1 Leptospira ellisii
GTTTTCGTTTTTTTATAGTCCTATTTTTGCGTTCGATCATTCCCATTCCGCATTCGAAACCGAATTGAAACGTCACGTAAAAGGCGATCGCGTCGATTATTCCTCCTGGAAAAAAAATCGGACGGGATTGGACCTGTATCTGCGGACGTTAAGCGAACTTACCCCGACGGAGTTCGAACGTTTTACGGACAGCGAGAAACTGGCCTTTTGGATCAACGCGTATAACGCGTTCACCGTACGTTTGATTTTGGACCGGGAACCGGTTCGGAGCATTCGAGACATAGAAAGGTTCGGCGGCGGACCTTGGAAATTGGAATTTTTCTCCGTTTTCGGCGTTACGCGAAATCTCGACTGGATCGAACACGAAATTCTGCGAAAGGAATTTTCGGAACCCAGGATTCACTTCGCCATAAACTGCGCCTCGCTGAGTTGTCCTCCTCTTTCCAAGGAGGCGTACAAGGCCGCTCGACTGGAAGCGCAATTAACGCGCGCCGCCGAACGGTTTTTATCCGATCCCGCCCGCAATCGTTACGATTCGTCCCGAAAAATCCTGTATCTTTCGAAAATTTTTCACTGGTTCCGAAGCGACTTTGTGCGCGAATTTCCCGATCTTAGAACCTTTTACAACGTACATTCCGGTCTGGCACCGGTTCCTTCCGCAGCGGAGATTCATTTTCTAAATTACGACTGGGGTTTGAATCGCGTCGGCGATTCTAAAAACCTCGAAAAAAAACGCCAATTTTGAAAAAAAAACCGGATCGTTCTGTTAACTCAGGATAGAAGGAAGACAGGGTTAGAGGAATTTACTTGAAATCGGGTTTCCCCTCTTCATTTTAGTTCCCAAATGACCTCTCGGAAAGAATTTATGGATGCTCTCTATCGAGAGTATAGCGGAAAGATCTTCGACTTTCTCTATAAATACAGTTCCGGGAATCCCGATGTGGCGATGGATTTGATGCAGGATACATTCTTGAATTTTTTCAGAAAGTATTCCGATTCGGACCTGGACAAAGAACAAGCGATTCGTCTACTTTATACGATCGCGCGCAATCGGTCCATCAATCATTCCCGTAAATTCTCCACCGTAAAGGAAAGCGGGAACGCGGAGATGCAGGACTTTCAGGAACAAAAGTTGTCTTTTGTCCGAAAAGCGGAGTTGAAGGATTTGGAAGAACGTCTTCTGGTTTGTTTGGACGAACTGGAAGAGGACGAACGATACGCTTTGATACTTCGTTTTATGGAAGACTACAATTTGACCGCGATTGCGGAGATAATGGATATTTCGGTTTCCACGGCCTCGCGTTTGATCGTAAAGGCCACGGCTAAGGTCACGGAAATCGCGGAAAGAAAGAACTTAAAACCATAAAGAATAAGGCAAAAGACGGAATTATCTAAAAAACGAGAAAGAAACGTTGGAAGAATCGGGAATGAAAGACAGGGAAGAGAAAATTCAGGAAATCCTGCTGCAAGGCAGGACGAACGAACTCAGTGCGTCCGTAGATTGGCTTTCCGGAAATCTCAACCGTACTTGGGTGGAATATTCTCCCCAGGCCGGCGATTTCGAGACCTTGTACGCCCGCGCGCTGTCCGAACCTTCCGAAAGTAAGATTCTCGTTTTTCCGGGTTCCTCCAGACGAAAAATGTGGATCGGCGCCTTGTCGGCGGCCGCGATCCTATTCCTCGCCATTACATTAGGATATTATACTTTTTTAAAAGACCAGGCCCCTTCGAACGCGGAGCGCGGCGGCGTGGAGATCTCGCAGATACAAGGTCCCGCGTTCATCACTTCCTCCGATCCGAAGGATAAAATTCTTCTAAAACCCGGCGTCAGAATCCAGGAAGGACAAAGGGTCATAACGGGAGCGGGAGCGATATTGAATCTCAAGGTTTCGGACGGAATCGCCTTACGCGTGTTGGCCAACTCGGAGGTTTTATTCCGCAAAATCGATCTTTCCGAACATTATAAAATCGGAATCGATTTGGAAAAAGGGGAACTTCTCGCTCATATCCATAAGAACCTGAAAAAAGAGGAATTTACGGTCCGCTCCGAAACGGTCCGAGCCGAGGTGCGGGGAACCAGTTTCAGTTTTCAGAATCTCGCAGGAGAGGGAACCCGCATCCGCGTTTTGGAGGGTAGGGTTGCGGTCACCGCCCGGGAAGAATCCCAAAAAACCGCTCCGGAAGGGGAGCAGATTCTGGAACCGAATCAGGGTATTTTCGTAAATCAAAAAGGTTTCGTAAGAAGCGTTCTGAACGAATCCGAAAAGGAAACCCTCGCCGCGGAATTCGAAAAACTTCCCGTGGAAGCCATTCCGCGCGACAAAAACAGATCCTACACCAGCAAACAGGAGCTCCTCGACGAATTCCAAAGAATGGAACGGATCGTCCTGACCGACGGGAAATCGGTGGAAGGCGTGATCGTGGATATGGATGAAACCTCGATGTATGTGCAGACCTTGGAAAAGGAAATCGTAATACCTCGGGAAGTCGTATCCGAAGTGATTCAAGTCCATTGATCGAAATTCTCTTTGACAGCGTGTCGGTAAATCGGGAAATTTAGTTCTCGCGAGGACCCTGCATGATCAAAGACGACCCCGGTAAAAAAAGGATATTCAGCAATTACATCATCGACCGGGATTTTCAGCTCAAGTTTTTATTGAATTATTCCCTTCTGATCGTATTCGGATTAATCCTGACCGTAGGATTTCTTTATTGGTTGAACTACACCAAATTCGATAAAGGAGTCGTTTTCCGTTTGAGAAACGATCCCGTCAAAGTGTATCAAAAAGGTTTCGAGGATCAAAACGGAGTCGAAAAGGAAAAGTTCGTGGAGCGGGAGATTTTTCTTCCGGATTACGATCATCGTCTCGATATGTTCACCATTCAGGTCAACGGAATTCTCCTTTTGTCCGGATTGTTTTTGGGAATGACCGCCGTTTTCACCGTGATCTATTCCCACAAGATGGCCGGTCCGGTATACAACATCAAAAATCATCTTAGAAAATTGGCGGCCGGAGAAAACGTTAAGAAGATTAAGATTCGGAAAGGCGATGAATTTCAGGAACTCGCCGATCTTCTCAATCAGGTGATCGAAAAAAGAATTCATCCGAACGATCCGACCTGATTGACAAGATTCGAATCGGACGCGCGTTGATCCCGCCCGAAGTCGACGCGCTGCGTAGGTTTTTATTCCTCGTTATTTTTCCATCCTTTTCTCCCGTATCTCTCGTCATCGATTTCTTGGAAATTAATTGTGGATTTTTGAAAGAGGGTATGATGTAATCTTCCTTCTATGATTTTAAAATCCGCTTTCGTTTCTTTTTTCTTCGGAATCGTATTCTTTCCCTCGTATTTGTCCGCGGGGGAGGAAGTGGCGGTGGCTCTTTTCGTCACCGGCAAAGTGCATTTCACGCAAGGCGCAAAAACGGAAGCACTTAAGAAAAATACGGTGCTCACCAAATCCGCCAAAGTGGAGACTGCGGACGGAAAGGCGGATCTACAACTCGGAGCGAACGCCGTGATTCGTTTGGCTCCGTATACGAAGATCGAAATCGCGGAACTTTTTTCGGACGGTTCCAAAAACACCACGAAGGTGAAATTGGTTTCCGGAAAACTTTTCGCGAACGTCCAAAAATCGACTCAGAAAGAGGACTTGCAGATCAGTTCCGCTTCTTATACGGCCGGCGTGCGCGGAACTCAATTCGTAATCGGCGAAGAAAAAAGCGGTTCTCCCAAAAACGAAGATTCCGATATTCCGGACGGGGTTTTCGTAAATGAAGGCCAGGTGGCCGTGGATTCTTCCTCCGGCGGCGGGAATATAAATTTGAATGCGGGAGAACAGGCTTCCTGGAACGGAAAGGAACTTCTTCTGGAACCCCTCAAGGAGTTTATGAAG
>NZ_NPEF01000207.1:3905-6401 GCF_002811955.1 Leptospira ellisii
CAAAACGATTAAGGCCGAATATTACCGGCTTCTCAAAGATCAAAAACTGAAAAACAAGGAAGTCTTGGAAGGTTTTCCGAAATCCTAACGTTTGTCGAAAACTTCGATTGGAAATCTTCGCAAGAACGACAAAACCGATTCGCCGTTTTCCAATCGAAGCGAGCGAGTTTCTACATCGATCGACTCAAAAACGAGGTTTTGAGCCTTCTGAATAAAAATTTTTTTCTTTCCGATTTCTTGCGGCGAAGTCCTTGGATTACGTTCCTCGTTTTATTCATTTTATTCCTTGTATTCATAGGTTCGCTCTGAGGCGAATCGATCTTCCTTTGCTTCCGTAAGCGCGTTTTGGCTTATGAATTTCTTAATCTTGACATCCTTTCTAAAAAGAGCAGTTTATCTTAATACTAAATATTTTTTGTATAAGGATATCCGAATGGAAGATACCGCTACGATCACTAGTATTGCCGTCGGTCTCAGTGTCGCGTTGACGTTGTTTTTGGTCCGACGCCGCGGGAAAAAAATGGAGCCGCTGATTCGTAAGGAGCTGGAATTCGCCGGTGGCATTTTGTCATTACCGGAACTCGTGAAACGTATCGGTTTGAAAGACTCATTCATCAATCGTGGAAAAGTGATTCAAGCCGTTGCCCCGATGATCTCGCGAGGCGAGGTTTTGGAAGAAGACGATCCGAGCGCTACCGTCAAAACTAGATTGGATCTTAAGAAATTTCGGTTGAAGTAAAAAGCTAACGCTCCTGCCGGAACATATTTTATATGAGATAAAACTTTACTACAACGAATAAAGTGTAACCCATGTCTCCGGTCTAGAGTGTTACCGATGTGCCGGAACATACAACAGGTAAGTACTCGTTTCATCGCTTACAAAACTAGCTTAGTACATCCTTTACAAACTTTTTGAACGAATTATGTCTCTTACAAAATCTTGGCATTGGAGGAAAACCAATGCCTTGGAAGGAGACTTGCGTGCATCAGGAAAGAATGAAGTTTGTAATAGCCTGGAAACAGGGAGGCTGGTCCATCACGGACCTTTGCAAAGAATTTGGAATCAGCCGAGTTACGGGTTACAAATACCTAAGTCAATATGAGTTGTTCGGAATCGATGGGCTAAAGGATAAACCAAGAATTCCCAAAAGTCATCCGAAGACCACAAAGCAAAACATCGTGCAACTCGTTGTTAGCGCACGCGATAGACATCCGAACTGGGGAGCGCGTAAGCTTTTAGCGTCATTGAAAGGTAAATTTCCAAAAGTGAAAAATTGGCCTTCGGTAAGCACCGTTGGACGAATCCTGAAACGAAAAGGCTTAACGACTAAGGTAAAGGTGAGAAGAAAGAAAATGGAGCCTGTCTACCATTTCTCACACGTTCTAAGTCCCAACGATGTTTGGTGCGCCGATTTTAAAGGTCACTTCACGGTAGGTGATGGAATGAGATGCACTCCATTGACAATCACGGACGCATACAGTCGCTTTCTTTTAGGTTGTGAAATAGTTCCCAAGGCAAATACAGAAAGCGTTATTTCGGTTTTTACAAAGTTATTTACTGAATACGGATTACCGGATGCAATTCGGACTGATAACGGTTCTCCGTTTGCTTCTCTCAGTCTTGCAGGCTTAACAAAACTTTCAGTTTGGTGGTTAAAGTTAGGGATAAGATTAGAGCGGATAGAACCTGGGAAGCCGCAGCAGAATGGTCGTCATGAAAGGATGCATCGAACTTTAAAACAAGAAACGGCATTGCCACCACGTTCTTCTTTAGAGGAGCAACAAAAGGCTTTCGATGATTTTCAATATGAGTATAATTGTATCAGACCTCATGAAGCTTTAAAGAATGCGTTTCCAAAATCATATTACAAAGAATCTCTGAAGACATTTCCGTCTGTTCTTCCTGAAGCATACTATCCAACAAATGTAGTGGTTACTCCAGTAAACGATTTAGGTAATATTTATTTTGCTGGCCATCGCATCTTTCTTTCTTCCGCTCTTGCCGATGAGTCCGTTGGTCTTGAGGATATATCGGATCGACATGTAAGGATTATATTTCATAAAGCGGTACTCGGGGTAATTGATTCATTCACTGGAAAAGTGTTGCAATATAAGAATCCTATGCCAATTCATTGAACGTGAGTTACATATTTCAGTTTCTTTTTGTAAAGCTTGTATTGAGTACGGAGTGTAAAGGATGTATGGGTACGTTTAAACACTTCAAAAACATAATGAGACATAATCTACATTATCGGAAGTGCCTCATTTCCTGTTACTGATTTTGTCTCTTAACCCGCCGTTGCTCCCCTCGTTGCAGAATTTTGAATTCCATTAAGACAAAAAAACGATCCCGGATGAAAAAGTGCCGGTTTTATCCGTTTAAAAACGAGTTTCGACGATCGAACTCGTCGGGTCGATTTTTCATCCCAAAGAAATTCGCTCGGATTCCGCTCCGAAATCGATCCTTGAAAATTCGATTTCATCCGAGGTGATTTT
>NZ_NPEF01000207.1:6411-6831 GCF_002811955.1 Leptospira ellisii
CCACGACGTTTTCCTTTCCCGTGTTCCGTAAAAACGAAAGCGCCCAAAATCGGGCAGCGGAAGATCAGGGTTTTTGCGATTGCCATCTTTTTCCGTTTCGCTTATGATAAGGAAAGAAGATTCGAAATTTCGGAATGGTCGGTTCGTTCCTGTTCACGGATCGTAAATCCCGTGCACGTCGCCGGAATCCTGCTTGACCCTGAAAAAAAGAAGTTTATACATTCCGCATGTTTTTTCTAGCGCAAGCCCGTCCCGTTTTAGTGTGGCCGGAATTCTCCTGGATCCCGGTGATCAACGGAACTATCTTCGTCGTATTGCTTCTTCTTGCCGGATATTGGTTGGAGCGAAGGTTTCGGAATTCCTGTGTTTCCGGATCGGAAAACGGCGAAGTCTTTTTTGACCGGAAACGCCGACGGTTCG
>NZ_NPEF01000208.1 GCF_002811955.1 Leptospira ellisii
GCCGTAAATAAGGAAATCATAATAAAGTAATAAAAGTAGGATTTCGCCCGGAAGAAAAAATAAAGCGAGAGGTTGTAGAGACTCATCGCTATCCCGAAACCCAACGTCAAACCGACGATGATCGATCGGAATTGTTTGGTGAAGCCGTATTTTTTTTCGGATTCCAGAACGATCGGAATCCGGAGCGGGGTTCCGCTTTTGATGCTGCAGACGATCCGGATCGTTTCGCCGGGACGAAGATAAAAATCGAGCGTGGGATAATTTTCCGGATAAACGCGGTTGGCTCCCGCCGCGATTTCATGGATTTCATGCCCCTTATCGTATCTGTAAGAGATGTCCACCTCCTCCAGATAAGGATTATAAATTTCGAATTTACCGTAATAATCCTTTTCCGAATCGTTTTCCAAGGGCGCGTACAACCAAAGCGTATCCTCGGTAAATCCGAAAGCCACCATTTCTGACGGAACGTTCCTAAACGGCAATTCCTCGTTCTCGGAGATGATTTTCTCTTTTAGATCGGCGCCTTCCGCGTCACGGATAAAATATACGAACGGTCTGAAGTTACCGGTTTTTTCGAGTTGCGAAACTTTTCCCCGATGAATGAACGAAGTTTCTCCGAATAGGGAAAAGGAGAACAAAAACGTTAGAGCCGCTGTAAAGAGTATTCTCATAGTACGAAGAAACGAACCGGAATAAAAACGGCTCTTCCTCGGTATCATTTCACTTCGGATCGTTTCGGTAAAAATAATTTTTTTTCGGAGCGATTTTTTGCGCCGTCCCCGAAAGGCTGCAAAGAATCGAAATTTCGGCAAAATCGTGAAAATCGAGCGGGATCGGAAACATAAAACCGGAAAACGCCCGAGTAAAGGACGATCGAAGATCGATCCGATCCGTAGAATCGTATTCCCCGGATCGAAACGAAGTCCGACTCATTGCGGAATTCGTTTCTTCGGAATTTAAGTCGCGCCTACGATCTTGTCGATCATGCCGTATTCCAAAGCCTCCTGCGAGGAAAACCAGGAATCACGATCGGTATCGCGGACGATTCTCTCCAAAGGTTGCCCGGTCGCTTCAGCCATGATCCGATTCAACAAATCCTTTTCCCGTTTCACCGACTCCGCGAAAATCCGAACGTCCTCCGCGGGTCCCTTAAATTCCCCCATAACGTGAGGCTGATGAATCAGGATCTTGCTGTGCGGATAAGCGGCGCGGTTACCTTTGTCTCCGCAGAGAAGCAGTACCGCTCCGAAGGACATCGCCATTCCCAAACAATGCGTATAAACGGGGGAGCGGACGTTGTTCATCACGTCGAGGATCGCCAAACCGGCGTAAGTCGATCCTCCCGGAGAATGGATGAAAAGGGTGATCGGCCGGGTCGGGTCGACGGCTTCCAAATACAAAAAACGGTCGATCAAATAACGGGCGGAGTTGTCGTTCACTTCCCCCCATAGAAAAACTTTCCTCTGTTCCAGATACAGGGACTCGATCGTGGGCGAAGGCATCAATGCGGCTGTTTCCATGACTTTCCCCTACGCCGCGAGAAGACGAAGACGCGCTTCGGGTCTGAAACATTCGCCGATTCCCTCGCGCAGAATATCCTTGAGAACCGAATGTCTTTTTTTGATGAACGAAAGCGTTTTTCCCTGCGACTTAGAAATTTCGTCTAACGTGAAATTTTTATAGTAGTAGAGTTCGATGAGTTTCCGGTCCTCCGGTTCGAGACGATTCAAACTCCTAAGAATCCGGTCGTCGCGCTCGCGGTCCCAGAAATCGGAATGAACCCTTTCCCGATCGCCGGAGGGAATCGGATCGGACCAGGATGCGTTTCGATTTTCCTTCTTACGGAGAATACGATCCCCGTGTTTGACCAATGCCCTTTTTAATAAAACGGGGAAGGATTCCAAAACCCGGATCTTATTCACGTTCCGATAAAGATCCCAAAAAGATTCCTGCACCACGTCCTGAGCCAAGTCCTCGTCCTTGAGGATCTTCGAAGCGTAACGATGTGCGAATTTGGAAAATCGGTTCTGCAGGGTTTCCCAAGCGGCCCGATCCCCGGATTTCGCCTTTTCTAAAAGTTCGATAAAAGACCTGTCTTTCATACGTATAAAGTCCCGGTTAGAGTCGTTTCGGTTCGTAAAAAACGAAGAAAATCCCGAAAAAATCCGGCTTCCTAATCGCGATTCAACCGAAATCTCCTCCTTAATTTTTGAAATGGAAGTTCGATTCCCGCATAGAGAGGAAATGATAAAACGCAGACAATGATTAAAGTCAGTATAAACTTACCGTGAAAAGGCAAAAAAGAGCCGTCTTGATTTTGGAAATTCAATAATTTATATGCTACACCCATAAAAATAAAATGCCAAAGATAAATCGTATAACTCAGACGCGCAATGGGGGTAAAAATTCGACCGGACAAAAATCTACTTAACAGAGATCCCGAATCGGATACCGCGAAAAGCAGAAATCCTGCATATCCTATATTCAAGATGTTATATTTCAAAGTGTGAAAAACCCAAAACTCCGACTCTTGATTTGTCAAAAAGGAAAAAATAATACAAGCGGAGAAAAAAGCGAGTGCCGTCAACCGATACGGCCTTTTACGCAAAATCGTATCGATCAGTGCACGCTTATTGAAATAAAGATCCATAACGATCACTCCCATCAAAAGAGAATCAAAACGCGTATGAAAAGGATGATAAATCTCCTTAAAATAAGGCGCTTTAGATATCAAATCTCCCGAAAAAAGGATATAAAATCTGAAAAGCAGAGGTATTATATATAGAAACCATAATATACATTGACGCACCTTAAAGGCATTCTTAAAAAGAACCAGGGAACTAAGGAGCGGAAATATTAGATAAAATTGTTCCTCGCTAGAAACTGACCAGGTATGAATATTCAATCCTTCAAAATAATTTCCTAAAAAGATGAAATCACCCCAGGAATTCGAAAGCGTCTTCCGAATCGCGTCCGCTTCATTCAATAAATTGTTCTTTTCGGAAAAGGAAAGCATAGCTTTTCCTATCAAATAATTGATGGATAGAAAAAAGTAATACGCAGGAAAAATACGAAGCGCTCTTTTCAAATAAAATTTCTTGAAGTCGAGTTTGGATTCTTTTTGCCAATCCTCCCACAACCCCTTTGAGATCAAAAAACCGCTAAGTACGAAAAATAAATCCACACCGGACCATAGATTCATATAAATCGAAGTAAGAGATTCCGAAAAAGCTATCTTATTGCGAAGCGCAAGGGTATAGTGGTTTAATAAAACGAAAATAATCGCGAAAGCACGAAGGCCGTTTAAGGCTCCAATCTCGGAGTCTTTAGGAAGTAGAGTATCTATAAAGAATTGAACGATTCGATTCTTTATTTTTTCTAGATAAAGCAAAGACCTTCCAAAACCGAATGTTAAAGGTCTATCGTTTAAAATCATTTCAAAACTCCGTACTCAAAAATATATCTTTCGTTACATAAAAATCCGAAGGACGAAAATGTCAACCCCCTCGCCGGAACGAATTCTCAATCGACGGTCTTTTCAAGATAAAATACGCTCGGAACTCCGATGGAAAATAATTCGTCCAGATCGTATTGGATGAGATGTCCGTACGGATCGATGTAACGCGGTCCGACTCCGAACGGATCGGAAGCCTTGAGATAGGTTTTCCCTTCGCTGGAAATCACGATTCCCAATCCGCGTATGATATGTCCTTTTTTCGTGAGAAAGGTTCCCAAACCGCAGGGATATTTTCCTGTTTCGAAATAACGGCAAAGTTCGTCGCGGTTCCCCGGTTTTTTCACGATTCTCAGGGGAATTTCGTTCGCATCCATAAGAAGATTGAAATGTTCCGCGTGGTCTTTGGAATCGTACACGTTCCGTTTATTTCGAACGACCCAATCCTCCAAAAGGGCGTAATAATTATAGGTGGTCAAACGCACGAAATCCGGAATACGGTAGCTCATTCCCGTATATATTATAAAATCCTGAAATACGTTTCCCATACACTGTTGATGATCCCGCAGAAAAAGACGCGGTGTGATCGGATCACGCCGCTGAGGATTCCAAGGAGCGATCGGATAGGAGATGAACGAAACCATACCTATCGAGTTTCCTCGATACAACGAGGATCCTCCGAAACGAAACTCCTCGAGATCGCAACCTCTTCGAAACAAAGTGCGATGCGGATCGACGATACGATCGCGAAAACGAGAAAAACCTTCGTCCTTAATTCGAGTAGATTCCACCAAAGAAGGATCGAAAACCGAAACTCATTCAGAATCCGCTTCAACCGGAAAATAAGACCGTTCGTGCGGCACGACGATCTCATTCCGGTTTCCTAACCTTGATCGAAGTGAGTTTGATCAGATCCTTTACGTCCGTTTTGATTTCCGATAAATCCTTCGAAATCGAAGTCATTTCGGTTTCTATTTTTACGATGCGGATTTCATGATCCTTATACATGGCGTTGTATTGGAACAACGCGGAGAGAATGAATCCCAAAATGACCAAAAAATCTTTGATCCCTAAGTTGAGTCGACCGACCTTTGACACTTCCATCCGACCTCTTCAAAAAGAACCCGCACGAAGGCGGGCCTTACAACGATACGATCGATTTCGATCGTGGATAAACCATATCATCGGATCCCCTCGACGCCAAGGTATGAACGGAACTCTTTACGATCCTTCCGCCGCTAACGTTAATTCTCCCGATTTCGGAAAAACCCGCCGGTCAGCTTACTTGTCTTCTCGTTCTTAAGGAAAAGGCGATCCGATCAAAATCAGAAACGAGAAACATCCTCACCCGAGGACTACATTCTATGAACGGAATTTCGTAATCGAGAACGTATTGCGTAAACGTCCTCACCGAAAGATTCAAATAAACCGCCGCTTCTTTAGTTCTTAAAAGACGGGAATTCGTCTCGGAAGCTCTTTTTTCCTCGTAAACTTCGTCCTGTTTTTGGGACCGTTCCCCGTCTTCGGGCCGCACCGCCTTCAGCAAGGATCCTTTTCTTGTATTACCTTTAATCGTACTCATGCGGAAGGCTTTTAATCACATTCAAAATTTGTCAAGTACTTTTTAAACGGGAGGAATTGGGACCGTTTTCGTCTTCGAAGACCGTTCGAAATGAAAGGCGCATAACGATGAAGTTTCCGTTCTTCGAATTCGGCCAGGAACAAAACGGGATCTTTCCGTAAAACTTGACGATTCGATTTTCGGAATCGAAAAAGAAAACCACGTCCGCGACCGTTTTACGGAAAGTAAATTCAATTTTCCTTAAGTGTTTTTCGTTCCATCATACGAAGGATTTCTTTCTTAAAATCCGGAATTCAAGCGCCATGTGACATAGCGAAAATTACGCGCACAATCCTGAATTTTTGTCGATAGAAAACGATTTGAAAAAAGCGCATCTCGAAAGACAAAAAAAAGCCACATTTCAAGATTTCGGATGGATTTTGTCGGAGGGGATCCTTATACTAAACAAATAAATAGTATCGTTGTTGGGGATAAAAATTGGAGTCTGTTCAGGAAATACGGGATCTTCTATTTTGGGAAGTGGAATCGGCCTTAAAACGTTTCGAATCCGATTTTCAAACGTCTTCGGAAGCGATCCAGGTTCTAAGACACGAATACGCCTCGGAGATAATCGATTTATTTTTTTCTAAATTAGAAAATTCTTAATTACCTTTTCTTCCTGAATTTCTCCACGATAAGACCCAACGAATCCAGCTCCGAATCCGGAATCTCCAAAATATCCTCCAAAAGCGCCTCCAAACGGGGTTTGGCGCGCAACTTCCGCAACAAAGTCCGATAACGATCCGTTTCGCGATCCGATTTCACATCCGACTGGGAAACGAACATTTCCCCTTCTCCCGCGATCAGCCACAACGGGTTTACGTTGTGTTCGGTCCTGAGTCGCACCAAAGATTCCTGAGAAAAACTTTTGGCGCGTTCTTTGATCAGATCGCTGATGAACGCCGGTTTTAAGTCGACGGATCTGGCGAATTCCGCCTGTGAAAGCTCCAAAGTGTCGATCAGCTTTTTCAAACGCTCGGGAAATTTTTTATCGGGCTTATACATTTCTATCGTATTTTTTGATTGACCAAAATACATTTTTAACGTATGGTTAATTCGGGCAAGAAAAAATCACCCGAAAAAGGCCGCGTTTGTCAAAGAATGTCGGTCGTTTTCATGGCCCAAAGCTCGCAGACGTAAGTTGAATCGCAATCACAAAAAGGAGGCCTAATGATCATCGTCAACGAAGAAGAATGCAGGGAATTCATCCTTTCCACGCTTAAAATGAAATCCCTGGCGGCGTTCGCGGCGGAAGCGGAGGTGGCGTATGGAAGCCTTTGCAGAAGTTTAAGCGGACAATATCCTTCCCCCGAAATCAGAGAAGCATTCAAAAAATGGAATGTTCCATTTCGCACCGGACGATCCTCGAAACCGTATTTCAAATCCACGAAAAGGAGATCAAAAAAATGAGTCACTCGCAAACCGCGCCTACGAACGCGGGAATTTCCGTAAGAAAAATACGGGATAATCTGGATCCGGTCATACTGGCCGACATAGAGGAAAAATCGATCGCACAGATTGCGGAATACGTCCGCGAACAGTTCGTTACGTTCGATTGGAGTTGGAACGATCACTGCGAAATGGAGGACAAAACGATCACGTCGCTATTTTTGATTAAGAACGACGTGACCAAGATATGCGGCGGAAATCCGGAAAAAATCCGGGAATTCATTAGTATTATCGAATATATTCTTGAAGAGGAGGAAGGCGAATGA
>NZ_NPEF01000209.1 GCF_002811955.1 Leptospira ellisii
GCCTTGAGACCGGAAATTCCCGGCAACGACGCGGGAACCCGAATCGGTTTGGCCCAGGCCCGGTCCGGAAACATCTTTTCCAAGGGGATGGGGTCTTCGGCGGACCGTCCGCATACGTAAAGCGAAATCGAGGATACGAGGAGTCCCGAAACGATCGCGAAAAATCTGAAACGAGAAATTAGAATATTCAAAAAATATAATTTAATAATCGATTTCATTTTCCCACTAGCGGAAATTCCCTGTCGTTTCCGGCGGACCATTCCCACATGGAACCCGCGTAATTTTTCGCATTAAATCCTTCGTTCCGCAATACCGCGGTGATCCAAGCGGAGCGGATTCCGCCCGTACAATAGGCCACGATGGTGGTATCCCGGTCGGCCCCGAGTTTTTTAAGTCTGTCCGAAATCTCCCCGGACGAAACGAGATTGCCGTCGGATTTAATTAAGTTTTTATAATATAAATGCGCTGCGCCGGGGATATGTCCTCCCCGGGATTCTCCGTAGGGGGTTTCTCCCCGGAATTCCCGTTCCTCTCTCGTATCCAAAAAAAGATATTTCTTGTTTTTTAGATTCGTTTTGATCTCCTCCTTGGTCGCGGTGAATGAGGGATCCGGTTTGGATCGGAAGGAGCCGATTTTTTTAGGTTCGCCCGCGTTCGATACGGGCGCTCCCAATCGTTTTAAAGTTTCATAACCTCCGTCCACCAAAAAGGAGGTGCGGTGTCCCAAGGAACGGAGCATCCACACGATTCTGCCGTCCTCGCCCCAACCGTTTTTCGGCTCGCCGATCACGAGAACGGGGCGGTCGTCTCGAACACCTAAGGATTCCAGTTTCTTTTTTAGAACCTCCGGCGAAAGCAGGTTGCCTTTTGCGGGAAGCGAAGGTTGAGAAAATTCCTCCCAAGCGATGGATCGCGAACCGGCGATATGTTCCCGATAAAAAACGGAAAGGGAACGAGTGTCGAGCACTAGGCTATTGGCGAGAATCGACTTCGCTTCCCCGCCTGTAAGGATCCAAGATTCGGTCGTCTGCGCCCGAAGTCCCGTATCTCCGATCCAAAACGTCCAAAGTAAATAGAATAAAATTTTTCCGAGATTCATATCGTTTCCTTCTCTCTGCGCGAACGGGTCCCCCCTTGGAAACCTTGTCCGTTTAAAAAATGATCGTTTTAAGAGGGTTCTAAGGAATCAAGAATAATTCGTTATAATAGATTATTTTTCGTTATAATAAAATATTTAAAATTATTGCGGAAAAATAATATTTTATTTTTGGTGAATTATAGTTCTTAAGATAAAATGAGATCGATATCAAAGAGGGGTTTTTATGGTTCGAATCGGTAGTTTTCCTGAAACGGTCAATGAATACGCGGCCCGATCCGTGGCCGGATTGGTTTTGATTCTTTCGACGTTAACCTTGTTTACGGAATCGATTTGGTTGAACGCGGCGCTTTTGTACGGATTTACCGCCCGCGTTTTGTACGGACCGAAGTTTTCGATTTTCGCAAAGTTGGCGATACACGGAATCGTTCCTCTTTTGCGTCTCGGAGATAAACCCGTGGCCGGACCGCCCAAACGGTTCGCACAATCGGTAGGTTTTCTGTTTAGCCTAACGTCTCTGGTTTTACTCTTAACCGGACAAACGTTCGCGTTCCGTGCGGTCCTCGGAGTCCTCTCCTTTTTCGCGGCGTTGGAATCCCTCGCCGGTTTTTGCGCGGGATGTTTCGCGTTCGGATATCTGATGCGTTGGGGCGTGATCCCTCGGGAAATCTGCCAACGCTGCGACAATCTCAGCTTCGGCCCGAAACCGTGAGGAAACATCTTTCGAATCCGCGATCAACCATGAATTTTGATAAGCGAAATTAGAAGTTTAGAATTTACGAAAAAAGGAAAGATCCATGTCCAAAGAATCCTACTACGTCCCCGAGGATCTCAAGAAGTTCGGCAGTATAGGCGAGTTCCAACCGAATCTCGCCAAAAAATTCTTCGATTATTACGGAGAAGTTTTTGCGGAAGGCGCCTTGACAGCCCGGGAAAAATCCCTCATAGCGCTCGCGGTCGCACACGCGATCCAATGTCCGTATTGTATCGACGCATACACGACCGACACTTTGGAAAAAGGGGTGAGTGAGGCGGGACAGATGGAGGCCGTTCACGTCGCGGCGGCAATCCGCGGAGGGGCGTCCCTCGTTCATTCCGTTCAGTTGATGAATAAGGTCAAAGAGCTGGGCATGTAAGGCACGGCTTTCTCGGAAAAAAATATGGGAACTAAATCCTTGTTGTCCCGGGGGAGCGAACTCGTTTCTCCGGGAAGTCAATTCCGAATCTTAAACGAAACTCTTGCGGCAAAAAATCTGCCCGGTTTTTCGGAAACCCTGAATCGATCGGGGATAGGTCCGCTTACTCCGGTGGAAACGGAGATTTTCCAGATGAACCTGGGGAAACTCTGCAATCAAACCTGCAAACACTGTCACGTGGATGCCGGTCCCGATCGAAGGGAGAATATGGACAAAGACGTTATGCTTCATTGCCTTAGCGTCCTTGCCGAAAGTCCGATAAAAACGGTGGATATCACGGGAGGCGCTCCCGAGATGAATCCCAATTTCCGTTGGCTCGTCGAGGAGTTGAGCAAACTCGGAAAAAAGACGATGGTTCGCTGCAACCTGACCGTACTTTTGGCCGGGGAGAAATACAGGGATTTGGCCGAATTCTACGCGACCCACCGCGTCGAGGTCGTCTCCAGTCTTCCTTACTTCGAAAAAAGAAGGACCGACGCGCAGAGGGGGGAAGGAGTTTTCGACCGTTCCGTCGAAGCCTTAAAACGTCTGAACGCCGTGGGGTACGGGATTCCGGAAAGCGGCTTGGTTTTGAATCTCGTATATAACCCGGCGGGCGCGTTTCTTCCCGCGAGTCAGGCGCAGCTCGAAGGCGAATTCAGACAAATCCTCGAAAAACGACACGGCATCCGCTTCAATTCTCTATTCACGATTACGAATATGCCGATTTCTAGATATTTGGAATATCTTTTGGAAAGCGGCAATCTGGAAGGTTATATGGAGAAGTTGGTCACGTCGTATAATCCCTCGGCCGCCATGGCCGTGATGTGTAAAAACACGCTGAGCGTCGGATTCGACGGCTCCTTATACGACTGCGATTTCAACCAGATGCTGGAAATGAAGTTGGAAGGACCGATCGAAAACATTCGAGACTATAACGCGCGTTTGCTGGCGGCAAGAACGATCCGGGTCGGAGAACACTGTTACGGTTGCACCGCCGGAGCGGGATCCAGCTGCGGAGGAGCGACCGCCTGAGAAAGTGGAACGTGATCGGCGCCGATCGTGTTTTCGTCGACGCGTTCGATCGTTTCGATCCGTTCCAAACAGAGGAGTTTTTCCTGCGTAGTGACAACAGGAGTGCGGAGGCGCGTATTAAAATGAAGGAACGTTTTTCCCTCCGCTTTCCTGTTTTGAACAAAGGATTCGTGGTTCGAAATTCTCCTTTCGGAAATGCAGTTCAACTCCTCTTTCAGGGAAACGAGATCGCGAAACCGGTTCCGCGTAAGTTGGGGATCCAGTTCGAAGCCGATCGAATTCCTGCCGTTTCCGATGGCGGCTAACGTCGTCGTTCCGGTTCCTAAAAAGGGATCCAAAACCAAATCTCCTTTGAGGGAATACATCAGGATGATACGATTTGCCAATTCCAGAGGATATGCGGCGCTTCTTTCCCTGCCGGACTGGGTCTCCAAAACCTGTTTTTTCCCCTTAAAGTCCCAGACGTCCCCGAACCAGAGGTTTCTTTCCTCCCAGAAAAACGCGCTTTCCGCCCGGGCCAGTTTCTCCGCTTTGGAGGAGAAGTTTCGTTTGTCACCTTTTCTGAATATTAAAATATGCTCATGTTCTAACGTCACATACGCTCCGGCGGGAAGCATTCCGGAACCCATGAATTTGTTCGGGGAGTTGGTCTGTTTTCTCCAGAGGACTCCGGGAAGGCTGAAAAAACCCAAGGAATTACAGCTTTGGACGATCCTCGCGTGATTCATAAAAATCCTAAAACCGGAGACGGTTTTACGCGTGGCGTCTCCGATGTTGATCACGAGAAAGCCGCCCTGTTTGAGCGTTCGAAAGGATTCCTTCCAAACCTTATCCAGTTCCTGGTGCATTTTTTCGAACGAAAGATCCGGGTCGGATTCGAAACACGTTTCGATCTCGGAAGAGAAGCCGAAAAAAAGATCGTTCCACATTTCGATCATGGGATAGGGAGGAGAAGTGAGGATCAAGTCTACGGATCGGTCTTCGAGAGGAAAGATCTCCCTCGAATCCCTGACGGCAATGCTGTGGGTCGTTCGGAACATGGAATACGAAATAGGATTCGTTCGTTCGTTTTCCCTGTCCACCCAAAACGATCCGTAAAAACGATCCTATTCGGATGTGCGTGTTTCGTCCTGTATGTGCTTCTTTCTTTTTTATGGGGGAAGAAGGGGGGAACGGGAACTTACCTATCGATCTATTGGATCCTCGTCGGAATCGTTTTCTTTCCCTTGTTCGCCGCTTCGAACGGCAAAAAAGAAATCGAAGATAGGCGCGTCGTTGCGGATCGGATCACATGGACATTCGGTTTTTTGTTTCGAGGAATCGGAATTCTGACCTTCCCCGTATGGGAGGACGACTGGGCTCGTTTTTTATGGGACGGATATATGACTTTGGAAACCGGATCCCCGTACGGAAAACCGCCGCTTTTCTTTTTCGGAGAATCCGGTCTTCCCGTTTGGGCTCCCGAGATTTTGAGCAGGATCAATCATCCGGACGTGCCCACGATCTACGGTCCCGTTTTGGAATTCCTATTCGGAGTTTCCGCGTTTCTATTTCCGGGATCCGTCTACGGATTAAAACTTTCTTATTTAGGAATCGAGTTGGCCGCGGCGAAGCTTATTCAAAAAAAAATTTCCGCGCTTGAATTCCGCGTCCTCCTTTGGTCTCCGTTAGTCGTCATTGAAACATACTACCAAGCCCATCCGGACTGTATCGGAGCGATGTTCGTATTCGCCGCGTACCTATTCCTCAAGAGGGAAGGGTCCGGAATCGCGGGAATCCTCTTGGGATTGGCCTGCGGGATAAAGGTATTCGCGTGGATCCTGCTCCCGTTTTGTCTGAAGGAGAAGGGCAGGCTCCGGTTTCTTCTGGGATTTTTACCGGCGTTGTCGTTGCCCTACGGATTTTTTTGGTTCGAGGGGATCGCGGGAGGGGACGGTCTGAGAGTCTTCCTCATCCATTGGGAATTCAATTCCTCCGTTTATGCGCTGGTACGCGTGTTTTTGAAAACGTTCGGAGCGGACGGGGCGCAAACGGTCGGTTCGGTTTGTTTCGGAATGTGGGCGATCGTTTCCTGTTTTTTTCTACGCGGATATCGTCGCGGAGACGAGTCGGGAATTGCGCACGTATGGCTCGGATTTTTTTTGATCAGTCCCGTGGTCAACCCCTGGTATTTGCTCTGGGCCTTTCCGTTTTGGATTCGATTTCGTTATCTGCCCGGTTTGATTTTTGTCGGGACGGTATCTTTGTCGTATCTTATGGGGAGAACCCTGGGAGGCACCGGCACCTCTTTGCAATTGTATGAAACTCCTATGTGGGTTCGCATCATTGAATACGGATTTGTTCTTTTGGGCTTTATACCAAATATTTTTGACAGAGAGTCAAATATTTTTTGCAAAAATTCTAATATATCTAACTAATTATTATGTTATAGCGAAAATTCCGTTGACTTTTGGATTCTATTTGGGAAGGTTTTTTTGGTGGATTTTAGGATTCACCCTAACTCTAACTTTCTCTGAAAAAGACCCTTTTCTAACCCCGGGGAACCCGGGTTTTTTTTAAAAGAATGGGAATGCGAAAGAAAAAGAAAACAACCTCTTAAGAAGAGGGAATTTAGAAGTAAGGTGGCTCCCTTGCAAACGATGACGGCCCGCAACTTAGATACAGAAACCCCGCTTCCGCATTCTTCGGAAAAAACTCCGGATGATTTTTTGACCAGTTTTTTAGGAGATAAAATCCGAAAACGAAGACTGGAGCTCGGGCTTTCGATGGAGAAGGTCGCACAAATCGCGCAGGTCAGTCGCGGAATGCTCGGTTTGATAGAGACCGGAAAGACGACTCCGAGCATCGCCATTCTTTGGAAATTGTCCAAAGCGCTCCGCACACAAGTCGCGGAATTTCTGCCGGACGTTTCCTTACACGGCCCTAAGATATTTAAGAAGGAAGAATCCAAACTTCTTTCACTTCATAAGGATCAATTGAGCGCTCGCGTTTTGTATAAGGACGAGGAGAATTATCTGGAATTCCTGGAAGTGGAAGTCGCGCCGGGCAGATATCCTTTACCGATCTGGTTTCAAAAACAGAAATCGCAAACCGTTTCCTTGGTTCAAGGAGAAGTGGGTTTGGTTTTGGGAGGTAAGAAGAATCAGCTTTCTCCCGGTGATACGGCCGTGTTTTTGGCCAGGGATTTGCAGGAGATCTTCAACCCGGGGCAGGGAAAAGCCCGTCTTTTCTGGATCAGCTCCACCGTTAGTTTATAATATTCTAATTTAATTATTCGATTTCGCCCGAAGAGGATCCGTTTGTCCGGATCCGATCGGATTCGTATTTTCGATTTTGCGTCTTCGATTCCGCTGTCGCCCCGTTCCGAGGACGATTCGGTGATCGGACCTGATTTTATTCCCCGTTTCGATCTTCCGTTTTTTTCTCCGCCGTCTCCAAGCGTATTAT
>NZ_NPEF01000021.1:0-26112 GCF_002811955.1 Leptospira ellisii
ACGATGATTTCGTCCTCAACGACCAAAATTTTGGGTTTCTGAAGCATACTCATTACTTACTAAGAATAACCGCGAATTCAACAAGTTAATTTGTCAAAAAGCAGAAAAAGCCATGGTAAAATTATGTTTTTTCTATGAAGAAAAAATCCGAATTCCAATTCCACTGTTTCTCCGGCACCCCTCCCGAAAAGAAAAAAAGAAGGTGATTTTCGCCGAATTTTCGCTTTCACCCTGGATTAGACTCGAAATCGGATCGGAATTCCACTGGAAATTCATATCTGCTCCCGGAAATTCCTCCGACGCAAAACGATTTTTCACGGTTTGTTTCGTTTTTTTTAGTCGGGAAAATTTTCCGAATTCCGTTTTTTAAGAATCAGTTACGCAAAACGTAATTTTCGTTTCCGGCGGATTTTCTTATAAAAAGCCGTTTTTCCGCTTTCACCCCCAAAAGGATCTGATAGATATCCGTTAGGATCGGTTTGGAGGAATAATATCCGTGTCCCATGGAAATCAAGGAAGCGTCGATCGGATTTACGTTGATCACGTCTATGCCGGGTATCCGCACGCAGGAGCCGAGTCTTCCCCCTTGATTTACGGATGCCGAGGCCACTAAAGCGCTGTCGCCGGGGGAACAATACAACGTGGTCCGTTTCGCCGCTTTGGAGAGCGAATCGGCGATCAGTCGGAATTCTCCGGAATCAAAATCGGGTGCGTTGAGGATCAATTCCTGAATGAAGGGCGTTTTCGCCTCCTTGCCAAGGTCGCCTAACGTAGGAAGTACGATCTGATGTCCCATGGAATGAACGATCAAGTGGACCTTTTTCCCGACGTCCTGCATGGACTTTAGGAAATTCTTAAATTCCGTGCGGGAACTCCTCGCGGCGGAAAGGTTCTTTTCGTAGGTCCCCTTGAGAAGCATCTGATTGAACAACCCCGCTTCGCTTCCCGCCGGCCAAGTGAATACCACGATTTTTCCGGGGAATTTCAGATCGTATCGGATTTGTCCGGCTCTTAGGATGGCCTCTTCGAATTTGACGTTGAATCCGTGGACGAAAATCAAAACCTCGTCGAACGGATCCTTTTTCAGGTCTTCGAGGAACAGTTCCTTGGTTTCGAAGGGTTTGTGTCCTAAAAATTGAAACAGATTTTCCCGGCTTCCGAGTCCGGCGGGAAGTTCTCCGACTTCGTGATTGGAGGGAACGTTGACGATACAATATCCGGTTTTGAGTTCGTTGTTGCCGGCCGTTAAAAAGTAGGAATCGTTACATCCGATTTGTCCGCTCGGATTGGTGGAACGTAAGGTTGCGTAGTATAAATTGAGCGTTTCGGTTTGGTCGTAACTTTTTATGAATCTTCGATCCAGAAGTTCTTCGATGGTGGGAGTTCTGCAGCTGAAAAGGAGAAACGTGAGGAGGGCGGCCGTGTTACGGAAAATTGCTGTTTTCATTCTGGAAAACATCGTAGGAACGTTTGTCGTTGAAAATCAAATTCCTTTCTGCGACGGGGGAATTTTGGGAGTTCCTACTTTTTAAAACACCGCGGTAAAGAAAAGGAGGGTTCGTGAACGGGGAGTTCCTACTTTTTTCCGGAAATTTCGGCGATGCGAGATTTTTTCTCGAGACGAACAAGGAGGGGAGTTCCCACAATTCGATTTTTAGTGAGTCGGTCCGCCTTTTCGGAACGTAAGACCTTTCAGATATTTGGAAGGATTGACCGGTTGTCCGTTTTTGATCACTTCAAAATGTAAGTGGGGTCCGAAGGAATAACCCGTCGAACCGGATCTCGCGATTTTCTTTCCGGCCAAAACGTAATCCCCTCTTTGAACGAAAAGTTTGGAATTGTGCGCGTATAGGGTTTTGAAATCGTCCGTATGTTCTATGACGACCACGTTCCCGTAACCACCCATCCAGCCCGCGTAGATCACCTTGCCGTTTCTCGCGGCGGCGATCGGTTCGTAAAACGCCTTCAAGTCCAGACCTTCGTGGAACTTTCTTCTCGGAAACGTCCTGAATCCGAAATTGGAGGTTACGATTCTGGAAGCGACCGGGATCACCCATTTCGGAGCCGGATCCGGAATCACTGCGCCGGGCAAAAACACCTTCTGACCCGGACGTAGAATGTCCAGATCGTCGAGTTTATTTTCCAACAGGATTTCGTCGAGATTGACCTTATAAAGACTGGCGACCTTGGCCACCGTATCTCCGGTCTTCATCTTGTATAAAAGCCCTTGTTTATTAGGAATGCTTAATATTTGACCGGGATAAAGAGTGTCTTCGATTTTTATGTTGGAGGATCCTGCGATGGATTCCATGGAAACCTTGAATCGAGTCGCGATTTCCGCCAGGGTTTCGTTGCGTTTGACGCGATAGGTCGTGACCTTAAGCTGCTTTTTCTTTTCGGAAGGATTTTTCAGTTCTTTGGCCATCAGAATCGTGAGTTTGGCCTTTTCGGATTCCTCCAGAAACTTTTCGTCCCCGGATTTCGCCTTTAAGTCCTCCGAATCGTTTTCGGTGATCTCGTGACCGGAGGAATCCATCATGGCGTTGCTCGGATTCATTCCGAATCCCAAAAACGCAAGAAACAAAATCAGAGACGCAAAGATGGGAATCAGACGGAATTTTCTTCTCCGGAGATCCAAATTTCCGTGGTATAAATTCCCGCGAAAGTAGAACGAATAATGGAAGTGAAACGCGCCCAGATAGATCAGGGTGAAGTTTTCCGTCCGAAGAAGCTCTTTCCCGGCGGTCAGCTGTCTGGGCTTTTTGAAGATCATACAGGAAGAATATCGGCCGCTTTGCGGCCTTTCCTATAGAAAGAAAAAGGACTTATTCGTCCTTTCCGTTGTCCAAAGTGCGGGTTCCGCCGAAAGACTCTTCCACGATTTTTTTAACGTCTTTCTTTTGTCCGCCGGTGATCGTTATGTTACCTTTCGCAACCACGCCTTTGGCAAGGTGAAGGGCGGGGGCGATGATGTCTCCTAAAAGTCTTCCGGTTTCCTCCAGTCGAACCTCGTTTTCGGCTTTGATGTTTCCGATCATGGTTCCGGAAACCGTCACTTCTTTGGCCGCGATATTGGTTCTTACCTTTCCGGTTTCTCCGATATAAAGCGTGTCGTCCGTTTTGATTTCGCCTTCGAATTTACCGTCGATGCGAAGCGAACCCGCGATATAAAATTTTCCTTCGAAAATGGACCCTGGACCGATTACGCTGTTATTATTTTCCCTGCCGATGGCCATCTAAAACTCCTGATAATCAAACCCCGTCTTCCGAATCCTTCGGACGGCGCCGTAAATCTATTTGTGTACCCGATTCCAAAACGACAAGTATTTTTGTTCGGAATTACCGAATCAAATCATCGTCTCCCTGGAAAATATTGGTTTTCTGCTTCTTTTTCACTTTCGTTTGCTGTGAAGAAGGCGGATCCGGCTCGGGAATATAACCCGCACCACGATGATCGTCGCAAACCTCTTTCGGAACGGTTTCTTTGGTAAAGTATTCCTCTTCGGTTTGAGAACAATGTGATCCGGGAAGTTTTCCCGAAATCGCGCAGATCTGTTTTCGAACCACCCCGGTTTCTCCGAAATGAAAGGATTTGGATTTTTCCCGGGAAAGAGCGTTCGACATAAACCTGCCCCAAATCGGAGCCGCGACAACCCCTCCCGACATTCCTTTCCCCATCGAAAGAGTTCCCGTATCGTATCCGAGCCAAACTACTCCGACCAACTCCGCGGAATATCCGGCGAACCATGCGTCGCGGAAGTTGTTCGTGGTTCCCGTTTTTCCCGCGGCGGGGCGACTGAGTCCGTACGAGGTCGCCCCGGTTCCCGTCCCTTTTTTGATGACGTCCTCCATCATCGAAGTCAGGATAAAACAAACCTCGGGGGAAAGAATTTGTTTCCTTTCCTGTTTGCGTGCCTCTTCCCGAAAATCCTTGATCACGTTTCCGGTACCGTCCTCCACGTAAAGGACGCTGAGAGGGAACACCTGCTTTCCTCCGGAGGCGATCACCGCATAGGCGCGCGCCAATTCGTACGGAGAAACTTCGAACGTTCCCAAGGAGATGGAATAGTTCCTGGGAACGGACCTGTTCTCTATCTGCAGAATTTTCTCCAGGTTGGGCATCAGATTGCTGATTCCCGTATGTTCTAAAACCCGGACCGCGACGCTGTTTCTGGAAAGTTCGAGGGCCTCGCGCAATCTTATAAATCCTGAATATTCTCCGGTGTAGTTGGACGGATTCCATTCATCACCGTCTTCTAATACGTACTGAAGCGGAGAATCGGAGAAGAGGGAAGCCGCGGTCACGTTCTTCTTGGGATCGGGATGTTGATTGTAGTATTCCATCGCCGCCGCGTAGACGAGCGGTTTGAACGCCGAGCCGGGTTGTCGAAAGGCTTGGAACGCGCGGATCTGTTGGTTGTCGGATCGGAAACCCGAACCTCCCACCATGGCGGTGATGTATCCCGTGTCCGGTCGGATCGAAATCAAAGCGCCTTCCACGGGAAGAAGAAAGTCCTCCGTCTGCTGACTTCTGTAGTTCCATTCGATCGCTTCGCCCAAGGATTCGGTTCCGGTCAGAAGATTGAGCGCGCTCAGTTCGTCGCGGATATCCTCCTGCCAGGCCCGGTTGAAGGTGCGCAACGATCTGGAGATTTTGAACTTAAACTCCGGAACGTCGTTTAACATCGATAAGATGTCGTAGATTTCGCCGTAGGCGTCGTCGAACGCGTCGATTTTCGTGAACGTCCTTTGGTTGGAAAGAGCGGTCTGCGCTTTGAGTCCCGCATAAAGCGCCTTTTCCGCCTGGGTTTGGTGTTGTATGTTCAGCGTGGAATAGATCTTTAGTCCTCCGCTGTACAACGTCGCTTTCGGTATAGAACGGGTGAGATTCTTCCGGACGTATTCGGTGAAATAAGGAAAACGGTTGAGCCTGTCTCCGAAGGCGGAATCGTTCGGAGAACGGTTTAGAGTAATATAATATTCTGAAAAAGCCTCGTATTCCCTTTCGGCGGTTTTGACGTCTAAAATTCCGTTTTCCACGAACTTTTTAAAGACGACCCGGACTTTCGCGCTGGAGGAGTTGGGATTCACCAACGGAGAAAACTCCGTCGGTCTCGTCGTCAAACTCGCGAGCAGGGCGGATTCTCCCCAAGTAAGATCCTTGACGTCCTTTCGAAAGTAGAATCTCGCCGCGGCTCCGACCCCGATCGTTCCGTGCCCGAGAGGAATTTCGTTGAGATAAATCTCCATAAGCGTGTTTTTGTCGAACACCGCTTCGAGTAGTAGTGCGAGCCATGCCTCTCTCGCCTTTCTCAGAAACGATCGTTCCGTGTTGAGGAACTTAAGACGCGCGACCTGCTGCGTGATCGTGGAGGCTCCTTCCTTGATTCTTCCCGCGAGGATGTTGACCATAAACGCGCGGAAAATTCCCCTTAGATCCAATCCCCAGTGAGAATAAAAATTATTGTCCTCGGTGGATACGAAACTGCGGATCAGCTTGTTCGGTTTGCCGTCGGATTCCGGGGGAAGGTCCTTGATGTTCAATACGACGCGCGAAAAACGGTAGAATTCCGCGATGGGTTCGTATTCGTTTTTGTCGTTGAGTCCGTAAAGCACCGAAGGTTTTTCATACTGATTCGATTCCGGGACGCGCCACAAATCCTTTACGGAGAATACGAACAGAAATCCGTTCAGGAACAAAAGCCCCGCGCAGACTTTGACCAGCTGCTTGAGCGGGTCCTGGGAATTCAGGATTTTTTGAAGGACCTTATCCCGGAAATGAATTACGAAAAAACGGAAAAGATAACTGACTGGTTCTTGTTTCATATTCGATCAAACTTCTTCCAACGGTGAGAATTCCTTCATGCTGTCGACTCCCTGAAAACGGAGTCCCGTATCCAGGTTGTATCCCTGGTATTCCTTTAAAAATGCGTTGCGGCTCATTTTGTTTTCGAGATAATTCCACGCGTGCGTCATCGCGTCCTTGCCGTTCTGCGCGGAGAAGTTGATGAGTTCCACGAAGGAATCCTCCCTTACGATGGAGGGATCCGCCGGATAATTCCATTTTTTCTTTTCCTCGTTCATGATCCGCTTGTCTATGTGTTCCTTCAGCGGAAGCATCAGAACGGAGGACCGCACTTTGTGAAACGTGATCTGGTCCAGGAATTTCAGAGCGCCGCGGATCCATCTGCTTCTCGAATCGAGCACCCTGTGGAATTCCAGATAACCCAGAAAAGATTCGTTCAGCAGATCCCCCGGTATGATCTTGTCCTCGGAACCTATATAATGTTTTTTGAATTCTTCCGGGAAGGTCGCCTTAAAACCCCTGAGCCAGAAATTCCAGAGCATCGGATCCATCTTCCAAGTGCGTTTGTCCGATTTGAAGATCGCGTCCACGTGATGTACGAAATCGTACTCCTTCGGAGTCATTCCCCAGCGGTAATCGAGCAGCCAGGAATCGAGCGCGTTCTCCACGCGCATGTGGTTGTATTGCGCGCGGCTGCTGATTTTTTTGTCCTTGTTGTAGAAATCCCCGGAGATGTAGAAGATATACGGATGTGTGACGATGTCGACGGCGCAGTGACAGATATAACCGAGGGTGAACGCGATATAACGATCCCGATGGATTCCCTCTTCGGTCTGAAGGATCAGATCCAAAAAACTCAGCACGAGTTCCGCGACGGAGTTGTGATGGCTGATGTCTCCCCACACGGTGGCGCTTTTCGTTTTGTGCGGCGAAAGAACATGATAAAAATAAAATATATCCGGCGCGATGGCTCCGATGTTGGCGAACTTGCGGTTCGATTCCGCGCGCATGAGCGCCGCGATTTTTCTTTGATCCGCGGTTCCGTGATCCAGATGTTTACAAACCTGGGAAAGGACTTCGAGATGAGTGATTTTGCCAGCCATGACGGAAAATGCCTTTAAAAAAACGGGACTCCCGCGGAGCCTGTTCTAAAACCATTTAGAAATGTCCGTTTCACCATGCAATCAATAGAAAAATTAAAATTTTTGACCGAAACCCAGGTGCGTTCCATCGCGAAACAATTCGGAACCCCCGTTTTCGTTTATTCCAGAGAGGGAATCGAAAAAAGCTGCGACACCGCGCTCTCCTTTCCGAACGCCTTCGGTTTGACCGTACGATACGCGATGAAAGCCAATCCCAATCGCACCGTTCTCGAAATCATGAAACGCAAGGGAATTCATATCGACGCGAGTTCCGAATACGAAGCGCAGCGCGCGATCCACTACGGATTCAAGCCGGAACAGATCATGCTGACCTCTCAAGAACTCGCAAAGGATCTTAAAGAGCTGGTGGAGTCGGGAGTCGTCTTCAACGCCTGTTCTCTGCGTCAGTTGGAATCCTTCGGAAAATTATTTCCCGGGAAGGAAGTGAGCGTTCGTTTTAATCCCGGGCTCGGATCCGGACATACGAAAAAAACGGACGTGGGCGGAAAAACCTCCTCGTTCGGAGTTTGGCACGAAGACATCGAAAAGGTCAAAGAGATAGCCGACGCATACGGATTGAAGATTTTCAAAATTCACACTCATATCGGCTCCGGAAGCGATCCGGAAGTTTGGAGAGCGGTCGCACAGGTTTCTCTGGATATCGCCGCCCGTTTTCCGGATTGTAGAATTCTCGATTTGGGAGGCGGGTTTAAGGTCGGCAGAATGGAGGATGAAAAGACCACCGATTTTCAGACGATCGGAAAACCGGTCGCTGAGTTGTTCCGCGAGTTCGCCTCGAAATACGGAACCCAACTTCATCTAGAGATAGAACCCGGTTCTTTTCTAATGGTGAATAACGGAGCAGTCGTTTCCGCGGTGGACGACGTCGTATCGACGGGTAACGGCGGTTATACGTTCGTCAAACTCGATTCCGGTATGGACCTGAATACGAGGCCCTCCCTTTACGCGGCAAGACATCCGTTAGTCGTCGTTTCCGCGGAAGGGGAACATTCCGGAAAAACAGCGGAATACGTCTACGTCGGGCATTGCTGCGAGAGCGGGGATCTGATCACCCAAGCGGAAGGCGGAGGGCCCGTTCCGAGAATAACAGGAGAAGCTAAATTAGGAGATTATGTTGTGATGGAAGGCGCGGGGGCGTATTGTTCCTCCATGTCCACGAAAAATTACAATTCATTTCCCGAAACGGCGGAGGTACTCGTGGGTGCGGACGGAGTGTTTCAGCTGATTCGAAAACGTCAGAATTTGGAACAGATCTTTCAGAATGAAATTCCTGTTTCTCTCTGAAAAAATCCACGTATTGATCCTCGCCGGAGGAACCGGCACAAGAATGGGCGCTTCCGTTCCGAAACAATTTTTGGAAGTGAATCAGGAGCCGATCCTCGTTCATAGTTTGAAACGATTCCAAGATTGGGGCAAACAGAAACGGATCGTATTGGTTTCGCACCCGGATTCGATGGAAAAAACGGAAACGGTCTGCGCTCCTTATCTGCGGGAAGGGGATCGCATCGTGGAAGGCGGCGATTCCAGGCACGCTTCCATGCTCTGCGGATTGTCCGCGCTCGAACTTCAAAACGATGATATCGTATTGGTGCACGACGCCGCGAGGCCGTTCGTTCTCGCATCGGAGTTGGATTCGCTTTGCGAGAGCGTGCGACGGAACGGAGCGGCCACCCTCGCCGCACCCACCTCGGAAACCGTATTAGAAGAACTTAATGGACAAACCGTGTCTCTTTTGGATCGGGAACGTATTCGTTTTATGAAAACCCCTCAGGGAATCCGCGGAGACGTCGTGAAGGCGTTGCTTTTATCCTCCGTCGATTCCTATCCCACGGATCTTTGTTCCTGGGCGTTGAGCGCCGGAATCAAATCCGCGATCGTGGAATCTCATCCGTTCAATCTCAAAATTACGCGCAAAGAAGATATAGAACTTGCGGAAGCGTATTCCGTTCTTTTTGCGAAACTTTCCGAATCCGTCGTCGAAAAGAAAGACTGAGCGAGCCGATCGGTTTTGTCGTCTTCTTCGATCCCGTCTTGTCGTCGCCAAAACGTTTTCATCCACGCGGATTTTTCCCGGCATTCCGAATTTTCACCGTTTTGCACGCGAAGCGCGGGGAGTTCCCGCATCCTTTGTAGGAACAATCGTGAACGTCGCTCGAAGTTTACCGAGAGAGGAACGAAATTCCTTTGATCCGGCGCGTTCGAACTTTTACCGACAAACCGTGCGGGAACTCCCCGCGTACTTGCACAAGCGACCTTTATCCGAAACCGACGCCCCGCAGAACATCGGAACTTGCCGTCGGAATTCCTCTTAACGTTTTCCGGCGGGAAGCGGAAGATCGTAAACCGCTTCTATTCCTTCCATTTTTTCCCGCGTCGCCTTTAGGACGATTTTGCCCGTGGACGGCAGCTTGGAAATCGGACAGAAAAAATGGTCCGGGTGAGGTTGGCATTGCAGTTGTTGTTCCGACTTTCCTTGGACGATTTTCGCACGAAGAGCTCCGTTTTTTGTGGACGGGTTTTTGAATTCGATATCGAGCAGATATACCTTGAGTCCCTCATTTAGGACGATCAACTCGGTGTGAAACCCGCCCGGCATGCGGATCGTTCCTCCGTTGGGGCCGGCCTCGTGTTCCCCATGTGCAAGAATATCTTGATGTACGAATATACCGATCGAAAGAATCAGGACGGACCAGGTTTTTAAGAACGAAATCTTCATGATCTTTCCCCTTTTTCCGCGGATTCGTAAACCGAGGACGCGTTCAAAACGGGGTAACCGCATTCTTCTATCAGATCCGCCAGTTCCCGCTCGGAACGTTCGCTTCGTACGAAAACCCTTTGACTGGCGACCTCCACGTTCACGTGAACGTTCGGATCCACGGTTTTGATCGCTTTTGTGATGACTCCGGCGCAACTGGCGCAGGTCATGTTTTCCACTCTAAATTCAAACATAAATTTCACTCCCGTCGATTCATCGGAACCGACCCTAAAAACAAGGGTAAACCTTACCACGATGGGAGGGTCAATACCCGATCCTGAAAATTTTTCATTTTCTAAAATTTTTTTTGTTCGGCGCGTCTTGACCTTCCCAAAAGGGGAAGGTTTAGAATTTCGAATATGAATTTTAGAATCAACCTTCCCGATCCGAAGAGCCGCCGACAGCCGCAGGAAACCGAAACGGTTCTCGAGGTCGCCTTACGAACGGGAATCGAACTCCCGTATTCCTGCCGTTTCGGTCGTTGCGGCGTTTGTAAAATTCTCCTTGTCGAAGGAGAAGTGGAGTTTTTGTCGTATAACCGTTTTGCGTTGACGGACGAGGAAAAACGGAACGGTTATATTCTGGCATGCCGTTCCGTTCCGAAGTCGGATCTCGTCGTCCGTACGATCGAAACGGGGTCTAACTAAAAAGTAAAACGAGGATCGATCCTTATGAACATAGGCGAAGTTTCCAAAGAGTCGGGTGTGAGCGCGAAACAGATACGACATTACGAATCGATCGGTTTGATTCCCAAGGCGAGGAGAAAGGATTCCGGTTACAGGACTTATTCTTCCGACGACGTGCACATTCTCCGGTTCGTCAAACGGGCGAGGAATATGGGATTCGCCTTGAAGGAGATCAAAAAACTCGTCGGACTCTGGAGAAATCAGAGTCGAGCAAGTTCGGAAGTGAAGTCGCTGGCCTTGGCCCATCTCAAAACTTTAGAGAACAAGATCGCGGAACTTAGGGAGATGGCCGACACGTTGAAACATCTCGCGCAGAATTGTAAAGGGGACCACAGACCCAGTTGCCCGATTCTGAAATCGCTGTCCAACGAAATCGAAGCGGCCTCGACGTAGGAACTCCCCGGTTTTACTTTCCGTTTCTTTCCGCTTGACTCCGTCGGGACTTGACGAACATTGGAAAGACCGCGCGAGTATGGTGGAATTGGTAGACACGCCAGATTTAGGTTCTGGTGCAGAAATGTGTGGGGGTTCGAGTCCCTCTACTCGCATATAACCTTCCTTTTATTTGACTTTACAATTACGGCGAATTTCGAATTCTGATTTAACCGAATCGATACGAACGTCGCCATTCCGAGCCGACGGGTTTTATAAAAGAACGTTCCATGTTATTCAACTCGATCCACTTCCTCGTATTTTACCCGGTCGTCGTCGCGATTTACTTTTTTCTCCCCTTCCGTTTTCGCTGGATCCTGCTCTTACTCGCCAGCTGTTATTTTTATATGGCCTTTATTCCGGCCTATATCCTGATTCTCGCGTTTACGATCATACTGGATTATTATCTCGCGCTTTGGATCGAGGGCGCGTCGGGTCCTAAACGCAGACTGTTTTTAATTTTCAGTCTTGTCTCGAACGTCGGAATCCTGATCTTCTTCAAATACTTCAACTTTCTTCTGGACAACACGGGGGCGGTTTATCGATTCCTGTTCGTTTCGGATCTGCCCGTTTCTCCGTTGAACATCGTTCTTCCGATCGGGCTTTCCTTTCACACCTTCCAATCCATGGGTTATATCGTGGAGGTTTATCAGGGAAAAATCAAGGCCGAACGTCATCTGGGATACTACTGGGTTTACGTGATGTTTTTTCCGCAGTTGGTGGCGGGCCCCATAGAACGCGCGCATCATCTTATGACCCAGTTCCATCGTGAACACAAACTTCTTTTCGAAAACGCGGAAAAGGGTTTGAAATACATAGTTTACGGTTTTCTAATGAAGTTGTTCGTGGCGGACCGATTGTCCGTCTTCGTGGACGCTATGTACGACGACCCGTCCGGAAAATCGGGGGCCGATCTTCTGTGGGCCACTTATTTTTTCTCCTTTCAGATCTACTGCGACTTCGCCGGTTACTCCAACATCGCGATCGGAACCGCCAAAATTTTGGGAATCGATCTGATGAAAAACTTCGATCGCCCGTATTTTTCCGCGAGTGTCTCCGAATTCTGGAGCCGCTGGCATATCTCGCTTTCCTCCTGGTTCCGCGACTACGTCTACATACCTTTGGGCGGTAATCGAGTATCAACGTTTCGGCATATTCGAAATTTATTGATCGTTTTCGGGTTGTCCGGAATTTGGCACGGGGCGAATTGGACCTTCGTCGTTTGGGGATTATGCAACGGGGTTTATCTCGCCTCGGAGACCCTTCTCCGCCGCTACCTAAAATCGGAGATATTCGCTAAAACCGCATTCCGATGGATCGGCGTTCTTATCACGTTTCACTGCGTCCTTTTTAGCTGGGTTTATTTCCGGGCGAAGTCGATCGAAATCGCCCACGTTATCCTGCGGAGAATTTGGGAATCCGCGTCCGGAGCGCCCCTGGATCTGATCGTTGAATTCCAAAAAAAAGCGGGCATCTTCGCGATCGTTCTTTTTCTTCTTTTGGAGACGTCGTTTCCGATTTGGGAAAGGGCCAAGGAAGGTTGGAAGAGACATGTCGATTGGATCGTGGCGGGAATTTTCATCGCCCTCATACTTACGGGAGGCGTTTTTTATGGATCGAGTTTCATCTATTTCCAATTCTAAACCGCTGCGTTATGCGGGCTCGTTGATCGTCCTTTTCTTGTCCGTAGTTTCGTCCGACAGGATCCTATATTCGCTTTTATTTAATCAATACGACAAGATGTTTTCGATGGCGAAGAACTTCAAACCCGCCGACGTCCTGATCGTCGGCTCCAGTCATATACTTTGGGATTTGGATCCGGCGGAACTCGGAGCGGGAATCGATAAACGGGTTCATCTTCTCAACGTTCCGGGAGCGGATCTCGTTCTCCGAAAGGAAATGATCTCCGAGTTCGTCCGCGTCAATCGTAACGAACTTCCGGCGCTGATCGTATTGGAAACGGACAAACTGGTCTTTCATCGCGGTCGATATCCGGACTCCGCTTATAAATCCGTAAAGGGATATTATCATAAGGGGTGGTTCGTCGATTTCCTGGATCGTAAGATCCGCGCCGAAGAATCGACCGCGGAATACGCGGTCTTCCGCGGTTCGCACGCGTATTCCCTGAATTCGTTTTCGCATTTCGTATTTTCCAAGTTATACGATAAATATCTTTCCTCGGCGTTCCGGTGGAGTTTGGGCGCGATCGAACCGCCGAAGGACGAAAGGGTAGAAGTGTGGAAAAAACAATACGAAACCTTCACTCCGGAGGCGGATCCCGCTTTAATTTCAGAACTTCATGAAATTCTAAAGTTAACGAAACTCCACGGAATACGGACGATCCTTCTCGAAACTCCGAACTATCGTTTCTCCGCGGAAGACGCCGCCGAATTCGCGCCGATACGTTCGAGGCTCGCGGAAATCGCCAAGACTTATTCGGCCGCGCATATACGTTTAAAACCGGAATATTTCGAAACGAAACCGGATCTGTTTTTCGACGCTTCCCATCTTAATCCTATCGGAAAAACGGAATATACGAACGAATTCAAAAATACGCTGAGATCGTCGAAGATGTTCTGAAACCCCGGATCGCCGGGTGCGTTTTTAATTGGAAAGTTCGCCGACCGGATTGCCCGTTTCGAGTTTGCCGATCAGACGGGTTTCCCGATCCAAAAAGGCCTCGATAAACGGATTGAGATCCCGGATTCTACTCGATAGATCGTAACCCGCTTCCATCGTCTCCACTAGGGAGGTCGCGCCTACCATGGACGCCGCCACTTTGATCGGAGCCATTACGAGTTTGATCATGGGAAGTTTGGAGAGGGAGAAGAAGAAGCGGAGCGTGTTTCCCACCATTTGAATCTGCCGTCTTCTGTCTTCGAAACGGTCGGTTTCCCCCATGGCCGCATATAGATTGTCGCGGGAGATGACGCCGTCCTCCATCAGATTGTTTTCGATGACGACCTGGGCGGTATCGTAGTCGAGGGAATCGGTAAGTCGGTTTAGCAGAATGATCTGATGTATGTTGTCGGTCATGGATTTCCCGGCGACGGTCTTTAACTTTTCGTAAAGACTTTCCAACGCGTTATCCCTCTCTTCCTTGTTCGAAGGGGAATAAAGGTTATGCTCGAAAAAATTGGGAATTCCGTCGTATCCTTTGATGGTCGTCAGAAGATCCGAATACGTTGTGCGAAGCCTATCGATCGTAGCGCTTACCACCGCTTTGCGCGTTAGCTCTAACACGTGTTGATCCATTCGTAATTCAGAAACAGATTTCTTAGGCTACGCGAAGAAGGTCAATATAAAAATCAATCCTTGACTACGATGACTCCGGATCTCAATTTTGCGGGCAGCTTACTCGCCAATCCTTCTGCTTCTTTTTTAGACGAAGCGGAGCCAAAACGTACCGTATAATATCCGTTTCTGGATCTTTTGACGGTTGCTTTCGTATTTTTCTCTTTTCCGGAAATCGTTTTTTTCAACTCGTCGGCTTTTTCCTTTTCCTTAAAAGCGGCCACTTGAAGCGAATATCCGTTCGATTCTTCCGATTCCTGAGTTTTTGCGGAAACGCGTTTCGATTTTTTCTCCTCGGAGCGTTTGATTTTTTTCGATTCTTTGGAACCTTCCGGTTCCTTAACGGAGAGGGTTTCCGGTTCCGATTTGGATTCCCTTTCGGAAGCCGACGAAGAGACGTTATTCGATTTTTTGAATTCTACTACTTCGGGAGCCGGCGGAATGTTTTTGAAGGCGACCGAATCCGGACGGTTTGGGCCGGAAGGGGAAGCGGAACTCGCCGCGGGAATTTCCCGAGCCGAGGAGGTATCGTTCCCTTCCGCGGGAATCTGTCCCGGCTCGGAAAACGGGATCGCACTTTGAATTTCCGGATTTCTAATGTCGTTTAACGCCAGAGATTCTTCGGCACTGCCCGCGCGTTTTTTTCCCACCGAAACGCCCAGAAAGAAAAAAGAACACAGAAGACCGAGTAAAAACAGAGAGAGTATTAGAATTCTCTTATTATCCAGATTGATTACGTAAAAAATCTTTTCCTTCATGACATTCTTCCTGATAAAGTTGTATAAAGACGCCCGCATTCTTCCCGAAGGGATTCCAAATCCCCTTTGTTGGATATTATATAATCGGCTTTTTTCAGTTTTTCCGAAAGGGGAAGTTGGTTGGAGATTCTCGCCAATACCTCCTCTTTTTTCATTCCGTCCCGTTCCATCACGCGCAAAATCGAGGCTTCCTCGTCCGAGTCCACCGTGACGGTCGCGTCGCATAGGGTATACGCGTCGGTTTCGAAAAGGAGGGGAACTTCCCAGACGACCAATTTTCCCGCGGCCTCCGTTTCCAGAAGTTTCAGAAAATCGGCGCGGACCCTCGGATGAATCAACCGGTTTAAACCGTCCAGTTTTTCCTTGTCCTTAAAGACGACGTCGGAAATTTTTTTCCGATCGGGGTTTCCGTCTCCGTCGAGAATTTCCGAACCCAGCAGTTCCACCAATTCGGAAAGAATGGGGGACTCCGAAGACGTATAACGTTTCGCTAAATTGTCCGCGTGTATCGCGAACGCGCCCGATTCCTGCAGAATTTTCGCGGCGGTGCTTTTGCCTCCGCCGATCATCCCGGTGATGCCGACGAGAAACGCCTTTTTCCCCGGAGTATGCTCCCGCATGCGCTTAGATTAGCGAAACGCCGAAAAAGTACAAGCAAAAAAGAACGGCGTAATTTTTCTGAGTTCCCGGTCTTTCCTAATCCACCTTTCGAATTACGCGCATGTAAGGATGCATGTCCACCACGAAGAGACTTCGGCCGTTGGAGACCAATCCTTTGGGGCTGTAAAAACTTCCCTCTTCGCTTTCGCAGGTTCCTATCGTTCCTCCGTCCGGACCTCCCGAAGCGGTCGTTCCTAAATTCGGAGGAATCGGAGAACAGCCGAGAAAATTCGTCACCGCGTAAGGAGCGGTCCTGGATATCTTTTTGATAAGCGTCGTTCCGTCGCTGACGTAGAGATGGTATCGGTCGAAGGTGATCGCGAAGGGCTTTAACAGTCGCGCGTTTGTGCCCGTGGAATTGAACACGTTTCCGCTCGTTCCCGCAGGATCCCCCGCGATCGTAGTGACCGTGACAGGAGAAGTGGTAAGATCGATTTTTCTAATATTGTTGGAATTGGTGTCCGCCACATACAACGTATCGGAATCGTAGACAAGATGTCCCGGCTGATTGAACTTCGCCGTCGTTCCCGCTCCGTCCGAGGATCCCGCCGTTCCGCTACCGGCAATCGTAGTGACCGTGTTATCCGAAATTCTGATCCTTCTGATCTTGTTGTTCAGACTGTCCGCCACGTAAAGATACGTTCCGTCGGTCGCGATTCCCCGAGGGGTGTTGAATCTTGCGGAACCGCCCGCTCCGTCGGTCGTTCCGGAAGTTCCCGAAAGACCGGCGATCGTTGAGTAGCTGTCGTCCGTCAGATTGTATTTTACGATGAAATGGTTTTGACTCGTGATATAGAGAAAAATTCCGTCCGTCGTAATCCCTCTCGGTCTTGCGATCGTGATCGGTAGGGTCGATACGATCCGGTTCGCGAGATCGACTTTGCGCACGGTTCCGTCCGTCGGCGTCGTGGTGGAATAATCCGGAACATAAAGAAAGATTCCGTCCGTCGCAATATGATACATGTTCGAAAGTCTTCCGATCGGAGTCTGGCCGGAGGCGAATCCGTATCCGTCCAACATCGTATCCGGGTCACCGCCCGGATCTCCCATAAACCAATCCACGGAATTGGTAGTGGGATTCTCCACATACGGAGTCAACGGAAGGGAGGTCACAAGGCTGTTGCCGCTTACAAGAGTGCCTAACGCGACTCCGTTCACGCAATGGATCAGTATGGAATTGGCATCGGCCGCCGCGACGGTTCCGGAAGGCTGCGAGACGTAACAGGTTTGTCCCGAAGGTTGTCCCGCGATCGAAACGGAATAAGAGGAAGAATCCGCGATCGGAGTCGTCATCTTAAACGATCCGTTAGACGAAATTGCGGTGGAATCCCCTCCGTTGTTCTTCAGAGTCAGGGTTCCGCCCAGTCCCGAGACGCTGCCGCCCACGAAATAAAGGGCCGGTCCGCAGGAAATTCCCACGTTCGTTACGTTCGAAGAGTAGATCGTGCCTGTATCGTTGCTCAGGGTACAAAGCTGTGCGGGAGAAGTCGGATTCTGCTGAATCGTAACCGTGTAGTCGGAACCACTCGCGACGGAAGTTCCGAAGGAGAACGTTCCGTTCGCAGAAAGCGTGATCGGATCGGTTCCGTTGTTTTTGATCACGAGTCCGTTCCCGACGAGTCCGCTGACGCTGCCTCCCACTGCAAACGCGCTCGTGGAACAAGTGATCGTCACGTTGGTGATGTCCGCGCCGGCGACCATGCCGGAATCGTTGGTAACGGAACAGGTTTGTGAAGGCGAGGAGGGGTTCTGCGAAACCGTAACGTTGTACGTTCCTCCGCTTGCAACCGAAGTCGCAAACGCGAAAGTGCCGTTAGACGAAATTGAAGTGGGATCGCTTCCGTTGTTTTTAACGACGAGTCCGCTTCCCGAAAGACCGGACACGGTTCCTCTGACGCGGTAGGAGCTCGTCGAACAGATCACTTGGACGTTTTCGATCGGTCGGGAAGAAATCAAACCGGTTCCGTTTCCCACCGAACAAATCTGCGGAGGAGCGATCGGATTTTGACGGACCGTAACCGCAAACGCGGAGCCCCCGCTCGTTTTTTTCGTGAAATGAAAGGGGCCATTGGCGGATATCGTCAGCGTTTCACCTTCGTTTTCCAAAACGAGTCCGGTGCCCGTTAATCCCGAAATGGTTCCGCCCACGCTTTGCGGAGTCAAGTCCACGCCGGGAGCGAGAAACCCCGGAAGGTTTAGGACCGCTTTCAACGAAAAACTCGAGGAATTCCTGTCGCCTAAACAGGAGATACCCAGAAAAGAAATAAAAAACGCGGCTAAAACGCGGGGATAAGTCTTTGTATATGAATTTTTCATAATATTTATTCGCCTTTCCGAAACCGAACAGGGATCCTCGGTGAAAACGACCCTTTCGCGGATTCGAAAAGTTCTCCAACATTAGATTTTTATAAACTTCTTGATTTTTGTTTTCATTCCCGATGGTACGGATTACATGTCCTGTTTTTACGGACTCATTCTTTTTTATATCCGGAACAATTTTCAAGTATTTTATTAAAATACAAAAGTTTGCATTATAAATACTTAATGTTTTGGCGGGAACGAGGCGTGTATCGGGAATGTCGTTTTTACAGAATCAAAACTATTTATAATTCCGCAGCAATCGGTTCTTTTCGGACGAAAATCCTCTAAGGAAACGATTCGTTATTAAACGACATCGTGAAAAGGAAACTCGTCCCGCTATGTATATTCCGGAAACTTTATGTTTTTGGACGGCGTATGCGTTTATACGGTTTCGGATTCCGCCGAAAGTTTACGCAGAACGTCCTCGATCAAAGGGTAGAACTCCGATTCCTCCCGATCGATTCTGTTTTTCAGATGATTCATGATCTCGGCGGTTTCGCTGCGGAAGCTGGAGATGTTCATCTCGATCGTGAGCGGATCGGAGTATTTGCTCGCGTAATCGAGCAGAGTGTCCTTCAGCCCGAACATATGTTTACTGTACTGTTCGAAAAGGGCAACGAGCGTGGGGGAATTGTGGGTGTAGTTCTCCATCTTGAGATACAACTCCATGTCCTCGAGATTAAGGTGAAAAAGCAGCGTTGCGGAAAATATGGACAACAACTCCACCAGATGTCCGATGTTCGGATTCGGTTTGTCCATTTCGGATTCTATCTGGTATGCGTATTCGTTTACTATAAGATGCTGGGATTTAAGTTTGGGTATCAGTTCCATGATTTAATTCCTGACGAGTTTTTGTTTGAATTTCGATTTTACGTATTCTTCCACCTTCGACGCCTCCAAGGGATACGAATAATGGAAACCTTGAGCGAAGTTGCAATTGAGTTCCCGTAATAGTTCGTGTTGATTCGGATTTTCGACGCCCTCGACGATGATCGCTTTGTCCATGGCCTGGATCAGGTTGATCAGCGAAGAGATGATCGTCTTGCTCGATGATTTGAAGTAATTGAACAGGAATACCTTGTCCAATTTTATGTAATCCACCGGAAGGGTTTGAAGCCTTCCCAAAGAGGAGTAACCTTTACCGAAGTCGTCTATGGCGATCCTGTATCCGTATTCCTTCAAAAGGGAGATGATTTTGTTGACCTTGACCAGGTTGGTGTCGAAGGAATCCTCGACGATCTCCAGAATGATCGAGTTGGGCGAAATTCCGTAAAAATCCGTGGCTTCCTTCAATACGTTGAATATCTGCTTATCGTGCAGCTGTTTAACGGAAATATTCAAAGATATGCATATTTGATTTTCTTTAAGTATGGAGGTGTTGTATGATTTCAAAGTGTCCCAGATCAGCCATTCCCCGATGGTTTTTATGAAGCTGGAACTTTCGGCGATCGAAATGAAACTTGCCGGCATCAGTTTCCCCTTTTCGGGATGATTCCAGCGCAGAAGCACCTCCATGGAGAGGATCGAGTCTTGTCTCACGTCGAGTATGGGTTGATACGCGAGCTCCAATTCGTTTCGGTTCAGCACCTTCCGCAGATCGATTTCGATTTTGGCCCGCGTAGCGTTCTGTTCTATGGTTTTGCGGTCGTAGTGATAAAAGGAATTCGGCCCGATCAGGGAGGATTGTTGCACCGCTTCCTCCAAAATCCGGAGCGAATTCAGATCTGAATTGGCGAGTTGATCGAATTGGGCGTAACCTACGTTCGCGTTTAGATGGAATTCCCGCTCCCTATACGTGAAGGGAAAGGAAAAAAGAAGTATGATACATTCGGCGAACCATTCCGCCTCCAATTCGGATTCCATATTGGAAGTCGCGATCAAAAAACGTTCGGGCCCGAGTCTGAATATCTGATCCCCTTTGGAAATATATTTTTTCAGACGATCGGCGATCTTGAGCGCGATGGATTCGTAATAAAAATTGTCCTCTTTGTTCAGGATCGAATCGGGATTGGAAAGCGAGATCAGATACAGGAAGTAATCCTTTTTGGATTTATTGTTGTAGATCCGGTTGTTGCTATAGATGGATAGGAAATAGTTCTTGTTCGGAAGTCCCGTAAACCGATCCTGATAGAACGATTCCTTGGAATCGGTGGATAAATTCTGTCTGACGGTCAAAAACCGGAGCGCGTTCACTTCCTCCAAATCATGTACGATGAAGTTTAACATCAGGGTCATATCGTTGAAATATCCCACGTCGATCACTCCCGATTCGAGGAGAATGTTGGAGAGTCCTATCTCCTTATCGTAACGTATTTCCTTGGAAGTCTTAAAATGCGTTAGAAGCGCTTCGTATATGCTCGGAAAGTTAGGGGATTGGAGCAGTTCGTCGAACGTGGTATTCGTATATAACGTCTCCCATTTTTTGGAAAACAGCACGATGCCTTCTTTGGAATTATCCGAGCAGAACTTGATCGCTCTTCTTAAGATGAGAGGAGAAACTTGAACGTTATTGGACATTTGCACCCGACCTATGTCCATTCAGTCTATCAGGGAGGATTATAATTGAAAAACGGACTTATAAGTCCAATAGTCCGGCGTTATAAAAACTTAGTAATCGTGATCGGGAAATGTCTTCGCAAAAAAAAAGTCATAATCCTTAGGAATGCGGATAAAAAAAGAATCCGGCTCTTTCCGAAATCGATAAGAGCCGTAGTGGGAAAGAGCCTATTTGGCGAATAAGCGGATCGATTCGGAGAGGTCGGTCGCGGTGCGAAGCAGGGACTTGAGTCTCGTCAATTCCAGCATCTTCTCGATTTCGGGCGTGAGGGAAAAGAGAACCAGACCTCCGTTCGGTATTTTACCGAGGCGCGCATGAGCGGCGATGAACGACGCAATCCCGGAAGAATCCATACTTTTTACGGCGGAAACGTCTATTAGAAGAATGTAAATCTCGTTGTCGATCGCTTCGTTAAAGGCGTCCTTGAGTTTTTTCGCCGAGAAAATATTAATTTCCCCCTGAATCTGAATGATCACGGCCGGTCCGGGTAGGGTTCCGGCGGAGGATATGTGCTCGACTTTGAGTTTCATATCGTTCGTTTGATATCGAATAGGATCGGATTTCGTTTCCATGAGCAGTACCTTTGAACGGTGTCTTTATTTTAGAGATTTTTATCAATCACTAAATCCGATAAAAATTGACCGAAGATGATCGCGTTTCGGTTCCTTCCCGTTCCGTTTTTATATCTCCGGTCGGAGATCGCGTCGCGGGGTCAGCAAAAGGATTCTCAACTAACTCAAAATGAAACGATTGTGGCACATAATTATAAAACGATATTATTACTGTTTTACAATATCGATTGAATTAAGATGAAAGTTCGGCTTCGATCGGAAGTTTAAAATCTGCTTGTGATCGAAATTTCGTTTGATACAATCCGGAAAAAATCTGAGGTACCACCGGATGCTGAAAAACGAAGAGATCGAACTTGTGCGCACCAGTTTCGAAAAATTATATTCCCAAAAGGAAGAAGTAGCCGCGCTTTTCTACGGAAAACTTTTCGAATTAGAACCTTCTTATAAATCCCTGTTCAAAGGGGACATGGCGGAACAGGGAAGGAAGCTCATGGTTATGCTTCGCACCCTCGTTTCCGGGCTGGACAATCTCGGAAGTTTGGTTCCGGTGATCCAGGATATGGGGAAACGTCATGTGAAATACGGAGTGAGACCTTCCGATTACGACGTCGTAGGCGCGGCGCTTTTGGCGACGCTGCAGCAAGGATTGGGAAACGAATTCACCCCTAGATTAAAACGGTTATGGACCGACGTCTATCAGATCGTCGCGAAAACCGCGATTGAAGGAAGCATTTAGTCAATTGCGAAGTCTTGCGAAAAATCCCAAGGTTCTGCTGACCTGCGTCGCGCTCCTTTATCTTTGCCTATTCGGTTTTACGTTTCTCAGATTGAAAAACGGCTACCAATCGGCGCGGGATCTTTATTCGCACAGAATAGAACAGTTGAAAAAAGCGAAGTACGTTTACGAGGAGATTCTTCCGGGTCGGGTCGCGTCGCGTCGGACGTACGGAGTCTCCGAATCCGGCGCTTCCTTTTTAAGAAACGAAAACGAGTCCTTGCATAAGACTTTGGAAAGTATGAGCAACGATTGGACGAGGCAGCACGAATTCAATCTGAAACTTTTCGAAATCTTCGGCGAAATCAGTCTGGTATTTCTGTTTGTTTTATCGGTTTTTTCCCACGTTCAGTCGGAACGGTTCACGCGCAGAATTTCCATTTTGAACCGGAAAATAGGAAACGAGTCGTTTCAGTTTAGAGCGGTAACGGAGGACGAGTTTCGCGATATTCCCGCCTTACGTTCGTTAGCTGAAACGCTCGGTAAATACGGATCCGATCAGAAGGAGAAAACCGACCGCATACGGGAGGATTTCAACGAAATCGCGGAGATCGTAGATACGATCCGCGAAGTTTCGCATAGACTGAATTCGAATATCAGCGACGAACACGGGCGCCTACGGGAAATTCATTCCCTCGCAAACTCGATACGTAGCGAAATCAGCAGCATCGACAGGAATTCGGACGCATATTATGTCCTCGTTTCCTCGATGAACGTGGAGATAAGGCAACTCGACGAGATGATGGATCGTATCGGAGAGGCGGTCGCGACCTCGTTGAACAGATTGAATTCGATGCACGGCAGGATCGAAACGGGTTTTCAAACCATTCAGATGCTCGCCGAAAGCGTCACAAAAATCGAGACGAATTCCCGCGAAATGAAACTGATCACGGCTCTGATCAAGCAGATTTCGGAGAGGGTCAACTTACTCGCGTTAAACGCCGCAATCGAATCCGCGCGCGCCGGCGCCTACGGGCGGGGTTTTTCCGTGGTGGCGAGGGAGATCGGGATTCTCGCCGCCGAGACGGATAAAAGCGCGAAAACGATCGAATCCTTGATCCAAAAAAGTATACAGGAGTCGAACAACGGCCATTCCCTCGTGGAACGTTCCATGGAATTGTACGATTTCATCCTCAACGATCTGGAAAGTCTGAAGGTTTCCGGAGACGAGATCGGCTCGCTCGTGGATCTGCAGACACAAAAGCGCGAAAGGATCAAATACAGTAGCGACCAGATCGATAAAAAATCGGACGAAATCTACAATTCGATCAAACAGCACAAAAGCGCGAATTCCGGTATGGAAACGCAGATCTCCGAGATATCGTCGATCACGAGCGAGAGCCTTATGATCGCGAAATCCCTGATCGATTCCTCCGATCTTCTCAACCTAAAATCGGTGCAAATAAGAAATTCTGACAAAAACATATAAGCGAATCATAAACATAGAATATACCGAGGTAGGAAATGCAGAGCGAGATTTATAAAAGACAGAACGCAGGTTTAAAGCGATTGGCGCTGGAATTGACGAGGATTTTAAGGACGGAATCCGTCGAGAAGAGGGTTAGCGAAGTGATCGACATCCTTGCGAGCATAAACGCGAAATTCAGCGAACATATTATGACCGAATCGAACCTGATCCTTTTCGAAATACTTCCGGAGATCGAACTGAGAAGCACGGAATTCGGATTCTGCGAACGGTCTTCGCGCAACGAATTGAAAAATCAAATTAGAAAATACGTAACCAATTGGTCCCTTCCATCCAAAATTCTGGAGAAGCCGGAATCGTTCGTCGAGGATTCGAACGAGTTGGTGGAGTCTTTGTTGCTTAGATTGCAGAAGGAAACGGATCTTTTGTTTCCGATTTTAGGGGATCCTATGCTGGTTTCCTCCGAGAAGATATGAGCGAAAGACCGGATCGGGAAGGAAATACTAAAAAATCGAAGGAAAGAAGCTAACGTAAGGAAAACTATATGTATCAAACGAGGATGTTCATTCCTCTTTCGGCGTCGGTGGTTCCTTTCGAATGATAGGCAATATCTTTGGAGTGAAAAATAATCCGCCTATTTTTGTTGGTCTTATGAATGCCTTCCTAACGACGACAAGGATAAGACGATTCTTTGGAACGTTCGATATGGATAGGAAATCGGGATTTAAGAGTAAGCTGAAATTATAAAAAAGAAATTCGCTTTTGGAAGTTGAATATGGTTAACACTATAGATTGGTTACTACGGGAAGATTTGCTGATTGAGATATCCAGGTTCGGCGCTTTTTTCGCTCTGATTATCGGAGCGGGTCGTTTGCTTAAGGCCAGAAAGCAAATCGATTATTTTGTGGCGGGTCTTTTGACTCTTACGGCGGTGTTTCAGTATTTGGACGAGAATACGATCAATGCGGTATCTTATAATTGGATGAAACGGTTCCTGTTTCAGATCGATCTGCTCGCTTTGTCCACGAGCGGAATTCTCGTTTATCTGATATCGATCATGGTCTTTTCCGGCCATTCCAAATTACCTTCCAAACATTATTGGAATCTCGTTCCTCCTGTGGTATTGTCCATTCCGATCGCGAGTTTATACGATCAACAAAGCCGATTCGAATTCGGTTTATTCCTTTATCTGACCGATATATTCGTGATCGCCTATGTCGGGGTCGCGTTGTATCGGATGTTCCAACACGGCGTTTTCGATTTTAGAACCGTAAAATCCAGGGTGCTCGCCGGTTTGGTTTTGACGGTTTCCGTATGCTCCTTTTTGGAGATTTTGGGAATCGTTATGGAGCAGAAACTCCTCGTGTTGTATTCGGGCGTGTTCACCACTTTGGAAATCGTATACTTCTATTTCGTCACCGTTTATTTCCAGGATTTTCTAGCGGAGCAGGTTCCGGTTTCCGAAGTTCAGAAGAACGTCATCAAAAAATCGCTGTTAAACGACGTGGACATCGAGGCCCTCGAAAAACAGCTGACGTATCTGATCAGCGAGGAACGCATCTATTTGGACGAGGATATCCGTCTTCCGAGCGTGGCGGAGGAGTTGGGGGTGACGGTGCATCAATTGTCCTCCTATCTGAACGACCATAAGGGAATCAACTTCAACAATTATATCAATCAGTTCCGCGTCGAGGAAGCTAAGGCGATCCTGATCAACGATCCGAGCCGTTCGGTGATATCGGTCGGAAACGCGGTGGGTTTCAATTCCAATTCGGTTTTTCACCGGGCGTTTCTGCGGGAAACGGGAATGTCGCCGAAAAAATTCAGAGAGGCTCAGTTGTTCAAAAAACCCTCTTATACTCTGAACTGACGGCGTCTTTTTATGCGCTTCGATCTCCGTTTGACGCGTCCGTTTTTGATCGTAATATCGTTGTTAGCCGGTGTTGCGGCTTCCGGCGGATGCAAGATCGAGGCTCCTGCCGATCCTTCCCGCGACGCGATATTCGATTTTTTAATCTACAATTGCCGTTCGAACGCTCTCGGTTTCGGCGGGGATTGTGTTTCTCATTCCTCCCTTTTCAGTCCTCCGGAAGAGGAGCGAAGCATTTGTTCCGAAACTATGGACGTCGTCATACAACCTTCCTCGTGGAATCGTCTTCAGAAGGAACTGAAGAAGCAGGCTGCCTTGGGCAGTTCGGCTCCTCCGAGCGTTTCCACGTTCGGCATTTCCCCCGGATTTTTCGCTTTTAACGGAGGGGTTCTTGCGGAAAACGGAAAGATCTATCCGATACCGAGCGGCTCGAATCGTTTTGTTGAGATGGATCCGGAAGCTAGGACCGCGACTCCTTTTGCGACCCCTCCAACGATCGCTGCGCCGGGTTGGTTCGGAGGAGTTCTGGCTTTTGACGGAAAGATCCACGGAATTCCGTTGAACGGAACTTCGTTTTTCGAGTTGGATCCGAACACACAAACCGTCGGTACATACGACATCACGACTTTTATTCCGTATGCGGGAGGTTCCTTGGCTCCGAACGGAAAAATTTACCCTCTTCCAAATCTTAAAACGAGCTTTGCTTCCGTCGATCCGATCGCTCAGACAAAACTCGAATTCGGCGGCAGCCCCGGAAACGCGGATTACGCGGGAGGGGTTCTGGGTCCTAACGGAAAGATATACGGAATTCCCAATCGGGGAAATATATTCGCGGAGATCGATCCGAAGACGAACAGCGTTACGACGATGGGCGCCGCGCCGGGGATTACGTTCAAATGGGCGGGAGGTGCGATAGCGCCTAACGGTAAAATTTACGGAATGTCGCAGACCGCCTTCGCATTCGTCGAGATAGATCCGATCGCGCGTACTACGACGG